>NZ_LMRC01000036.1:0-167750 GCF_001425565.1 Methylobacterium sp. Leaf466 | reverse complement strand
CCAAGCCATTACAGCTCAGCACCAGCCAGCCAATCCAAAAGGTGAAAACAACAACACCGCCAGGAAGCGAAACCGCACCCCGGCGCCGCCGCCGATGGACAGCCTTATGAGCCAACAAGACCAAACCGTCAACACCGACGATGAAGGAAAAATCACGAAGCCGGTGCACAGAGGGCGGATCGGCCCCGACACCCGCTGCCGGGGCACTCAGTTCCGTTGCGGACGGCGCTCGGCGATACGGATCCTGAACCAATCGCGCAGAAGCTCGCGTTCATGGGAAAAGCTCCCCTGCGACAGGCGGGACGAACGCATCAGGAAAGACTGGTCCGTCACGACCTCCTCGCCCGACAGGATGCTTCGTTTTCCATGGGACAGGACGTATCGCAGGCCGAACCGTGGCGGGGTGATGTCCCGGACGACCCTCAGGCCGTAGGGGAAATTCGCCCCCGGCTGTTCGAACCCGGCCAGATCGATATCGAGCACGTCGACCGTCAGTGTCTCGCCGGGGGGCAGGGCCTCTCGTCCGTATCGCTCCATAATCCGGCCGACCTCGGCCAGCGTCACGCGCAGCGACAGGCCTGACCCGAACCGGTCCTGCGCATCCGTGAATCGGTCCGGCGCGATGAACCGAACCACGACCTCTGCCGTCGCGGCGGTCGGCAGCGTGACGGCCGCCACTGCGCCCATAGCGAGGATGATCCGCGCGGCGACGTGAGCCATCCGGGCCACGCCTCAGTATCCCTTCTTGGCGCGTTCCAAAGCACGGGTGAGCCCGTCCGCGATGACCGCGCGCTCGGGCGGCGAGGCATCGCGGGCCACCACCACCTGCTCGCGCCGCGACACCAGGGTGAGCGTCTGAAGGCCGTATTCCTCGTCCTCGACCCGGGTGAGCTTGGTCCAGATCGGGTTGGACCGCCATTCGTGGCGCTCGCCGCGATGCGTGACCCGGGTGAGAAGCACGGCGATGGGCGAGATCATCACCTCTTCGAAGGATCGGCCGCGCCGGAAGCTCACCTTGAGCGCGATGAAAAGCGCCAGCATGTCGAGGCCGAAGAACCCCGCCACCGGCCAGAAACCGGCCTGCATCATCTTCACGGAGACGACCGCGGAGACGAGGCAGCACGCCCACATCACCATGCGGAAGCCTTCGCGGCTCAAGGATTGATGCGGTCGGATCGTCGCCTGGAACAGCGGATGATCCATCGCCTCCGGGTCGAGGCCATCGGGGTGGGCGTGGTTGCTGCGCATCGTCATGCGCGCAATATAACGCGACCATGAAAACCCGACAGCCGCGCGCGCTCAAGAAGCCGTCGATCTCCGCCGCTTCGGCCGAACCGATCGTCGCAGGCGGGAAGAGCGGCCCCGCGCCGCTGCCACGCAAACTGGTCGCGGAAGTGTTCTCGAGGCTGGCCGCCGCCAACCCTGAACCGCGGCCGGAGCTCGATTACCACAACCCGTTCACGCTGCTCGTGGCCGTGGTCCTTTCCGCCCAGGCCACCGATCGCAGCGTCAACATCGCCACGGCGCCATTGTTCGCCGCCGCGGATTCGCCCGAGGCGATGCTGCGTCTCGGCGAGGAGCGGGTGCGCGGTTTCATCCGCACCATCGGCCTGTTCAACACCAAGGCCAGGAACGTCGTCGCCCTGTCGCGCATCCTGGTCGAACGCCACGGCGGCGAGGTCCCGCGGGAGCGGGAGGCCCTCGAAGTGCTGCCCGGGGTCGGACGCAAGACCGCGAGCGTCGTCCTCAACGTCGCCTTCGGCGTACCCACCATCGCCGTCGACACGCATATCTTCCGCGTCGCCAACCGGCTGCCCCTCGTGGTCGCCACCACGCCCGACAAGGTCCAGGCCGGACTGGAGGCGACCGTGCCCGAAGCCTACCTGCACGACGCCCACCACTGGCTGATCCTGTTCGGACGCTACGTCTGCAAGGCACGCCGGCCGGAGTGCCCGACCTGCCCGCTCGCGGATCTCTGCCGCTATCCGGCCAAGACCGTGGCCCTGCCCCCCTCCCCTGCCGCCGCGATCTAGCGGGGGATCGTCGGCCGTGCGGCCGTGCGGTCCCCAGGGCGTGGCCCCGCCGTCCGGCTAACGCGTTGTGCTGCCAACCCGCTTCGGGTAGTTTGCGACGCGGTCGTCGGGGCTTTCGACAAGCGACGTGTCTTCACGGCCCGACCGCACAGCGGTTGCCGCCGCGGATCCCACACCATCGTTTGCGTCCGAAGGAGCCACGGCCATGGATTTCCTCAAACCACGGTATACGCCTATGAACCGCCGCCGTCGCATCTACGAGGGCAAGGCGAAGGTCCTCTACGAGGGGCCCGAGCCCGGAACGCTCATCCAGCACTTCAAGGATGATGCCACTGCCTTCAACGCGCAGAAGCACGAGGTCATCGACGGCAAGGGCGTGCTGAACAACCGGATCTCCGAGTTCGTGTTCCAGCACCTCAACGACATCGGCGTGCCGACCCATTTCATCCGTCGCCTCAACATGCGCGAACAGCTGATCCGCGAAGTCGAGATCATCCCGCTCGAGGTGGTGGTCCGCAACGTCGCCGCCGGCTCGCTCGCGACTCGCCTCGGCCTCGAGGAAGGCACGCAGCTGCCGCGCTCGATCATCGAGTTCTACTACAAGAACGACGCGCTCAACGATCCGATGGTGTCGGAAGAGCACATCACGGCCTTCGGCTGGGCGACGCCCCAGGAGATCGACGACATCATGGCGCTGGCCATCCGGGTCAACGATTTCCTGTCGGGCCTCTTCCTCGGAGTCGGCATCCGCCTCGTCGACTTCAAGATCGAGACCGGCCGCCTGTGGGAAGGCGACATGATGCGCATCGTCGTGGCCGACGAGATCTCGCCGGACTCCTGCCGGCTGTGGGACATCAAGTCCTCGGACAAGCTCGACAAGGACCGCTTCCGCAAGGATCTCGGCGGCCTCATCGAAGCCTACACCGAAGTCGCCAAGCGGCTCGGCATCATGTCCGAGAACGAGAAGGTGCAGACCGGCGGCCCCCGGCTGGTGCAATAAGCCCGACCTAACGCGGCGGCCCGCCCGACCAGGTCCGGGCCAGCCGCACATGGGTGCCGAGGTTCGGATCGAACCCCGGGTGATAATGGGGGTCCTGCGCCAGCAGCGGCCCCCATCGCTTTTTGAAGGCCTCGACCTCGCGCCGGTGGCGGTCTTGCGACTCCGGTGTCCGGCGCCGGCTCGCCGCCTCGCGGTGGTGGAGGACGGCGCCG
Source organism: Methylobacterium sp. Leaf466 (assembly GCF_001425565.1). Taxonomy (NCBI): domain Bacteria; kingdom Pseudomonadati; phylum Pseudomonadota; class Alphaproteobacteria; order Hyphomicrobiales; family Methylobacteriaceae; genus Methylobacterium; species Methylobacterium sp. Leaf466. The sequence goes on along the minus strand of NZ_LMRC01000036.1, from coordinate 164,505 downwards.
CCGACGTAGAGCGTGCGCCAGCCCGTCCGGGCGAGGCGCAGGCACAGGTCGACGTCGTTGAAGTCCACCGCGAAGGTCTCGGCGTCGAACCCCCCGACCCGCCGGAACTTGTCCGCTTCGACGACGAGGCAGGCCGCCGTCACCGCGCTGACGCTGCGCGTCACCCGCAGGGCGGAAAGATAGCCCAGGGCGTCGCCCGGACAGTGACGGTGTCCGTGCGTGACGAGACCGCCGGTGCCGAGCACGATACCGCCGTGCTGGATACGGCCCTCCCCGTCGAGGAGCCGGGCGCCGACCGCTCCGACCTCGAGGCGCAGGGCCTCGCGGCACATCCGTTCCAGCCAGTCGGGAGAGAACGCCTCGACGTCGTTGTTGACGAAGGCCAGGAGCCGCCCCCCTGCGGCCCGCGCCGCGGCGTTGTTCATGGCCGCGAAGTTGAAGGGGCCGGGACAGGCGATGACCCGGGCCTGGCCGCTTTCCGTCAGATCGCGGAAGTAGGCATGCGTCTGCGGCTCGCGACTGTCGTTGTCGCAGATCAGGATCTCGCAGGCCGGCCAGTCGGTCTGGTGGCGCAGGCTGTCGAGACAGGGCCGCAGCAGGTCGAGGCGGTCGCGGGTCGGCACGATGAGGCTCACCAGGGGGCGGTCCTCGGGCAGCGGCCTCGACACGGTGACGACCCCGTGCTCGTCGATGCGGCCGGTGAGGCCGCGGCGGCGCAGGAGATCGAGGCGGGCGCTGCGGTGGCCCGCCCCCCCCTCCCCTCTCGGGTCCGGCCGCCAATGCGAAAGAACCTGCGGCAGGTGGCGGATCGCGCCCGTGCCGAAGCGGTCGGCGATCATGAGAAGGCACGCGGCGGCGTAGGTGGGGGATGACGCGTCGGGCCGCTCGATGGCGGCCAGGGCGCTCGACCGCAAGGCGACGACCGGGCCGATGTAGTCCACCGCCAGAAGGTAGTCGGGATCGAAGGCCGGCCTCAGCACCGGCAGGGGCGACCCGCCGATCTCGGCCAAGGCATCGCCATACACCGCCTGGATTCCTGGCTCGGCAGCGAAAGCGGCTTCGATGCGAGCCTCGGCACCCGCCGCCGGGGTATGACCCGGGGCGAGATGAAGACGAAACGCGGGTCGATCGAGATCCCGCGACTCTCCGTCCCGGTGAGGAAGGATGCCGGTAATGGGGCCGGCAGGCCCGCCCGCCATCACGACCGGGACGGCCGTTCCTCCCTGCGTTCTCTCCCCCCAAAAAGAAGGGGCGGGCGTCTCGTCCTCGGACGTGGCGTTCGCAAGCCAGAGACGGCGATGATCGAGGCCGATCAGGGAAGCGAGGGCCTGGCGAGCCCGCAACCGTTTCCCGCGCAGCCGCGCCCACAGGATCGCGCCGAGCCGGTTCGGGTGTCGAGCCAGGATGGCAAGGGCCGTCATCCATCGCGCCCAGGCGCTCGGTGCCGGCAGCAGCGCGAAGCGCAGCGGGTCGAGGCTCTCGTCGGAGAGGTCGATGCGGGGCGGGAGCCTCGGCCTGCGCACCACCCTACTCGAGCTCCTCGCCGAAGGTCGTGAGGCTCAGCGACGGATGGTAGAACGGGTCGTGCCGGACCCGGTCGCGCCAGCGCGCGGCGAAACGGTCTCCCTCCGCTTCGAAGCGGCGGCGCTCCTCGCCCACCGGCGGACCGCGGCTCACCGATTCGAGATGCGACAGCGTCGCGTGCGGGGTCCAGATGCAGGCGTGGCCGGTCGCCGCCACCCGCAGGCAGAAATCGACGTCGTTGAAGTCGATGGGAAACGCCTTCGCGTCGAAGCCGCCGACGGCGTCGTAGAGTTGCTTGCGGACGGCCAGACAGGCTGCGGTCACCGCGGAAACCTCGTGCGCCACCCGCAGCCGTCCGAGATGCCCGGGCGTGTCGCCCGCCCTGCGACGCAGGATGTGCCCGGCCCGGCCGCCGAGGCCGACCACGACGCCGGCATGCTGCAGCCGCCCGTCGCCATAGAGGAGCTTGGCGCCCACGGCGCCGACCCCCGGCCGACAGGCCTGGCGGACCATGGCGTCGAGCCAACCGGGCTCCAGCACCGCCACGTCGTTGTTGAACAGGACCACGATCCCGTCCTCGGCCGCCGCCACCCCGGCATTGACCATGGCGGAGAAGTTGAAGGCCTGCGGGAAGGGGACGATCCGTACCCGCGGGTCGTCGCGCAGGGTGTCGTAATGCGCGAGCACGCCAGGATCGGTGGAGCCGTTGTCGACGATGACGAGGCGGATGGCCGGATAGGCGGTCTCGTGCAGGACGCCCCGCGTCGCCCGCGCGATCAGATCGAGCCGGTCGCGGGACGGGATCACGACGGTGGCGAGCGGGGGCGGGTCCGGCAGCGGCCACAGCAGATCGACGACGCCGTCGCGGCGCATTACCGTCGCGCGCGAACCGGTTTCGCGCAGATGGCGTTCGAGGGGCGCGGCCTCGCCCACCGTACTTCGCTCGACGCTGCGGCAGAGGACGCGGGGAACGTGGATGGCGTCACGCGCGCTCAGAGCGGCTGCCAAGGCGAGGTCGCGTGCGAGATCCGAAGAAACATCCACCGCCCGTCCTGCGAGGCGTGCCAGCAGATCGCCCCGGTACAGCGCCGGCGCTCCGGGATGATCCGCCACCAGGGCAAGGTCGGGGCTCCAATCCGGCTTCAGCCGGACGTGGGACGCTCCCGGACCAGACCGGATCTCGTCGGCGTAGACCATGTCGGCGCAAGGGTGCGAACCAAGCGCCGCGACCAGGATCGCCAGGGCGTCGGGACGCAAACGGTCCCCCGGCATCAGGATGCCGGCGATCCCGGCGTCGCCGATGAGATCGCGCACCGTAGCCGCCCCGGGCACGATTCGGATGCGTTCGTCCGCCGGCAGGGCGATGGCGCCCGACGAGAGAATCGTCAACCGCCAGTCGGAATGGCTCTGGGAGATCAGCGCATCCACCGTCGCGCGGATGCGATCGGGCGCCTCCTCCGCGGCCGGCAGGACCAGGGCGACGGTCGGTCCCGGCCCGGCGGCTGCCTCCGGCACGCTGCGAAGCGCCTGCCACCCCGCGAAGTCCGCGAGCGGCGTCACCGCGCAGCTGCCGCGCAGGATGTCGCGAAACCGGCGCTCGTCGCCCCGGGCATAGTGATAGAGGACCGGCCCGGCGCGCGAGGGGCGCCGGATCAGGCATTCGGCGAACAGTCCGGCGTTCGTGCGCAAGCCGACGTGTTCCAGGACGAACCCGCTGTCGGGCTCGATCGCCAGCCGGATCTCGCTCACATCGGGAGCGACGTAGCCGAGCCAGACGCCACGGCCCTCGGCCCCGCCCGGCAGGACGAAATCCTGCACGATGCCGCCGGTCCGGAGCATCCGCACCATCGGCCGCAGCGGCCGGACGCGGGCGCGGCTGCGATACTGCAGGACGATCCAGCCGTTGCGCGGGCGCGGCGTCACCACGAGCCGCCGGTCGAACGGGGGATCGTCCACCGGCTCGAGGGCGAAAGCCGCCGGCCGGCCGCGCCGTAGCACGCGCGGACCTGTCCAGGACGCGTCGGTCAGGGGATCGATCTTTCGTGCCCCGCCGCCGCGGCGCCGATGTCCTGGCGCGTCCTCACTGGGCGGCGCCCGCTGCCTCGGCGGGCGGTGCCGCCGGCTTCCTCTTGCGCGGTGCCGGCTTGGCCGGCGATCCACCCAGGGTCACGACGATCTCGTAATCCTCCGCCATGGCCGGGGGCACGATCAGGCCATCCTCCACGACCGTGAACAGGCCCTGGGCCTCCCCCGGCGCTACCGACACCGCGACCCGGCGCGCCCGCGTGGCCACCACCTTGTCGCCGTACTTGATCGAGATCTGCAACGGGGCCTCGAACCGACCCGGCGCCCCGGCGGGCCCGAGCAGCACCTGCCCGGCCACACCGACCTTCACGCTCAGGCCGCCGTCGGCGAGGCGGTTGCATTCGCGGGCGATCCGCCCGAGCGTGACCTGGTTGCGCAGGGAGGCATTGTCGCCGCCCTTGCCGCCGAAGCTGCGGATCGCGGCACCTCCCTCGGGCACGTCGACCTGGGGGCAATACGGCTCGCCGAGATCCTTGGGCTGGGACGGCGGCACCGTCGGGCCGCCGTACTTGAACATGTTCGTCAGGAAGTTGCCTTCCTCCGCCACCGCCCCGCCGGCGGTGGTGAGGCCGATGGCGAGGGCCGCCATCACGCACCGGGCCCGAACTCGTCTGCTGTGGTCCATCTCACCTCGTGCCCCTGTCGGGCCCGTTCACTTCAGGCTCTGGAAGCCCTGGCCGAACCCCTTCATCGAGAGCGGGATGCCGACGCCCTCCTCCGGGGTCTGGAAGACGATGAAAGTGGCCTGCGCGCCGTTGCTGAACTGCTTGACGAGGCCGTCGTCCATCACGACCTCGGCGACGCATCCCGTGGTCAGGCAACGCACGAAACCCGCGCGCCCGACATCGGTCTGGTCGATCTTGAGGCCCAGGCCCGACGGCAGCAGGATGCCGAGCGGCGCCACCACCCGCAGGAGGTAGCCGCGGTTGTCGGCGGTCTTCAGCACGATCACCACGAGCGTGAGGTTCGGCCGGTCCTCGGCAGCGAGATATTGCACCAGGGCGCATTGCTCGGCCTTGGCGCCGGCCGGCGTCTCGCAGCGCAATTGCCAGTCGCCGTAGGTGTTGCGCACGAGGCCCTGCGCCCTCGGCTCACCCGCCGCCGCCAGCAAGAGAGCCACGGACGCCACGGCCACGCCAAGAGCCGACGACGATCGCAAGGCACGTCGGAAGGCGCCCGATGCGCGATGCCGCAATTCACGCAACTCCACGCGGCGTTCCTCATCCTCGCCCCGCCGGCGGCGGGGCCTCGTCGAAAGCGAGGTGTTCCGACCATGCCGGGACATGCCCTGTCAAGCGAACATGCCCTGTCGAGCGAAGCAGAGGTACACGGCCCTGCGGACTATCGCGCCGCGCCCGCAGGCTTTAGTCGTGGAGCAAGACGGCTTCCTCGATATGCGGACTTTTCCATGCGGCACAGCGCGATCCTCATCCCCCTGATCCTCGCGGCGGCCGCCCCCGCCCGGGCGGAGCCGCTGCCGGTGGGAGAGACCACCTACATCGAGCGCTCCCTCAACCGGGACGGTCCCCTCGTCATCGAGCATCGTCCGGTCGCGCGCACGCCGGGCGGGCGCCGTGCCGGCAGTTCGGCCGAGATCGCCGGCTTCTGCCGCGACGGAGGCCACGTCCGGCGCCGCGACGAGTTCGGCCGGCCGGTGATCATCCGCCAGCGCGAGGTCTGCGACAGCGTCGCGCCGCGCACCCTCGCTCCGGGCGAGGTCGACCCGCGACCGACCTGGCCGGAACAGGCCGTGCCCGTTCAGCGCGTGCTGCGCTCGCGCGGCTGAATCCGGGAAGGCCCATTCAGCCTTTCGCGGACAGGAGGCGGCCGAGGACCACGACGTCGTCGTGGTTTTCCGTGAGGAGGTCGGTGACGTCGCCATCCACGAGGGCGGTGACGTGGCGGCAGCGTATGGCGTAGCGCCCGGCAGCGCAGGTGCAGCGCAGGCTCAAGCCCGCGGGGCGCGATTCCGCGGTGACTTCGTAGCGTTTGCCGGTGCGCCCGCGCACACCGAAGCGCAGGGCTGGCGCCGTCCGGGCGGCCTCGCGCGCCAGCGGACGGCGTGTCCCCTCCGGTTCGCCGGTGCGGGGCGCGATGGGCAGCCCCAGCATCTGCGCGAGGCCGACGATATCGGCGGCACCACGCTCGCGGGCGGCCGCCAGGGCGATTTGGGCACAAGCATAGGCGTCCTCGCCGGCATCGTGATGCGCGAACCGGATGCCGAGGCGACCCGCGACCTTGCCGAGGCCGCAGCCGGCCGGGTCCGGAAAGACCCTGCGCGCGACCTGCACCGTGCACAGCGACGCCAACGGCGGCACCGATAGCCCGTAGGCGGCGAGCGAAGCGCGCAGCACGCCGAGGTCGAACGGGGCGTTGTGGGCGAGGATCAGCCCGGACGCGAGGTCCGGCAGGAACTCCGCCATGGCGTCGGGAAACTCGGGGGCGTGGCGGACGTCGGCCGGCAGGATGCCGTGGACCCGGATGTTGCCCGGGGAGAACCGCAGGTCGCGCGGGCGGATCAGCCGCGATTCCCGCCGGACGACGGCGCCGCCCGCGATCCAGGCGAGGCCGACCGCGCAGGCGCTGTCGCGGCGCTCGTTGGCGGTCTCGAAATCGAGGGCGACGACCGGTCGGCTCACGCGGCCGCCACCAGGGCGAGCCAATCGTCCTCGCTGATGACCTTCACGCCGTGCTTCTCGGCGTCCTTGAGCTTCGAGCCGGCCCCCGGCCCGGCGACCACGAGGTCGGTGCGGGCCGAGACCGAACCGGAGACCTTCGCACCAAGCCGCTCGGCCGTTGCCTTGGCCTCGCTGCGGGTCATCCTCTCGAGCGATCCCGTGAAAACCACGGTCTTGCCGGAGAAGGCGGCCGACTGGGTGGCGGCCGCGGGCGCTTCCGTCGTCACCTCGTCGAGGAGCGCGCGCACCGCGGAATCGTTGTGCGGCTCGGAAAAGAACTGGATCAGCGAATCGGTAGCGACCGGGCCGATCTCGCCGTCGTCGGCAAACAGGCGATAGGCGTCGCCGGGGCGTTGCTCGGCGGCGCGGGACAAGGCGGCGCGGATGGCCTCCCCGCTGCCGTAGTGGGCGATCAGGTTCTCGCGTTGCGCCGCCGTCAGGCGCCGGCCCGTCGGCGCCTCGGCGGTGGCGGGCTCCTCCTCCTCCGGCGGCCGGTCGTCGGGAAAACCCGCCTCCACCAGCCGGTCGCGGGTCGTCGGTCCGATCCGCGGGATCGCGGCGAGCGCGAGCCAGTCCGGGCCGGCCTGGGCGGCGGCGGCGCGGGCGACGGCCTCCATGAGAGCGGGCATGTCGGCAAAGCGCTTGGCCAGGGCCTTGGCGGTGGATTCGCCGATCTGCGGGATACCCAGCGCGAAGACGAAGCGGTGGAGGGGGAGCCGGCGGCGCTCCTCCACCGCCGCCACGAGGTTCTTGATCGCCTTGTCCTCGTCCTCGCCCTTCTTCTTGGTGGGTTTCTTCGGTGCCGGCTCGCCCTCGGCACGCCGCGCCGCCGACAGCGCCTCGCGTCGGGCCACCACCGCCCGCTTGAGGTCGTCGAACCGCAACCGGAACAGGTCGGCGGGCTGCTTGACCACGCCGGCCTCGAACAGGACCTCGATGTAGGTCTCGCCGAAGCCCTCGATGTCGAAGGCGTTGCGCGAGACGAAGTGCTTGAGCCGCTCGACGCCCTGGGCGGGGCAGATCAACCCGCCGGTGCAGCGGCGCACCGCGTCGGTCTGGCCGGTGCGCGGGTTCACGGCGCGCACCGCGCGGCTGCCGCAGGCCGGACACGTCGTCGGGAAGGCGAAGGGCGTCGCTTCGGACGGGCGCTTGTCGAGGACCACGTCCATGACCTTCGGGATGACGTCGCCGGCCCGCTGCACCACAACGGTATCGCCGACGCGGATGTCGCGACCCTCGCGGATCGGCTCGCCGTCGCCGCCGACGCCCTGGACGTAGCCCTCGTTGTGGAGGGTGGCGTTCGAGACGACGACGCCGCCCACCGTCACCGGCCGGAGCTTGGCCAGCGGGTTGAGGGAGCCGGTGCGGCCGACGTTGATCTCGATGCCCTCGACGATCGTCAGCGCCTGCTGGGCCGCGAACTTGTGGGCGAGCGCCCAGCGCGGGCTGCGCGAAACGAAGCCGAGGCGGCGCTGCAGGGACAGGTCGTCGACCTTGTAGACCACGCCGTCGATGTCGTAGCCGAGATCGGCCCGGTCGGCCTCGATGGCGCGGTAGTGGGCCACCATGCCGGCGGCGTCCCCGCACAGGGCCGTGCGGTCGTTGACGGCGATGCCCCAGCGGCGGAACGCCTCGATCATCCCGTGCTGCGTCCCGGCGGCCATGGCGGACATCTCGCCCCAGGCGTAGCCGAAGAATTTCAATGGCCGCGATGCCGTGACGGTCGGATCGAGCTGGCGCAGCGATCCGGCCGCCGCGTTGCGCGGGTTGGCGAAGAGAGCCTTGCCGGCGGCGTCCTGGCGCGCGTTGATGGCGGCGAAATCGGCGTGCGACAGGTAGACCTCGCCGCGCACCTCGCAGATCTCCGGCCAGCCGTCTCCCTCCAGCGTCTCCGGGATGCCCGCCACGGTGCGGGCGTTGGCGGTGACGTCCTCGCCGACCTCGCCGTCGCCGCGGGTGGCGGCCGTGACGAGGCGTCCGCCCTCGTAGCGCAGCGACAGCGAGAGGCCGTCGATCTTCGGCTCGGCGGTGAAGGCGAGGGCCGCCGTCTCCGGCAGCGCCAGGAAGCGGCGCACGCGCGCCACGAACTCGTCCACCTCCGCGTCGGCGAAGGCGTTGCCGAGGGAGAGCATCGGCACCGCATGCCGGACCTTGGCGAACTTCTCCGAGGGCTTGGCACCCACGGACGCGCTCGCCGCCCCCGTGCCCGCGAGCTCCGGAAACGCCGTCTCGAGCCGTTCGAGGCTCCGGCGCAGGGCGTCGTATTCCGCATCCGTCAGGATCGGCGCATCCTCGCCGTGATAGAGCCGGTCGGCCTCGGCGATCTCGGCCGAGAGGGCGGCATGCTCGGCACGCGCCGTTTCCGGCGTTCGTGGGTCGGTTACGTCTGCGGTCATGGGATGATCTGCGAGAGGGCCGGGGCCGCCCTCATAGCATCCCCGAATCCCCGAGGGAGCACCGGGCTTGCCGCATCGGTCTTCGGCACCGACATCGCGCAGGTGCGTTGCAGCACAGGCGCGCCGTAACCGCGGCCCCTCGCCGGCGAAAGTCGACGTCGGGTCGCCGGTGTGCCCATCGCACCGCCAGGCGCCGCCGACGTCAGGATGTCAGGACACGCATGCCCGCCACCACCGCCCTCGCCGCGCCCTGGCGCGATCGCGCCGGCCGCCTCTCCGGCCTGAAGCTCGCGACCTTCCTGTTCGCGCTGGCGCCCGGCCTCTGGCTCGCCGGATCGTACGGCCTCGACGCCCTCGGGCCGAAACCGATCACCGCGCTGATCCACGGCACCGGCGACTGGGCGGTGCGTTTCCTGCTGCTCTCGCTCGCGGTGACGCCGCTGCGACGGATCGCGAACTATCCCAGGTTCATCCTGGTGCGGCGGATGCTCGGCCTGACGGTCCTCGCCTATGCCCTCCTGCACCTCGGCCTCTACGTGGTCGACCAGAACTTCATCCTGTCCAAGGTCGCCTCCGAGATCGTGCAGAGATTCTATCTCACCATCGGGTTCGTCGCGCTGCTCGGTCTGACCGTGCTCGGCGTAACCTCCACCGACGGCATGATCCGGCGCCTGGGGAAAGCGTGGCCGCGGCTGCACAAGGTCGTCTACGCGATCGCGGCGCTCGGCCTGTTCCACTACTTCCTGCAGACCAAGATCGACGTCTCGAACCCGGTGTTCTGGACAGGCCTGTTCATCGTGCTGATGGGCTGGCGCGCCATGCAGCGCTTCAGGATCGCGTCCAATCCGGCGACCCTCGTCGGTCTGGCGGTCGCATCGGCGCTGCTCACCGCGCTGGTCGAGGCGGCCTGGTACGGCCTCAAGAGCGGCGTTCCGGCGAGCGCGGTGCTCGGTGCCAACCTCGACTTCTCCTACAGCATCCGGCCGGCCTGGTGGGTGCTCGGCTACGGCCTGCTCCTGCCGCTCGTGAACCTCGTGCGGACGCTGACGGACACGGCCAAGCCCAGGCCGACGACGGTCGACCGGTCGGTCGGCGGACGGCCGGTGGCCGCGGAGTAGTCCGGCCACCTTGCCCTCGCCGGAGCGGACGCCCACAACCGGCCCGGACGATTCGGGTCGCGTAGGGAGCAACGTCATGGTCCGCTGGTCTGTTCTGGGCTGCCTTTCCGCCCTGACCCTTGCCACCGCCGCGTCGGCGGCCTGTACGGCACCGGTGCCGCCTCCCGTCGAGCAGAGGCCGGCCAAGCCCGCCGTACCGGCAAAGCCCGCCTGCCTCGATGCCAAGGGCGGCTGCCCCGGCTGGGAGGCCTACAGCTTCAACGATGCGGTGAAGGCCTACAACCTCCAGCTCGAAGCCTATCGCCCCCTGGCGGAGGGCTACGTGAAGGCGCTCAACGGCTATGTGAAGGCCAGCGCCGATTACGCGCAATGCGAGGTGAAGGCGCTGCAATAGGGCAGCGATCCGCTTCGGGCGTCGTCGTGGTGGTAACATGATGTGGTGAGCGAGCCGCCCAAACCGCGCCTGACGGTGGACGAGTTCCTGGCCTGGTCCGAGGACCGGCCGGGCCGTTACGAACTCCTGGGCGGCGAGGTCTTCGGGATGTCGCCCCAGCGGGTGCGGCACGCGGAAGTGACGTTGGCCGTCCAGCTCGCGCTCCGCGCCGCCTTGCACGCAGCCGGCTCGCCCTGCCGGAGTTTGCCGGATGGATTGACCGTAAGGATCGACGACGCGACGGCCTTCGAGCCAGACGCCCTTGTCTACTGCGGAGATCGCCTGGACGCAGACGCTGTCGAGGTGCCGGCCCCCGTCATCGTGGTCGAGGTGTTGTCGCCCAGTACCCACGGCCTCGATACCGGACATAAGCTCAACGGCTACTTCCGCGCGCCGAGCGTGATGCACTCCCTCATCGTCGACCCGAAGCGCCGCCTGATCGTCCACCATCGGCGCGCCACCGACGAGCTGATGGAAACCCGGATCGCCGCCATGGGGACGACCCTCGACCTCACGCCTCCCGGCCTCGCATTGGCGGTCGCCGAGGTGTTCGAGGCGGGCTGAGCGCGGCCGTCCCGCTGCGGGTGCCGCGGCTTGACCCGTGCCGGAGGTGGTGCGACAGCCGCCCCCAGTGATCAATCGCGCTCGCGAGGCCTCCCGCATGTCCGCACCCCTCGATCTCCTCGTCCTCGGCAACGCCATCGTCGACGTCATCGCCCGGACCGACGACGCATTCCTCGCCGCACAGGGGGTGACCAAGGGGGCGATGCAGCTGATCGACGAGGAGCGGGCCGAAACCCTGTTCGCATCGATGGGACCGGCCACGATCGTGTCCGGCGGCTCGGGCGCCAACACCGCCGTCGGCGCCGCCCTCCTGGGCACCAGGACCGGATTCGTCGGCAAGGTCCGCAACGACGAGCTCGGCGGCCTGTTCGCCCACGACCTCAAGGCGACCGGCGTCACGTTCGCGGTGCCGCCCGCCGGCGACGGGCCGGCCACCGCGCGCTGCTTCGTCCTCGTGACGCCGGACGGCGAGCGCACCATGAACACCTACCTTGGTGCCTGCCAGGGCCTGAGCCCGGCCGACGTCGACGAGGCCCTCGTGGCGAGTGCCCGCGTCGTCTACCTCGAGGGCTACCTGTGGGATCCGCCCGCCGCCAAGGATGCGTTCCGCAAGGCGGCCAAGGTCGCCCACACCGCCGGCAACGCCGTCGCGCTGACCCTGTCGGACGCCTTCTGCGTCGGCCGCTACCGCGAGGAATTCCTCGGGCTGCTCCGCGACGGCAGCGTCGACATCCTGTTCGCCAACATCGGTGAGCTGCAGAGCCTCTACCAGACCGACGACCCGGACGTGGCCCTCAAGGCCCTGCGCGACGAGCGCGACATCCGCGGGATGCACCTGCTCGGCGTCGTCACGCGCTCGGCCGAGGGCGCGATGGTGGTCAAGGGCGGCGAGATCCGCCAGGTGCCGGCCTCGCCGATCCGCGAACTCGTCGACAGCACCGGAGCGGGCGACCTGTTCGCGGCAGGCTTCCTCGCCGGCCACGCCCGCGGTCTCGACCATGTCGCCAGCGCCAAGCTCGGCGCCCTGGCGGCGGCCGAAGTGATCCAGCACATCGGCGCCCGCCCGCAGAGCGACCTCGTCGCCCTGGCCAAGGCCCAGGGTATCCTGTGACGCGAAAACTGATCTCGGGCGGTTCGCCGTTCGAGGAGGCCTACGGCTATTCGAGGGCCGTCGTTCAGGGCGGCTTCGTTTTCGTGGCCGGTACCACGGGGTACGATTACACCACCATGACCATGCCGGAGAGTGCCGGCGATCAAGCCCGGGCCTGCTGGCGCACGATCGCGCGGGTGCTCGACGATACCGGCGGCTCCCTCGCCGGAATCGTGCGCGCGACATACTATGTTACCGATCCGATCCATGCCGAGCCTGTGCTCGCGGTGTGCGGCGAGGTCCTTGCGACAATCCGCCCGGCGGCCACCATCGTGGTGGTGGCTGCACTGCTCAAGCCGGAGATGAAAGTCGAGATCGAGGTGACCGCCGCCCTGGGATGAGGTCGAAGCCTCCGCTCAGGGTCTTAGCAGCACCTTCCCCATCGCCTCGCGGCGCTGGAGGATGCCCAGCGCGTCCACATAGGCCTCCAGCGGATGCACGCTGTCGACCTTGGCGGTCAGGCGGCCCTGGGCCACCCAGTCGAGCAGCTGGACTTGGTTGGCCCGGTGCGCCTCCGGCTCGCGTTCCACGAACACGCCCCAATGCACGCCCTGGATGTCGATGCCCTTGACCAGCGCCAGGTTGAGGGGGATGCGCGGGATCTCGCCGGCGGCAAAGCCGATCACGAGGTAGCGCCCCTTCCAGGCGAGGGAGCGCAGGGCCGGCTCGGCATAATCGCCGCCGATCGGATCGTAGACGACATCGATCCCCCGTCCGCCGGACAGCGTGCGCAGGGCTTCGCGCAGGTTGTCCCGGCCGTAATCGACGAGGTCGTGGGCGCCGTGCGACTTGGCGAGGGCGAGTTTTTCGGCCGAGGAGGCGCAGGCGATCACCCGTGCGCCCATCAGCGCCCCGAGTTCCACCGCGGCAAGGCCGACGCCGCCCGAGGCGCCGAGCACCGCCAGGGTCTCGCCGGGCCGGAGTCTCGCCCGGTCCCGCAGGGCGTGCAGGGTGGTGCCGTAGGTGATCGTCAGCCCGGCCGCCTGTTCGTCGGTGACCGTATCCGGCACCCTGGCGAGGCCGGCCGCCGGCACCGCGATGCGTTCGGCGCAGGTGCCGAACTTGGCGTGCACGATCACCCGGTCGCCCACCGCCACGCCCGTCGCCCCCTCGCCCAGCGCCTCCACCACGCCGCAGGCCTCGCCGCCGGGCGAGAACGGCAATTCCGGCTTCACCTGGTAGCGCCCGGCGATGATCAGCGTGTCGAAGAAGTTGAGCGCCGCCAGCCTCACCCGCACCACCGCCTCGCCCGGGCCGGGGACGGGATCCGGCAGCGTCGCGATGGCGAGATCGTCCGGTCCGCCGAGGCGGGAGCACAGCAGGGCCTTCATGGGTCGGTCCTCGGATCAGCCGGATCCGTCAGGCCGGCCGCGTGGCGGTGAGCATGTAGTTGACGGCCGTGCCGCGGGCCTGGGACCAGCGATCGCCGATCGGGTTGTAGACCACGCCGGCGACGTCCGTCACCGTCAGGCCGGCGCGGGCGATGTCGGCGGTCAACTCGTCGGGGCGCACGAACTTGTCCCAGTCGTGCGTGCCCTTCGGCAGCCAGCCGAGCACGTATTCCGCCCCGACGATGGCCAGCGCATAGGAGCGCAGGGTGCGGTTGATGGTGGCGGCGAACAGGAGGCCGCCGGGCTTGACCGCCCGGCAGGCGGTGGCGACGAAGGCGCTGCGGTCGGCCACGTGTTCGACCACCTCCATCGCGAGCACGATGTCGAAGCGCGCGCCCGCCGCGACCACGGCTTCGATGGTCTCCTCACGATAGTCGACCGGCACGCCCTGCGCCTGCGCATGGGCGCGGGCCACGGCGACGTTGGTGGGGGCCGGGTCGAGGCCGGTGACCGTGGCTCCGAGCCGCGCCAGCGGCTCCGACAGCACGCCGCCGCCGCAGCCGATGTCGACGAGGGTCAGGCCTTCGAGCGGAAACGGCGCGCGCGGATCGCGGCCCGCGTGGCGGCAGACGGCGTCGCGGACGTAGGCGAGGCGGACCGGGTTGAAGCGGTGGAGCACCCGCATCGGCCCGGCTTCGTCCCACCAGGTCGCGGCGATGGCCTCGAACCGGGCGACCTCGTCGCGGTCGATGGAGGAGGCGCTGCGGTCGTTCATGAAACCTGCCGGATCGGGATGCCGCCGCCGGGCGGCACTTCGTCCGACCGTGCCGGATTGTTGACACGCTCGGGCCGCCCTTGTACCCGCCGGACGCCCACCCGGTGAAGCCCTGCCTGATGCGATGTCGGCCGCGACGGCCGCGGCAGGCTGGCGCGTCGATCCCTTCGGATCGGCCGAGGCAAACGTCGATACCGGCCGGATTGCCAGAGAAAGACGACACGGACGCGACATGCCCCGTTTGGTGATGAAATTCGGCGGCACCTCCGTCGCGACCCTCGACCGGATCCGAAACGTCGCCCGCCACGTCGCCCGCGAGGTCGCCGCCGGCTACGAGGTCGCCGTCGTGGTCTCGGCGATGTCGGGCAAGACCAACGAGCTCGTGGGCTGGGTCAAGGACGCCGATCCCCTCTACGACGAGGCCGAGTACGACGCGGTCGTGGCCTCGGGCGAGCAGGTGACCTCCGGGCTCCTGGCCATCGCCCTGCGCAAGGACGGGATCAGGGCCCGGTCGTGGCAGGGCTGGCAGGTCCCGATCCTGACCTCCGACGCGCACGGCTCGGCCCGCATCGAGGACATCGACGGCGCGCGCCTCGACGAGGGCTTCAAGCGCGGCGAGGTGGCGGTGATCACCGGCTTCCAGGGCATGCATGCGGCCACCGGCCGGCTCACCACCCTCGGCCGGGGCGGCTCGGACACCAGCGCGGTCGCTATCGCCGCGGCGATCGGGGCGGAGCGCTGCGACATCTACACGGACGTCGACGGCGTCTACACGACCGATCCGCGGGTCGTCCCCAAGGCCCGGCGCATGGAGCGCGTGACCTTCGAGGAGATGCTGGAGATGGCCTCCCTCGGGGCCAAGGTGCTCCAGGTCCGCTCCGTCGAGCTCGCGATGGTGCATCGGGTCCCGACCACCGTCCGCTCCAGCTTCGACCCGCCCGACAACGCCCGCCCCGGCACCCTCATCTGCGACGAGGACGACAGCGTGGAACAGCAGATCATCACCGGCATCGCCTTCTCGAAGGACGAGGCGCAGATCACCCTGCGCAACCTCAAGGACAGTCCCGGCATCGCCGCGGCGATCTTCG
Organism: Methylobacterium sp. Leaf466; assembly: GCF_001425565.1. NCBI lineage: Bacteria > Pseudomonadati > Pseudomonadota > Alphaproteobacteria > Hyphomicrobiales > Methylobacteriaceae > Methylobacterium > Methylobacterium sp. Leaf466. The sequence goes on along the minus strand of NZ_LMRC01000036.1, from coordinate 149,363 downwards.
GGCCGCTGGCGGACGCCAACATCAACGTCGACATGATCATCCAGACCGTGTCGGGTGACCAGGCCACCACCGACATGACCTTCACCGTGCCGGCCGCCGACTACGACCGCGCCCGCACCATCCTGGCCGGCCAGAGCGGCACCATCGCCTTCGGGCAGATCGAGGGTGCCACCGACGTCGTGAAGGTCTCCGCCATTGGGGTCGGCATGCGCAGCCATGCGGGCGTGGCCGCCAAGGCGTTCCGGGCGCTGGCCGAGAAGGGAATCAACATCCGCGCGATCACCACGTCCGAGATCAAGTTCTCGGTCCTGATCGATGCGGCCTATACGGAGCTTGCCGTTCGCACGCTCCACTCGCTATACGGCCTCGATCAGGCCTGAGCCCCGCAGGCGCGTCGCGCAGGACTTGCCTTCGGGGATTCGCCCGCGGGGCTTGCGCGCTGCCTTTGCAGGAATGGCGTCAGGCGCCGAAGCTGGATTGACGACACCATGCCCGCTGCGCCCGGAGGCCCGCGCCTGCTGCTGCGCCGCCTCCGCGAAGCGATGGCGGAGCCGGTCAGCCCCCAGGCTCGCCTGGACCGCATCGTCACCCTGATCGCCGCCAACGTCATCGCCGAGGTCTGCTCGGTCTACGTGCTGAGCGACGACAGCACGCTCGAACTCTTCGCCACCGAAGGGCTGAACCGCGAGGCGGTCCACCTCACCCGGATGCGGTCCGATGAGGGCCTCGTCGGCCTCATCGCCAAGACCGCCGAACCGCTGTCCCTCTCCGACGCCCAGTCCCACCCCTCGTTTTCCTATCGTCCCGAGACGGGCGAGGAGGCCTACCACGCCTTCCTCGGCGTCCCGCTGCTGCGCGCCGGCAATACCCTCGGCGTCCTGGTGGTGCAGAACCGCACCTACCGCGTGTATTCCGAGGAGGAGATCGAGGCGCTCCAGACCACCGCCATGGTGCTCTCGGAGATGATCGCCTCGGGCGAGCTGCAATCCCTGGCGCCGGGAGCCGGATCGTCGGCCCGGCGCGCCGTGAGCCAGCGCGGCGTGGCGCTCGCCGAAGGCATCGGCCTCGGCCACGTGGTGCTGCACGAGCCGCGCATCGTCGTGAAGACCCTCATCGCCGAGAACGTCGAGCGCGAGGTCGAGCGGCTGGAGGAGGCCATCGGCGAGGTCCGCTCGGCCATCGACGACCTCGTGGAGCGCGGCGACGGCATCGGCACCGCCGAATCGCGCGAGGTCCTCGAGACCGTGCGCATGTTCGCCCACGACAAGGGCTGGCTGCGCCGGATGCGCGAGGCCGTGCATTCCGGCCTCACCGCCGAGGCGGCGGTGGAGCGCGTCCAATCCGACAACCGCGCCCGGATGATGCGCCAGAGCGACCCCTACCTGAGGGATCGCCTGCACGACCTCGACGATCTCGCCAACCGGCTGCTGCGCACCCTGATCGGCGACGACGCCTCGGGCGCCCTGCGGGTCCTGCCCGAGAACGCCATCCTGGTGGCGCGCTCGATGGGGCCGGCCGCCCTCCTCGAATACGCGCGCTCCTCCCTGCGCGGCGTGGTGCTGGAGGAAGGCGGGCCGACCAGCCATATCGCCATCGTCGCGCGCGCGCTCGGCATCCCGGCGGTGGGCGAGATCGCCAACGCCACGGCGCTGTGCGACTCGGGCGATGCCATCATCGTCGACGGCGTCCTGGGCGAGATCCAGGTCCGGCCCGGGCCCGAGATCGAGGCGGCCTATGCCGAGATGGTGCGGCTGCGCGCCCGCCGGCAGGAGCAGTACCGGGCGCTGCGCGACGTCCCCGCGGTTACCCGAGACGGGGTCGCCGTCGGGTTGCAGCTCAACGCGGGCCTCCTCATCGACCTCTCGCACCTGCAGGAGACGGGGGCCGACGGCATCGGCCTGTTCCGCACCGAACTGCAGTTCATGGTCGCCCAGCGCATGCCCTCGGCGGCCGAGCAGCAGGCCCTCTACGAGGCGGTCTTCGCGGCCACCGGCGACCTGCCGGTGACGGTGCGGACCCTCGACATCGGCGGCGACAAGATCCTGCCCTACATGCCCGCCCTCGAGGAGGAGAACCCGGCGCTGGGCTGGCGCGCCATCCGCATCGGCCTCGATCGGCCGGCCCTGCTGCGGGTGCAGCTGCGCGCCCTCCTCAAGGCTGCGGCCGGGCGCCCCCTGAAGATCATGTTCCCGATGGTGGCGACGGTCGACGAGTTCGTCCGCGCCAAGGCCATCGTCGATCGCGAGAAGGCGCACCTGCGCCGGCACGGCCATGCCCTGCCGAGCGAGTGCCGGCTCGGCGTCATGGTCGAGGTGCCTTCGCTGCTGTTCCAGATCGACGAGATCGCACAGGTCGCCGACTTCCTGTCGGTGGGCTCGAACGACCTGATGCAATTCCTGTTCGCCGTGGACCGCGAGAACCGCCGCGTCGCGGATCGCTTCGACACCCTGAGCGTACCGGCCCTGCGCGCTTTTCGCCTGGTCGCCGAGCGCGCGGCGGCAGCGGGCTGCCCGGCCACCGTCTGCGGGGAGATCGGCGGGCGGCCGCTGGAGGCCATGGCCCTGATCGGCCTCGGCTTCCGGCACCTCTCGATGTCGCCGGCGGCGATCGGTCCGGTCAAGGCGATGGTGCTGGCCATCGACGCGGCCGCGGTGGCGGCACTGATCGAAGCGGAGATGACCCGCGCCCCCGGCGGGCACACCCTGCGCCCGGCGCTCGCCGCCTTCGCCAAGGCACAGGGCGTGCCTATCTAGACACCGTCGACGGGCCGCCAGCGCGGACCTTGCGGCACCGTCCGCCGGGCCCGTTCCCTTTCCCCCGGATCAAGAGCAACCAGAGGGCGATGACGCCGATTCCTCCCGACCGACTCGATGCCATCCTGACGCGGTACGACATCGTCACCGCGACGCTGAGCGCGGGCTCGGCCGATTCCGAGACCTTCGTGCAGCTCTCGCGCGAACTCTCGGAGTTGGAAGGCGTGGTCGCCGCCATCCACGCCTACCGCGCCGCCGCCGACAACCTCGCCGGGATCGAGGGGCTGATCGACGAATCGGGCGGCGATGCCGAGATGCGGTCGCTGGCGGCGGCCGAGAAGCCGGAGGCCGAAGAGGCCGTCGAGGCGGCCCATCGGGCGCTGCAGCTCATGCTGCTGCCCAAGGACGCCGCCGACGAGAAGAGCGCGATCCTCGAGATCAGGGCCGGCACCGGCGGCGACGAGGCCGCCCTGTTCGCCGGCGACCTCTTCCGGATGTACGCCAAGTACGCCGACATCAAGGGCTGGAAGGTCGAGGTCATCTCCGAGAACGAGGGCACCGTCGGCGGCTACCGCGAGGTCATCGCCGAGGTGAAGGGCAAGGGCGTGTTCGCCAAGCTCAAGTTCGAGAGCGGCGCCCACCGCGTCCAGCGCGTGCCCGACACCGAGACCCAGGGGCGCATCCACACCTCCGCGGCCACCGTGGCGGTGCTGCCGGAGGCGGAGGAGGTCGACATCGTCGTCAACGACGCCGACCTGAAGATCGACACCATGCGGTCGCAGGGCGCGGGTGGCCAGCACGTGAACAAGACCGAATCGGCGATCCGCATCACCCACCTGCCGAGCGGGATCGTGATCTTCGTCCAGGAGGAGCGCTCGCAGCACAAGAACCGCGCCCGGGCGATGTCGCTGCTGCGGGCCAGGCTCTACGACGCCGAGCGTACCGCCAAGGATGCCGTGCGCGCCGCCGACCGCAAGTCGCAGGTGGGATCGGGCGACCGCTCCGAGCGCATCCGCACCTACAACTTCCCCCAGGCGCGGGTGACCGACCACCGGATCAACCTCACGCTCTACAAGCTCGAGGAGGTTCTGGCCGGCGAAGCCCTCGACGAACTCGTCGATGCCCTGCTCACCGAGCACCAGGCCGAACTCCTGGCCGCAGACGGCATGGCGTGAGCGGCATCCATCCGCATCTCACGCGCCAGGCCGCCCTGTCGGTCGCGCGGTCCCTGCTCGAGCGGGACGGGATCGATGCGGGACCGGAAGACGCCCGCTTTCTCGTGCTCGACGCCCTCGGGCTGACGCAGACCGAGCTTCGCCTCGCACCGGACGCCGCCATCGGCGAGGCGGGCGCCGCGCGCCTCGCGCGCGCGATGGAGCGGCGCCTGTCCGGCGAGCCGGTGGCGCGCATCCTGGGCGCCTGGGAGTTCTGGGGACTGCCGTTCCTGCTGTCGCTCGAGACGCTGGTGCCGCGGCCCGATACCGAGACTCTCGTCGAGACCGCCCTGAGGGGGCTCGCCGATCGCGGGCACGCCTTACGCATCCTCGACCTCGGCACCGGCTCGGGCTGCGTCCTGATCGCGCTGCTGAGCGAGTGCCGACACGCCTTCGGCATCGGCGTCGACCGCTCCGCGCACGCCCTCGTCACCGCCTCGGCGAACGCGCGGGCCAATGGTGTCGGCGACCGCTGCGCCTTCGTCGCCGCCTCCTGGTCCGATCCGCTGACCGGCCCCTTCGACGTCATCGTGTCAAACCCGCCGTATATCGCCAGCGCCGTGATTCCGGCCCTGTCCGCATCGGTCCGGGATCACGATCCGGTGCTCGCCCTCGACGGCGGTGTCGACGGGTTGGACGCCTATCGCAGCATCCTCGACGGCATCGCGGCGGGCGATGCGTCCCTGCTCGCGGGCGACGGCGCGCTCCATGTCGAGATCGGTTTCGACCAGGCCCAGGCCGTCGCCGATCTCGGGCGCCGGGCCGGGTTCGAACATGTCCACGTCGTTCGCGATCTGGCGGGGCACGAGCGGGTCGTCAGCCTGTCCGGGTTGCGGACGTGAAGGGGACGAAGGGAGCACCCGTCACGGCGGAATCGCCGTCGCCGGGCCGTTTTGGACGACGGGACGGTCGGCGGGGAAAAAATGCTTGTTGCCCGAACGGCAAACGGCTAGGGTCTCGGGGTAGATCGTTGGGCGGGCTGTTAAGCCGGCACGATGTAGAGACTTCTGCGGTGTGGTCCGTAGCAGCCTTGGGCGATCTCCCCGTGATCAGGCAGACGCGCATCATGGATGCGACAGGGGCTTGATCCCTTACAACCCGACACGCGAAGGGATCCTGCGAAGGAAACCCGTACGCGAGCCAAGCCCCGGTTGACGGACAGACCGCAAGCACGGCGACACATCGGTCGCGGATGGCCTCGGCCATGCGACGGCGGCGACGGGCCTGGGATCGGGATGTCGCTGCGGACCGGAACCGCCCCATCATCAGACGCTTCGATATGAGCGAGGGTCAATCGAGACCGATGAGACCAAACCAGAACAGACGGATGCGCGGCCGCAACCGCCCGAAGGGTCCCAACCCGCTCACCCGGTCCTATGAATCCAATGGGCCCGACGTCAAAATCCGGGGCACCGCCCAGCACATCGCCGACAAATACGCCCAGCTCGCGCGCGATGCGCAGGCGAGCGGCGACCCGGTCGCCGCAGAAAACTATTTCCAGCACGGCGAGCATTATTTCCGCATCATCTCCGGCGCCCAGGAGCAGAACCGGCAACAGGCCGGCGGCTATGCCCGTGGCGCCTACGACGACGACGGCGACGACGGTGACGACGAGGGCCAGAACGGCAGCCCGCAGGGCTATGCCGCCGCCAGCTACGCCGCCAACGGCTACGGCGACGATTACGGCGACCAGCCCCAGCCCTACGAGGGCCGGCAGGAGAACCGTCAAGAGAACCGGCAGGAGGCGCGGCCCGACACGCGTCCTGAGAACCGTCAGGACGCGCCGTCCGACAATCGGCAGAACCGCAACGACCGGCCCGAGCGTCGCGACCGCTTCCAGAACCGCAACGACCGGCCGCAGCGCTTCGACACCCCGCGCTTCGACAACGGACCGCGGGACGGACAGCGCACCGACGCCCCCCGCCAGGACTACGGCCGGCAGGATCAGCCGCGAGCCGACTACATCCGTCAGGACCGGCCGCGCAACGATCAGCCCCGCGACGGCGCCCGTCAGGACCAGCGGACGGACTACGTCCGCAACGATCGCCCGCGCCACGATCAGCCCCGCCAGGATTACGCCCGGCAAGACGGCGGCCGGCAAGACGGTGCCCGGCAAGATGGCCCCCGGCAGGATGCTCCGAGGCAGGACGTGCCGCGCTTCGATCCCGCACAGCAGGAGCAGCCGCGGCAGGAGGCCGTTCGCCAGGAACCGGTTCGTCAGGAGCCCGTCCGTCACGAGCCGGTCCGGCAGGAGGTTCCGCGCAGCGACGAGCCTCGGAACGATGCCGTTCGTCCGGAGACCTCGACACGGAGCCGCCGCCGCCGGGAGGAGCCCGCCAGCCGGCTTCCTCTGGAGGATCAGGCCGCCGCTCTACCTGCCTTCCTCATGACGCCGCCGCGTCCGCCGGCACCGGTGGAAGCCGCTCCCGAGCCGCAGCCGGTGCCCGGACCGGACGGGGACGACGAGGCGCCGCGCGCCGCCGCCAAGCCCCGCCGCCGGCGTCGCCCCCGCTTCGAGGGCGTCGACGGCGCCGAGGCCGGGTCCGGCCCGACCGAGGGCGGCGACACCGAATAAGCGGGCTTTACCCGATCACGCACGGCCGCCCCGATCGGGCGGCCGTTTTCGTCTCTCCGTCCTCGCAGATTCAGTTGTCCACCGCATCCTGGCGGCGGCCGAGGGCATTATCCCGTCCAGTCGCGATAGGCGCGGACGCGGTGGACGAGCCGGGTCTTGCGCGACGCCTCGCCGAATGGCGCCAGCGTCCAGTCCCATCGCCGGTCCGGTTCGGGCATGGTGATCCCGAACAACAGGTCCTCGCACGCGACCGCCTGCCCGCCGCGATCCTCCTCGACCTGCTCGACGTCGGTGAGGAGGCATACCCGCGCGGCAAGGCCTGCGAGTCCGTCGAGATGGGCCCTGACGATGCGGGCACCGAGATCTGGTGGAACCCGGCCCCGTGCCTCGAAGGTGTCGAGGGGCAGGATCGCCAGTTGCGACAGCACGTTGGCCGAGATCACGAGATCGACGTCGGGGGAGCGACAGAGATCCGGCAGCGCCGGCGCCAGGTCGCTGCGGCGTCCGAGCAGCCAGTCGATGCTTCCGCTCAGGTCGGCGTCCACCAATCGAACGTGCCGATACCGCCGCGCCCGCCGCCGCGCCGGCCAGGGATGGACGAGATCGACCAGAACGACGGACCGGAAGGCCTCGGCCAGGGCCTCGAGGGGAACGTCGTCGAGGAGGCCCGACCCGAGGACCACCGCCGTGTGACGCCGAGGCAGGCCACCGATGGTCTCGACGACGAAGGCCCGCGACAGGTCGAGGTGGGGCCGCCAGGCGGCGCGGCAGCGACGCGAGCGCGACAGGAGCCAGATGCTGTCGCGCACGTAGCCGAGGCGGCGGACGTCTCTCGCCGCAGGCGTGATCAGGGAGCCGAGCCAGTCCAGCAGCATGTCGGGCGCGCCGCGGCGCCTCAGCGCGGCGTTCGGGGGGCCGCGCCGTGGGCGCCGACGGTCACCACCCGCATGGCGGTCGCCACCGGCATCGCCTGGAAGGCCGCGAAGGCGCCGCGCAGGTCCTCCGGCGACGGAGGCGGCCCGGGTTTCGACAGGAGGAACAGCTTGAAGATCCCCCAACCGAAGCCGACCGAGCGGACGAGGTAGAGCAGCGGCTCGTAGGCCGTGGCCTCGTAGGCTTGCCTCACCCGATCGACCGACGTTCCCGAAAATCCGGCCAGGGCGTCGAGGCACTCGGTGATGCGGTCTTCTGCGAACCAGGCGGCGATCCGCTTTTCGTCTTCGTCGCAAACGGCAGCGGGGTTCGATCGAACGGGAGCGGGTGGCTTGCGCAGAGCCGGCCAGCACGCCTTCGGGACATCGCTGCGCCGACCGATCGTATCGCGCAGGATGTCGTCCGTCCGCGATCGCGCGACGATCGTCTCGAACCCCTTTCCGGATAGGCGGGCCCCCTGGTTGGCCGCCACCGCGTGGACGACGGAGCGGTCGCCGCGGGTGACGAGGACGTCACTGACGCGTTCGCTCAGGCTCTTGCGCTTGGCCAGGGCATGCAGGTGATCCTGGCCGCGTTCGGCGGCCAGGATCACGAGATCGTCCTCGTCGAGTCGGGTCGAACGCGACAGGATCGGCGCGGCGACGCTGACCTCGGCATCGTAGGCGAGGTCGCGTACCACGGACCGCGGCGCGTTCGGAATGTCGGCCAGCCGATCCGACAGGGAAGCGCGAGCCTGCGGCCCCACCGTCCCGATCAGGCGGTGGAGGACCACGTCGAAGGCCTCGACCTGGTCGTCGTCGATGCGGTCGGCGACGCCCACGAAGAGATCGGTCACGCGATCGAGCATGCTCTGGCGCGCCGCCCCGTCACCGCCGGCGACGGCCTGTTCGACATCCACGAGGAGCGGATGATTCATGTCCCCTCAGCACCCACCATCGGACCAGCCGCGATCTTGCGGGAAGGAGGTTTAAAAGACCCTCACGCACATCGATGCGCCAGAGCACGTATTGTCGCCGGCTCTCCATTCGCTCCGGGCCAATCCCGTCGTGGGCAGTGCAACATGGTATTGGGAACCAAAGCCGGCCCGCACGACTTGCGCCACCGAGCGATCGGTCGCTCGAAAGTCCGGAGTTCCCGTGTCCACCATCATCCGCATCCTGCTCGCCATTTTCCTGCCGCCCGTCGCCGTGCTGATCACCACCGGCATCGGCCTGCAGTTCTTCCTCAACATCGTGCTGACGATCCTCGGCATCGTCCCGGGGATGGTTCACGCCCTGTGGATCATCATGCGCAAGGATTGATGGCCAGGGGCTCCTGTAGCTGTCGGGAGCCCACTCGCGGCTCGGCCGAGCCGGCGGTGAAAACGGCGGATCGTCGAGCCGGTCAGGACGGCCGAGCCCGCACGGAGTCGCCGCCGAAGACGACCTGACGGCGCATGGCCGGCATGAACAGGGTGTCGAGCATGCGCGGTCGCCCCGCGCTCACCGATTCCAGCGCCTCGCAGTGTTTCGGAGCGAGGACGAGGTCCAGGGCGGCGATGTTGTCGGCCATCTGCTCGACGCGGCCGATGCCCATGAGGGTCGAGGTCACACCCGGCCGCCCCATCACCCAGGCGAGGGCGACACGGGCGGCCGACGTGCCGATTTCGTCGGCGATGCGGCGCACGACCTCGACGATGGCCCAGTTGCGATCGGTGAACAGGCTGTCGCCGAACGGGTTCGCGCCGTCGAGACGCTTGTCGCCGTCATCGCGACCTTGGCCGAACGTCGCCGCGTCCCGCGGCAGTCCGGCCGCCCTCGGAGGCGATGCCTCGACGACGGCGCGGTCGTACTTGCCGGCGAGCAGGCCGTAGGCGAGCGGGCTCCAGGGCATGATCCCCATTCCGAACTCCGAGGCCATCGGCACATGCTCGGCTTCGATATCGCGGTTAACCAGGGCGTAGAAACCCTGCAGCGCGATCGGACCGGGCACGCCCCGCACGGCCGCCAGGGTCGCGAGTTTGGCCGCGAACCACGCCGGGGTGTTCGAGAGGCCCCAGTGGCGGATCCGTCCGGACCGGACGAAGCCGGTCATGGTCTCCAGCACGTCTTCGGCCGGCGTGACCGAATCCCACACATGCAGCCAGAACAGATCGATATGGTCGGTCTTCAGGCGGGATAGGGACCCGTCGAGCGCCGCGTGGAGGTGCTTGGCGCCGCTGCCGCCCGCGAGCCGGCCCTTGCCGGTGGCGAAGCCCGCCTTCGTCGACAGGACGATGCGGTCGCGCAATCCCCGTTCGGCGACGAAGCGCCCGATCATCTCCTCGCTGCGACCATCCGCATAGACGTCCGCCGTATCGACGACGTTGCCGCCCGCCTCGACGTAGGCGTCGAAGATCGCTCGCGATTCGGTCTCGCCCGACCCCCAGCGGGCGGTTCCGAACGTCATGGTCCCGAGGGCCATCGGGCTCACGACGAGGCCCGACCGGCCGAGGGTGCGATAATCGTCCAACGGCATTGAGGTGTTTCCTATCGATCGATACGAAACCCTAGCACTCCTTGCCTCGCCGCGTCCAGGGTTTCATATTGAACGCTATGGAATTTGATGAAGACACTCCGCGTCGGAAGGCCGGTCGGCCGTTGTCGTTCGATCGCGATGCGGCCCTGCACCAGGCGATGCTGCTGTTCTGGCGGCATGGCTACGAGGCGACGTCCCTCAGCGAGCTGACCGCCGCCATGGGCGTGAGGCCACCCAGCATCTACGCCGCCTTCGGCGACAAGAAGGGTTTGTTCCTCGCCGCGGTCGACCGCTACCTGTCGGGCCCCGTCACGCCCGAGACGATCATCGCAGGCGCTTGCTCCGCGCGTGCAGCCGCACTCGCCTTGCTCGACGCCTCGGTGATCGGCTTCACGGGAAAGCAGACGCCGCCCGGCTGCCTGCTCGCCAGCGCCACGATCAGTTGCTCGGCAGAGGCTGCCGACGTTCAGCGAGCGCTCACGGCGATCCGCCAGCGCATCGAGGCCCAACTGAGGGAGCGCATCCTGCACGGGATGGACGCGGGCGAGATGCCGCCGGAAACGGACGCGGACGCCCTGGCGGGGCATGTGATGGCCGTCATCCAGGGGTTGTCGACCCTCGCGCGCGACGGCGCGGCGCGCGACAAGCTCCAGCGTATCGCCGCTTCCGCGATGCGGGCGTGGCCCGAGCCGGCCTGAGCGGCCATCCTTCAGGTGGTGGTAGCCAGCGCGGCCAAGGTGGCAGGCAAGGCGCCCAAGAGGCGGAACGCCTCGCGTGCATTTTCCTCGGCCAATCGCTTCACGAGGCCGGCGCGTCCTCCGAACTGAAACCCGAGCTGACTGGCATAGGCGGAACAGGCGCTCTCCTTGGCCGCCTCGGCCTCGGGCGCAAAGCCGATCGTCACCGATTCCAGTCGTGAGAAGCTCTCGGCGAACGGCTCCTTCGGCGCCTCATGACGCACGGTATAGGGAAAGTCGCGCCACCACAGGATCGGTGTGCCGGCTCCGCGCTGCGAGACGTTCGCCTGCAGGGCAAGGATCACCTGAAGGTGGTCGACATGCCCGCCGATGCCCTGTGGCGCCAGGATGAGGTCGGCAGCCGTTTCGGCGATCAGGTCGCCCAAGGCCGGGCGCAGGTCGTCGACGATGGCATCGTCGGCCCGCAGGCCGGCGAAGAGCTGCGGCGCACTGCCGTAACCGCGGTGCGGCGCCTCGCGAAAGCCGAGGTGGAGCGGGCGCGTGACACCGAGGACCGTGGCTGCCGCTTCGTCCTCGGCTCGCCTGAGCGCCATGTAGTCGACGTCGGGTCCGAGGCCCTTGTCGGTCTGGCAGGCCAGGGCGAACCCCTTCGGATCGGCCACCGAGCCGGTGAAGACCGTCGCCATCACGACCGTCCAGCCCGACGCCGCGAGGGTCGCGAGCGTGCCGCCGCAGGAGAAGGCGGCATCGTCGAGATGCGGGGACAGGGCGAGCGCGGTCGGCATCGCTACAGCAGGTGCGGTTCGGCGCGGAAACGGCAGGACGGATCGTGCGGCAATGTCTCCTCGAAGGCAGGATCGGGAAGCTCGCCGGCGATCTCGTCGTAGACCGCCATGATCCGGCGGCCGACGCTGTGCCACGAGTAGACCCGACGGCATTCGGAGAGGCCGTCCGTGGCGAGACGCCGCCGCAGGTCGTCGTCGACCACCACCCGCGTCAGGGCCGCGGCGAGGGCCGGTACGTCGCCCGGCTGCACCAGGAGACCGTTCTCCTCGTCCCGCAGGCAGTCCGACACCCCGACCGAATGGGTCGAGACCACGGCGAGCCCGGCTGCCATCGCCTCGAGGATGGTGTTGGAGAAACCCTCCGCATAGGTCGGCGACACGAAGACATCGGCCTGCGCGTAGAGGGCAGGCACGGTGTCGTAATCCGCGTAGCCGGTGAAGCGGATCTCGGCCTCTCCCAGGCCGCGCTCGGCGGCCAGGTCCTTCGAGGCCTCAACGTCCGGCCCGATGCCCGAGACGATCGCCTCGAACGGCGTACCGGCGTCGCGCATCCTCGCCAACGCCTCGATGAAGTCGAGCACACCTTTCCGACGGTCGACCCGTCCATGGTAGAACAGGCGGATCGGACCGGGCGCGCGCGTCTCGACGGGGGTGAAGCGGGCCGTATCGACCGCGCCGGGCACAATCGTGAAGCGATCCGGATCGGCACCGAGCCGGTCGCAGACCTCCCCGACGAAGGAGGCGCCGCCGATGAGCAGGGCGTTAGCGTGCGCGAGCACCGCGCACATGGCGACCCGATGGGTCTCGCAGCAGGAGCCGACCCAATGGCCGTCTCCGCCCTGGATCGAGACGACGGTGGGGAGGCCGATTGTCTTGGCCGCGATCAGGGTCGCCCAGCCGGTGGGGTAGCCGTACTGCGCATGCAGGACGTCGAAGGGCGAGCGCGCATGCTCGGCCACGATGGTCTCGACCATCGTCGCGATGTCGCGCTCGAAGTCGCCGTTGGTCTGCTCGCCGATCTGTTCGAGCCCGATGACGCGCACGCCGGGCACCGCCGGCGGCGGGCCGCCGCCATAGACGCGGGTGCCGAAGGCGTCGCCACGGTACTGGCTGATCATCGTCACGTCGTGACCGGCGCCCACGAGTTCGCGCAGCAGGTTCTGCGCATAGACGCTCATGCCCGAGATCGCGGGAAAATAGCGCCGGCTGACGAAGCAGATCCTCATGCGCGACCGCTCCGCGGTGCGCACGAATGGCGAATGGCGAATGGCGAATGGATCGCCCACCTGCTCGTCCGTTTCCTAGCCATTCGCCATTCGCCATTCGCCGATGTCATGCATGCCTCCGGGCTTCGCGCAGATAGGCCAAAGCCTGGGGGATCATCACGTCGGCGCGGTGGCTCTCGCGCGAGAGTTCGACGCAGATCAGCTTGCCGAAGGAGTTCGATTCCAGGGCGGTGAGGACGCCGCCGACGTCCATATCGCCCTCCCCGAACGGCAGGTGGACGTGGACGCCCCTCGCCATGTCCTCGATCGCCACCGTGCCGATGCGCTCGGCGAACTCGGCGATCGCCGCAGCGGGCTCGCGCTCCTGCGTCACCAGGCAGTGACCGGTATCGAGGGCGAGGCGCAGGCCCTCGATGTCGAGGCGCGCGAAATCGTCCAGGGTCTCGATCAGCATGCCCGGTTCCGGTTCGAGGCAGGGCACGACGCCCTGCGCCTCGGCGTAGGCGACGACATCCGCCACGCCGTCCCGCAGCCAGCCCATCGCGTCCGCGGAATCGACGCCGGCCTTCGGCACGCCGGCCCAGAACGAGACCGCCTCGGACCGGAGGATGGCGGCGATGTCGATCGCCCGCTTGAGAAACCCGATCCGCCGCAGCCGCGCGGAAGCGTCGGCCGTCACCAGGGTCGGCTCGTGCTTGGCCTTCGGATCGAGGAGGAAGCGCGCGCCGGTCTCGATCACCGATGCGAGCCCGAGCCGCTGGAGCCGGCTCGAGACCCGCTCGGTCTCCTGCACCCAGCCCTCCGCGAACGGATCGAGGTGATGGATGTCCAGGGTGATGGCGACACCGTCGTAGCCGGCGTCCGCGATCAGGTCGATGGCATCGTCGAGGCGGTGGTTGGCCGCGCCGTTGGTGTTGTAGGCGAAACGAAGCGTCATGCGACGATCCTCTCACGGCACCGCCACGTCTGGCCTTCTCCTGTCTGTGAGAGAGGCAAGACCGTCCGTCCGAGCCCCTTCACGCCGCCCGGCCCTGCTGCTGCAGGCGGAACGGCGCGTGGTGCGATTCCGGCTCGCGGTAGAGCGGGTAGTGCCGTCCGACGATGGTGTCGGCCAGTGCCGTATCGAACAGCGGCTGGCCGCCGAACCGCTCGATCGCCTCCGGCGTCAGGCGCACCGGCCGCAGGGTCTCGCTCGCCTCCCCGAATCGGATCAGCGGATGGTCGCGCTCGATCAGCTTGCGTGTGTTGCGCTCGCCGATGCGGTGATAGCTCATGGTCTCGACCTCGAGCCCCGGCACGATCGCCTTGACGATGCCGACCCCGGAGCCGGGGGGCGAGCAATCGACGTAGAGGACGTCGAACCCGGCCTCGTCGAGCCGCTCGCGGGCGATGCGGCCCCTGGCGTGGCCATCGGGGGCGGGGGTCGTCGGCAGCTCCGTGAAGGGCTTCACCGTGCGTTCGGAATAGACCGTGTCGGCGAGGACATCGCGCAGGGCCTCGGGCGGCAGCACGATCCAGTCGAGCATCGCGCGCAGCGCCCTGCCCTCTTCGAGGTCGAGGCTCGGCAGGGCCTTACGGATGAAAGCGTCGACATAGCCCGGCGGGGTCACGCGCTCGGCAAAGCTCAAGGGGCCGTGGCCGAAGGCCTTGCGGACACGGGCGGCCTGGAATTCGAGCAGGGCCTTGCGCAGGGCCCGCTCGCGGTCGGGATCACAGGCCTCGCCGCAGGCCGAGAGCGCGATCGGAACGGGCGTGTCGGCGAGATCGCGGTCGTAGCCGACCACGTAGACGTTGGTGAGCCCGAACTGGTCGGTGGCGAACTTCGGCAAGGCGCGGATGCCGAGGGCATCGAGGCGGTCGAGCATCGCCTGCGTCTCGGGGCCGAGCCCTTGTGAGACGTCGAGCATCACACCCTGGTCGAGGGCGCGGAACAGAAGGCCGTTGCCGTCGCGCTGCAGCAGTTCGAGGAGCCCGTGGCCGAGGGCGAACGCCACGTCCGGGCCGGCGCCGAGGCCGTTGGTGATGAGATTGGTGAAGGGCGTGTAGCCCTCCGACAGTTCGAAATAGTCCGTGGCCGCGATGTCGAGGGGCATCAGCACGGTCTCGGACGTGCGGGCCCGGACCGCCGGGGTCCATTCGAGCACCGTATCGCGCCCGACAGGGCTGCCGGCGGGAAGGCAAAGGGTGAGCGGATCGGCCACCGCGCCGGCGCCGAAGACACGCACGAGGTCGTGGTAGGAGCCGCGCTCCTTCTTGCGCGGCATCACCGCCAGCGACGGCATCAGGTTCTCGGCAATCTCGGCCACCGCGCCGATCAGCGCCTCGTCGTCGGTGGCGCCGTAGCCGATCCCGCTCGGCATGGCGCCGACGAAGAACGGATCGTCGAGGAAGAGCGAGACGAACCACACCGGAATGCCGGTCCGGTCGAGGGGCGCGAGGGAGAAGCCGACGATCCGGCCCGGCGGCAGGATGTCGAGATAGGCCCGGACCGGCTCGGGCAGAGCGGAGGGCAGGCCCTCGATCCGTCTGGCGGTGCCGTAGCGGTAGGGGCGCGGAGCCTTCACGCGGGCGTTGCGGGCCCGTCCGTCCTGATCGTTCTCGCTCACGTCGGGTCCGTCCTGTCTCTCACGTCGTCGCCGCGGCGTCTGCGGCGGGTGGCATGCCGTAGGCGCGGGCCAGAAGCCGCATCGTGTGGAGGTCGCGTTCGGCGCTGTAGGCCGTCCGTTCCCCGGGGCGCCGCAGGGCGGAGCCGAAGGCGCGGACCTGTTCCAGGAACGGCGAGGCGGCCGCATCGAAGGCGACAGCCTCGGCCAGCCCACTTGTACCGTCGGTGAACGTCAGCGACCCACCGGCGACCTGACCCATCGTGTCGATCGCGGTGAACTGGCCCCGTGTTCCCACCACCTCGAGGCGCCGGCGCGGCAGGGCGTCGGGGCAGTTGTAGGCGACATGGAGGTTGGCGAGGACGCCGCCCGCGCTTCGCCCGATCAGCAGCGCACCGTCGTCGACGGTGTAATCCTGTGCCCGGCTCTGCGTCAGGGCGGCGATGTCGACGATGGGCTCGTCGAGGAGGAAATCCACGAGGTCGAGCCCGTGGGGCGCGAGATCCATGAGGGCGCCGCCACCCGCCCTGGCTGGGTCGATCCGCCAGTTGTCGAGGTCGGCCCGGGAGGTCCACTCCCGGCCGAGCCAGCAGGCGTAGAGGATTCGGATGGTCGTGACCGTACCGATCCGGCCGGCGCGGATGTCCTCGCGCATCGTGCGGTGGGCGGGGTGGTGGCGCTGGTCGAAGGCGGTGCCGTAGAACGCGCCGGTCGTGGCGATCGCGGCGGCCATGGCCTCGGCGTCCGCGAGACCGGCCGCCATAGGCTTTTCGCACAGGATCGCCTTGCCCGACGCCGCCAGGGCCTCGACGGCGCCGCGATGGAGGTGGTTGGGCGTGGCGACATAAACCGCCTCCACGTCCGGCTCGGACAGGAGGCCATCGAGGGTCGCGTGGGCGCGCGCGCCGTCGGCTTCGGCGGCGGCGCGGGAGGCCTCACCCGGATCGCAAACCGCCACCAGCCGGTGCCCGGCTTCGTGGATGCCGGGGGCCATGTAGTCGCGGGCGACCCAGCCGTAGCCGACGATGCCCCAGCCGACGTCGTCCGCCATCACCACCTCTCCGGCAGGTCGACGAACTCGCGCCGCCGCACCCGTTCGGCCGCCGGGGTCGTCTCTCCGCCGACCCAGTCGAGCACTTCGGGTCCGGCGGAGGTCGGCGGGTAGGTGGCGCGGGCAGCGTATTCCGCCTCGTAACGTTCGGAGGGCCAGGCGATCCCATACCGGCCTGAACCGTCCGGCCGATAGAGTGGATTGAGGCGCAACTGCGTTCCCTCGCGCGGCAGGGTGATGCCGTCGACCACGGTGCGGGGGGCGGGCCGCATCCCCGGCCCGGCCACCACCGAGAAGGCCTCCACGCCCGTCATCTCGGACGGCGCTCTGGGCGCGGGAGCGCGACCGGCGACGAGGGCACGGGTGAGTTCGTCGTCGTCGTAGACGAGACCGTCGGGGAACAGCTCGTCGATCTCGGCCGCAGACACCGCCTTGCCGGCCGAGAAGCCGGGACGGGCCGCGTTGTGGATGTGGCTCAGGGCGAGCCACCCATCGTCGCCGGCGTTGCGGCGCAGATTGTCGAGGACAGCCGCCTTGTCGTCGAGGAAGTAGAACGCATCGTTGCAGACCACGAGATCGACCGGAGAGCCGGCGATGGGCCAATGCGGCGACCCGGCATCGAAACAGAGGAGCTGCGCCTTGGCGTCGAGGAGCCAGTGGCGGGCGACCCAGAGCTTGGCGAAGACGACATCGCCGCCGGCGACCTTGGCGCCGCGGGACTGGAATTCGCGCAGGTAGTGGCCGATGCCGCAGGCGAATTCGAAAATGCAGGAGGGGTCGTTCCAATGCGCTTCGAGGAGCGTCAAGCCGGCGAGATAGGTCGGATCGGTCCAACGGTGCAGGAAGTAATCGCCGACCCGCCCCCAACCGAGGTGCCGGACCGCATCGCGCAGGCTCATCGTCTCGCGGTCGCGCACCAGGGCATGCAGGTCGATCGGATCGGCCGCCGGTCCGGTCCACCAGTCGTCCTGATCGGCGAGTAACCCTTCGAGGGCGAGGCCGATCTCGCCGGCATCGAGCAGCTTCAACGTCAGTGCGACGAGATCGTCGCGCCCTGTGCGCAGGTACGGGATGCCATCGACCGAGGGCCACCGGTCCCCGGTCACGGCGTCGCGCAAGGAATGCGGCGTGTCGGACCGCAAGGGATGGCCGGTTTCCGGGGAGAGAAGCTCGAAGGGAATCATCGCAACCGCCCCGCGCCGTCGAATGGGACGCTCACGGGATGCGCATATCCCTGAGGACGCGGTCGTGGAAGTCCTTCACGGGACCGGCGTGCACGAGTTCCATCTCGGTGAGCACGGTGTCCATGGTCAGCGACGCCGACCGCAGGTGCTGCGCGATCTGGAGAACCCGGTCGATGGCATCGGCGGCATGGAACGCCCGACCCTCAGGCGTGGAATCGTCCGGAAGAACGGTTCTCGCCGCCTCGATCTGCGCGCGAAGCGGGGCCGCGATCTCCTTCAAGGCCAAATCGGTCGTCCGTGCCATGATCGTGGCGAGATGCGGCCCGAGCAGCATTTCGCCCGTGAACCCGGCGTCAGGCATCATCGCGTTATGGAAGTGATGGCTCATCCCGGCGAGAAACACGGTGGTGGGGTCCGCGCCATAGAACGGACTCAGCACGACGCCGTAGACAGCGACGACGAGGCAATGTTCGGCATGGTTCTCGGGCGGTTCGAGCAGGATCCGCGCCTTGCCGGGACAGGTCACCCCCGCACGCGGCTGATCGGCGAGCGCCTCTACGAAACCGGGAATCGGGCCTGCCCGCATCGCCTCGCGACGGCGCAGGCGTAGCCGCAAACCCTCCAACAGCCCGGGGTCGACATTCGCCGCCACGGCGTCGAGGCCAGCGACGAGGACATCCCCCACTTCGCCGCGGGAGAGACCCGCGGATGACAGGAACGCATCGTCGAGATCGCAGAGGCGAGCGGCCGCCAGGGCCTTGGCGGTGATGTCGAGCGCCACCGTCGCAGCATCGGCCCCGGCCGTGAGCGCCGACCAGCCCTGAAAGAACAGGCGCTCGGCGATGGAGCCGAGACGCCCGCTGGAATGGACGCGCTTGAGGTCGTTGAGCTCGACCAGGAGGTCGCGCAGTGCGAGGGGGGCGAAAGCCCCCCCCACGTCGGATGTCGCCATCAATGCGCGCCGAGCCAGTTCAGCAGCATCGTCTGCTGCTTCCCGAAGTCGTGCTCCGGACCGTGGCCGTTCTTCACCATCGGCGCCTTGAAGAAGCTCGACAGCTGCTCCTGCACGCCGCCGTCGCCACGCTTCTTGGCGAGGTCGAGAACACGGGCGATCTCGATCACCAGCGGGGCGGCAAGGATGGAGTCCTTGCAGAGGAAGTTGACCTTGATCTGCATGCGCTGACCGAGGAACCCGGTCACGTCGATATTGTCCCAGGCTTCCTTGTCGTCGCCGCGGGGCCGATAGTAGTGAATGTGGACCAAGTGATCCTCGACCGGATAGCCGAGGATCGAATCCAGCACCGTGCCCTTGGTATTGAGCTTGGACTGGAGCGAAGCCGGATCGTTGAGGGCGAGGCCGTCGCGATTGCCGAGGATGTTGGTGGAGAACCAGCCGTCGACATGCAGCGCACGCGCCTTCAGCGCGGGGGCGAGCACGGTCTTCATCATGGTCTGGCCGGTCTTGCCGTCCTTGCCGGCGACCGGGACGTTCATCTCGCGGGCGAGGTCGAGAAGAGCGGGTACGTCGGCGGCGACGCTCGGCGTGAAGTTGGCGTAGGGCACGCCGCTCTTGATGGCCGCGTAGGCGTAGAGCATCGCCGGGCTGATCGCCTCGTCGCTGGCGTCGAGCCCCTTCTCGAAGGCGGCGGTCGAGTTCAGGACTGGGTCGGAGAGGTCGGGCCAACGCTCGGTGGAGGCCAAGTTGATCACGACGACCTCGTCGAGATTGCTCTCGAGCCGAAACCGACGGAGGTCGTTGGCGATCACCGATACCGCCTCGCGGTGATCGGCGGCGACGATGCGATTGGCGCCGTCGATATTCTTGCAGAACTTCGCGCTACCGACGGCCGGCCAAGGCTTGATGCCCTTGAGCACCTGGGCACCGTTCTCGATGTCCTGCTTGGTGAGCACGCCGTGGCCGGTGGCCGCGGAGGCGAGGTCGTCGTCGTTCAGGTCCCAGCCGCCGAAGACGAGGTCCTTGTAGTCGGCCAGACCGGCCACCGAGATCCCCGCAAGAGGCAACCCGTCCAGGTGGTTCGAGCCGGTCTTGATCATTTCGATACCGGCGATGGCTGTGGTGGCGACGGCGCCGCCCATGCCAACGAAGGCAACGCCGACACGGCGCGCGGTCTGCATGCTCATGGGGAAGAGACTTCCTTACTCTGATCGACGAGGCAGCGGCTCGGAGCCGCATGCTCGTCCGTTCGGTCTGGCTAAACTGGGACAGTCCCCGTTCGTTCCAAGTCCGGCGATGGGGCCTTATTGCCGCGCCCAGGGTGAATGCGGACCGAACGGATCGTTAAGGGCGGGTCCGCGAACAGGCTTAACCGTTCGTTAAGCGTGCCACGGTTGGATCATGTCGCTGTCCCATTCTGGTCACAGCCTCCCGCGAGACGTCCGCTCGCTGAACTGACCGAAGCCGGGCCCAAGAACGCCACGGCACGAGCAAGGAATGACAATGGGGGTTATCCCGGAGCCGGCGCTCTGCGCCGACGACGTGAGCCGTCTCGTGCCCAACGAGACCATCCTTTTCCGCCGGCCCGGACCGAGGCCGACACTGAAGACCAAAGGCCTGCGTCACCGCACGGCCAAGATCCTCGCCGCCGGTTTCCTGCTGGCCACCGGGCTACCGCAGAGCGCCCTCGCTCCTGCCGCCCTGGCTCACGACCGGATCGACTTCGACGTCCGTCGCGCAACGGCGGCGGTGAACACCGAATCGTTCACAGAACGCGGTGCCTGGTCCGGAGTTCCCGTCATCGAACAGGAACCGCCTACCCTGGCACTGATCGAGACAGACCTCGCCTCGCTGCCGCAACCGGCCGAGCCCGGCGATGGCGACAGCTTGCGTTTCGGCGACATGACCGTGCCGCGCCCCCTGGTCGAAGCGATCCTGCGGGCCTCCGAGGAGACCGGGGTCGATCCCGTCTACATGATGGCGCTGGCCGACAAGGAGTCGAGCTTCTCCACCACGGTGAAGGCGTCGACCTCATCGGCGGAGGGGTTGTTCCAATTCCTGTCGGGCACGTGGCTCGAAGTGGTGCGCCAGTTCGGGCGGCGCCACGGGCTCGACGCCGAGGCCGCTGCCGTGACCGGCCGAGGCCGGGGCATCACCGTCTCGGACGATGCCATGCGCACCCGCGTCCTCGCCCTGCGCCAGGACCCCTACGTCGCCGCGCTGATGGCCGGCGAGCTGATCAAGCGCGACCGCGACCGGATCGCCCAGCGGATCGGCCGAGACCTCAAGACGTCGGAGCTGTATCTCGCCCACTTCCTGGGGACGGCGAGCGCCGGGCGCTTCCTGACCCTCACCGAGGAGAAGCCGGCGCAGGTCGCCAAGGCGGTGTTCAAGTCGGCGGCGAAGGCCAACCGCAGCCTGTTCACCCAGAAGGAGGGGAATGGCCGGCGCGGGCTCACCGTCGCCGAACTGCGCCATCGCATCGACGGCATGATCGACCGCCGCCTCAACCAGTACGAAGGGGTCGCGGCCCTGGGAGCGGCCGCCCCCCGCGAGACCGCCGGTCGTACGGCCCCCGTCCCGGGGGTCATCCGGGTCTCCGAGGCGCTGCCGTAGCGCCTCGGAGTGGCGCCGCCTCAGGCGGCGCGGACGGTGGCGAGGAACCGCTTCACCTCGTCACCGAGATGGTCGGACTGCTGCGACAGGCCGGATGCCGAGGTCAGGACCCTGCCGGCCGCCGTACCCGTGCTCGCCGCCGCGTCGGCGACGCCGCTGATGTTGACGGTCACCTCGTTGGTGCCGGCGGCGGCCTGCGAGACGTTGCGCACGATCTCCTGCGTCGCCGCCTCCTGCTGCTCCACCGCGGCGGCGATGGTGGTGGCGACGAGACTCATCTCCCGCACCCGCGCCGTGATGCCGTCGATGGCCGACACGGCCTGACCGGTCGCACCCTGGATGTCGCCGATCTGACGGGCGATCTCGTCGGTGGCCCGCGCGGTCTGGTTGGCGAGTTCCTTAACCTCGGCGGCGACCACCGCGAACCCACGCCCGGCCTCTCCGGCCCGCGCCGCCTCGATGGTGGCGTTGAGGGCGAGCAGGTTGGTCTGGCCGGCGATGCTGGAGATGAGGCCGACGACCTCGCCGATCCTGGCGGCGCTGTGGCTGAGGGCCTGGACCAGGGCGGCGGTCTCGGCGGCCTGGGTCACGGCGGCATTGGCGAGGGTGGCGGACCCGTCGACCTGACGGCCGATCTCCGACACCGACGAGCCCAGTTCCTCCGCCGCCGAGGCGACCATGGTGACGTTGGTGGCGGCTTCCTCCGCGGCCGCGGCGACGGCGGTCGACTGGCCGGCGGTCTCGGCGGCGGTGTGGGTCATCGTGGTGGCGGTGGACTGAAGGTCCGTCGCGGCGGCCGAGACGGCCGCGACGATGCCGCCGACCGCGCCCTCGAAGGAATCGGCCATGTCCCGCATCGCCGCCTTGCGCTGCGTTTCGGCGTCGGCACGGGCGAGTTCCGTGTCCCGCTCCAGGGCGCGGTTGCGGATCATGCCCTGCTTGAAGACCTCGACGGACGCGGCCATGGCGCCGACCTCGTCGCGGCGACCGATTCCCGGCACCGTCACCGTCAGGTCGTTCGAGGCCAGGCGCGACATGGCCGCGGTCATCGCCCGAAGCGGCCTGACGATCCCGACGTGCAGCGCGAGGAGGCTGAGCACGCCGGCCAACGTCATCACGGCGAGGCCGACCATCGCCGTCGTGCGGGAGGTCTCGGCCGCGGCCTTCGCCGTCCGTTCGCGGTCGACGAGAAGGCCGCGCTCGGCATCGGCGATCTCCTTGGCCTTGGCGCGGAAGGCATCCATCCTGGCCTTGCCGATCCCGGAGGCCACGAGGTTCCGCGCCTCCCCCTGCGTCGCCGGATCGCGCATCAGCGCCAGCTGCGGTCCCGCGACGTCAGTGCGCCATGCACGGACGAGGCCGTCGAGCGCGGTCAGACGCTCCTGCTGCACCGGGTTGTCCGCGGTGAGCCGGCGCGCCGACGAGAGGCCGGTCTCGTAGGCCGCTTCACCGGCCTTCGTGGGCGCCAGGAACTGTTCCCCGCCAGTGATCAGGTAGCCGCGCAGGCCGGTTTCCTGGTCCGCCATCGCCGATGCCACCGTATTCACGGCCGACAACACCTGGTGCGTATGATCGGTCCACTTGGCGGCGTCCTCGCTGGTGGCGACATTCCGAAGGTTGATGACGGACATCGCGACGGCGACGAGTGCGACCACAGCGAGCGACAGCCCGATCTTCACGGCAATCTTGAGGTCGACGACTTTTGATACCATGGAACGGAGAAGCCTTTTATTCCGATTTGTCGCGACTAAGGATCGACGATCATGTAACGCGCTGCGGAATTAGGCTGGCGGGTCGGGAATAATATTCGGTTAAAGCTCGCTTATCCCGCATGTCGGCCGCCGACCTGCGGTTTCGACCCGCTCGCGACGCTCTCGCCGCGAGCGGGGTGGTCGCGTTGCCCTCTTCCGCGTGCGACGGCGGCCGGAGCCTCACCGGAACGGTGGCTCGTCGAAGGCGCGCAGCTTGCGCGAATGCAGGCCGTGGCGGTCGGCGCGCAGGTTGTCGAGGGCCGCGAGCCCGATCAGGAGATGCTCGGCCACCGCCCGGTCGTAGAAGGTGTTGGCCGCGCCCGGCAGCTTGATCTCGCCGTGGAGCGGCTTGTCGGACACGCACAGCAGGGTGCCGTAGGGAACGCGCAGGCGGTAACCCTGGGCGGCGATGGTGCCGCTCTCCATGTCCACCGCGATGGCACGCGACAGGTTGATGCGCCGGCGCTCCTGGCTGAAGCGCAGTTCCCAGTTACGGTCGTCGTAGGTCACCACGGTGCCGGTGCGCAGCCGCCGCTTGAGCGCGTCGCTGTGCTCGCCCGTCACGCCTGCGGCAGCGGCCTGGAGCGCGAGCTGGACTTCGGCGAGCGCCGGGACCGGCACGTCCGGCGGCACCAGTTCGTCGAGGATGCGGTCGCGGCGCAGGTAGCCGTGCGCGAGCACGTAGTCGCCGATGGTCTGGGACTGGCGCAGGCCGCCGCAGTGCCCGACCATCAGCCAGCAGTGCGGGCGCAGCACCGCGAGATGGTCGGTGATCGTCTTGGCGTTCGAGGGACCGACGCCGATGTTCACCAGCGTCGTGCCCTGCGGGCTGCCGTCCGGCCCGTGCCCGACGAGGTGGTAGGCCGGCATCTGGAACTTGTGCCAGGGCGAAGCCGCGATCAGGGCGGCGGGATCGACGGAGGCCGCCTCGGCCCGGTCGACGCCGATGCCGCCGGGCAGGATCATGCGGGTGATGCCGCTTCCCTCGGCCTGAAGGCGTTCGAGGCCGTGGCGGACGAAGCCGTCGACGTAGCGGTGGTAGTTGGTCAGGAGGATCCAGGGCTGGACGTCGCGCCAGTCGCAGCCGGTGTAATGGACGAGGCGGCGCAGGGAATAATCGACCCGCACCGCGTCGAACAGGGCGAGCGGGCGCGGTTCGCCGGGGATCTCGCGCCACAGGCCGTCGGCGATCTCGTCGCCCACGACGGACAGCAGCGGCACCGGGAAATAGGTGGCGAGGTCGAGGGAGGAGACGGTGGCGCGCGACGGGCTCGCCCCCGGCTCGACCACATAGGGATAGGGAATCTCCTGTGCGCTCAGGCCCACTTCCAGGGTGGCGCCGTAATCGGCCACCAGGGGTTTGAGCTGTTCGAGCAGGTACGCGCGGAAATGCCGGGCCTGCGTCACGGTGGTCGAATAGGTGCCGGCCGCCTGGAACTTGGCGGTGGCGCGGTTGAGGCGCGGGATCGGGCCGGTCGGGTGGTAGGTGACCCGCAGTTCGGGGTAGCGGAACTGGAGCCGCTCGGTCGCGTCGGGGGGCGGCCCGCCGTCGAGGTAGCGCGCCAGGGCGGTCTTGAGGGCGTGGATCGCCGCCTCGTTCAGGACGGCGAGACGATCGACCGCCACCTCCGGGTCGGCCACGGATTCCATCGGCCGCAATTCGCTGGCGATCATCCCGAACCTCTCGCACTCGTCCGACGCGCCCCTCTCCTACACATCGCGGGCCTTGGGTGCGACCGCCGCTCCGCCGGACGCGGCTTGCGCCCGCGTCGCACGTCACCGAAAGCGGACCCTATCGGATTGCACGGTCACGCAGGAGAAGTTCATGGACGACGGGGCGGATCACCGGCCGGGCGAGACCCGGATCACCCTGCCCGAGGGGTTCGATGCCGGCCTCCACTTCATCGGCCGCATCCGCACGCCCTGGCCGCACCGGCGGGACTGCCCGCGCAACGGCCTGCAGACGCAGGAGCTTTGCACCATCGAGGTCGATCCGCTCTTCGCCCCCGCCCTCCAGAACGTCGAGGGGGCGAGCCACCTCATCGTCCTCTATTGGATGGACGCGGCGGCCCGCGATCTGGTGCTGCAGCAGCCGCGCCATGCAGACGGCAGCCGCGGCACGTTCTCCCTGCGCTCGCCGGCCCGCCCCAATCCGGTGGCGCTCTCCGTGGTCGAACTGAAGCGCCGGGACGGCGACCGCCTCGTCGTCCACGGCCTCGATTGCCGCGACGGGACGCCGCTCATCGACATCAAGCCGTATTTCGCCTCCACCGATGCCCGGCCCGAGGCGACGGTCGACCGCGCCGGGACGCGCACCGGCCCGGTCGCGGCGCCCGGGCGATAGCCCGCGCTTCGCGGCGACCTCAGGCGGCGGCGGGCGCCTGTGCCTCCGAGCGCCGCGGTCGCTTGATCCGGTACCAGCCGACGTAGAGCGCCGGCAGGAAGAACAGGGTGAGGAAGGTCGCCGCGATGATGCCGCCGATCATCGCGTAGGCCATCGGCCCCCAGAACACCTCGCGGGCGATCGGGATCAGCCCCAGGCTCGCCGCCGCCGCCGTGAGCAGGATCGGGCGCATGCGGTGGCAGGTCGCCTCCACCACGGCGTCCCAGGGCTTCATGCCGTCGCGCTCGTATTCGTCGATCTGGGTCACCAGGATCACCGAGTTGCGGATGATGATGCCGATCAGCGCCAGGACGCCGAGGATGGCGACGAAGCCGAGCGGCTTGCCGAAGGGAAGCAGCGCCGCCACCACGCCGATCAGGCCCAGCGGCGCGACGCTCGCCACCAGGAACAGCTTCTGGAAGCTCTGGAGCTGCACCATCAGCAGGAAGGCCATGGTGAGCAGCATCACCGGCGCCACCGCCGCGATGGGGCCCTGGCCCTTGCCGGCTTCCTCGACCGCACCGCCGGTATCGAGGGTGTAGCCGTCGGGCAGCTTGGCCTTGAAGGCGGCGATCGCCGGTTCGAGCTGCGCCACCACCGTCGGCGGCTGGGTGGCGTCGCCGATCGCCGCGCGGATGGTGATGGTCGGGATGCGGTCGCGCCGCCAGACGATGGGCTGTTCGAGCTCGTAGGAGATGGTGGCGAAGGCCAGGATCGGCACGACGCTGCCGTTGGCGAGGGCGACCTGGAGCGATTGCAGCGTCTCGATGGACCGGCGCTCGGAGGCCTGGGCGCGCCCGATCACATCCACGAGGTAGATGGAATCGCGCACCTGCGTGATCGTGCGGCCGCCGACGACGCCGTTGAGGACGCCCGCGATGTCCTCCGAGGTCACGCCGAGCTGGCGCGCCTTGTCCTGGATGATCTCGACCTTGAGCACTTTGCCGGGCTCGTTCCAGTCGAGGGTGGGCACGTCGAGGTGCGGGTTGGCCCCGACGATGTTGCTCAGGTCGAGGGCGAGCGCGCGCAGCTTCTGGAGGTCGGGACCGCCCAGGCGGTATTGCACCGGCCGCCCCACCGGCGGGCCGAGGTCGAGGGTGTGGACGAAGACGTCGGTGCCGACGAACTGCTCGCGGGCGAAGGCGTCGAGCTTCACCTTCAGTGCGTCGCGGGCCTCGAGCGAGACGGTCTCGATCACGATCTGGCCGAAGAAAGCGTTGCCGAGCTGCTGGTCGAGGGGCAGGTAGAAGCGCACCGCGCCCTGGCCGACGTAGGAAGTCCAGAGCTTGATGTCGGGATCGCCCTTCAGCTTCGCCTCGAACCGGTCCATCTGCGCCTTGGTCTCGCCGATGCTGGCGTTCTGGGGCAGGGTCATGTCGACCAGGAGCTCGGGACGGTCGGAGGCCGGGAAGAACTGCTGCTGCACGAACTGCATGCAGAAGATCGAGAACCCGAGCAGGCCCACCGTGACGATCACCGTGAGCCAGCGCCCGCGCATGGCACCGAGCAGCATGGCCCGAAACACCCGGTTGAGCCGGCTCGGGCGGTCGTGGTGCTTGTGCTTGATCACCGCCGGCAGCAGCTTGACCCCGATGAGGGGCGCAAACAGCACCGCCACCACCCAGGAGACGATGAGCGAGGCGGCGATGACCACGAACAGCGAGTAGGTGTATTCGCCCGCCGAGGAGCCGTTGAAGCCGATGGGCAGGAAGCCGGCGACCGTCACCAGGGTGCCCGTCAGCATCGGGAAGGCGGTGGAGGTGTAGGCGAAGGTCGCCGCCTTCTTGAGGCTGTCGCCGACCTCGAGCCGGGCGACCATCATCTCGACGGTGATCATCGCGTCGTCGACGAGGAGGCCGAGCGCGATGATGAGGGCACCCAGCGAAATGCGCTGGAGCGTGACGCCCATCACCTGCATCACCACGAAGACGATGGCGAGCACCAGGGGGATCGAGAGCGAGACCACGAGCCCGGCCCGCCAGCCGAGGCTGATGAAGCTGACGGCGAGCACGATCACCACCGCCTCGATGAGCGCCTTGGTGAAGCCGCCGACAGCTTCCTCGACGATCTTGGGCTGGTCCGACACGAGGTGGATGCCCACCCCCACCGGCAGCTCGCCCTCGAGCTTGCGCATGCGCTCCTTCAGATTCTCGCCGAAGGTGAGGAGGTTACCGCTCGCCTGCATGGCGATGGCGAGGCCGATCGCCGGCTGGCCGTTGTAGCGGAACAGGGCGGTGGGCGGATCGGTGAAGCCGCGCGAGATCTCGGCCACGTCCGACAGGCGGAAGAAGCGGTCGTTCACCCTGAGGTTGATCGCCCGCAGGCTCTCCTCCGACAGGAACTGGCCGCCCACCCGCACCGAGACCCGTTCAGGGCCGGCCTGGATCACGCCCGAGGGCGTGATGGCGTTCTGGGACTGCAGGGTGCCGACGACGGCGTTCACGTTCAGGCCGAGGCCGGCGAGCTTGCGGGTGGAGAAATCGAGGTAGATGACTTCGTCCTGGGCGCCGAGGAGCTGCATCTTGCCGGCGTTCGGGACCTTCTTTAGTTCCGCGCGGATCCGCTCGACGTAGTCGCGCAGCTGGCGTTGGGTGACCCCATCGGCGGTGAAGGCGTAGACGTTGCCGAAGACGTCGCCGAACTCGTCGTTGAAGAACGGTCCCTGAACCCCCTGCGGAAACGTGTTCTGGATGTCGCCGATGCGCTTGCGGACCTGGTAGAAGGTCGCCGCGATGGTCTTGGGCGGCGTGGTCTCGCGCAACTGCACGAACACCGTGGTCTGGCCCGGCGTGGTGTAGCTGCGGCTGAAATCGACCGCGTCGATCTGCTGGAGCTCCTTCTCGATCCGCTCGGTGACCTGGTCGAGGGTGTCGCCGATGGTGGCGCCGGGCCAGCGGGCCTGGACGATCATGGTCTTGATCGCGAAGGGCGGATCCTCCTCGCGGCCGAGCTTCTCGTAGGCGAGGAACCCCGCCACCACCGAGACCAGCATCAGGAACCAGACGAAGGAGCGGTGCTCGAGAGCCCATTCCGACAGGTTGAAGTTCTTCACGGGTCTCTGGTCTCGCCTATCCGGGGAGTGGGCAGCGCGTCGGCAAGGTCTACTGCGGGGTGCAAGGTCTATTGCGGGGTATCGGAGATCCGCACGGCCTGGCCCTCCTCGAGGCTGGCGGCGCCGGCCACGACCACCCGGTCGCCGGCCGCGAGCCCCACCGTCACCGTCACGCGGTCGCCCTGGCGCTGGCCGACCGTCACGGCGCGGCGGGCGACGGAATCGCCGGTGCCCGAAACCAGCCAGACGGAGGCGCGCCCATCGGCCTCGACCACCGCCGTGGCGGGCAGCGGAACGTAGGGCACGGTCGGCCGCGACAGCGCGACGGTGATGGTGGTGCCCAGGCGGAACGCCTCCGAGGGGTCGATCAGCCTCATGCGGATGCGCCGAGTCCGCGTCACCTGATCCGCGAAGGGGGCGATCTCGCGGATCCTACCGGTGGCCGTGATCTCCGGCGCGCTCTGGAGGGCGACCTTGAACAGCTCGTCCCTCGGCATCGCGCCCACCAGATCCTCGGGGATGTCGACCACGGCCTCGCGTTCCTCCGGGCGGGCCAGGGTCACGACGGCCTGGCCGGCGCTGAGGACCTGGCCGATCTCGGCGCTGCGCACCGTGACGACGCCGTCGAAATCGGCGTGCAGCTCGGTGTAGCCCATCTGGTCGCGCGCCTTCTGCAAGCTCGCCTCGGCCTGCAGAAGGCGGGCCTGGGCGGTGTCGCGGCCCGCCACCGCGCTGTCGAACTGGGCCTGGGTGACGTTGCCGCCCGACAGCAGGCGCCGGCGCCTGATCTCGGTGGCGCTGGCGTTCTCGGCCTGGGCCCTGGCATCGGCCAATTCCGCTTCGGCACGGCTCAGCGCGAAGCGGGTAACCACGGGGTCGAGGGCGGCGATGAGCTGACCCTTCTTGACCACGTCGCCCACCGTGACCTCGCGGGCGATCACGCGCCCCGGGATCTGGAAGCCGATCTCGGATTGGTAGCGCGGCTCGACGAAGCCTGCGAACGGGCCGAAGACGACGGTCCGCACCGGCTTGGCGACGGTGTAGAGGACCGGGCGGACCGGCGGCTTTTCGGCCTCGGTCGGCTTGCAGCCGCTCACGGCGAGGCCGGCCAGGAATAGGCCGGCGGGGCGGATCCACCGGCGCCTCACCGGAGCGGCTCCACCACCGCGGCGACGGCCACGGACTGGCCGGGCCGCAGGAGCTGGATGCCGGCGACCACCACCTCTTCGCCCGGTTCGACGCCCCCGGACAGCACGATGGTCTGGGTGCCGAAATGATCGATCGTGACCGCGCGGGGCGCCACCGTTCCGGTGCCCGGATCGCGCACCCAGACGGCAGGTCCGCCCTCCCAGCGGTAGAGCGCCGACCACGGCAGGATCACAGCCTGGCGGGCGCGGAAGGTGCCGGTGCCGACGACGATGGCGCCGAGCGTCATGGCCGGGGGCGTCTCCTTCAGGCCGACCTTGACGCGGACGGTGCCGGAGGCGGTATCGACGCTGGGGGAGATCTCGCGGACGGTCCCCACCGTCCTGACGGTGGGGTCGGCCTGGAGCGCCACGTCGACCCTCGGGCTCTCGGGCGGGGCGGCGAGCACCGCCTCGAACACGTTGAACACGGCGTCGCGCGGGCCGTCCTGGGCGAGGGCGAGCACCGTCTGGCCGGTCTGGACGACCTGCCCGACCTCGAAGGTGCGGCTGAGGACGATGCCGTCCACCCCCGCCCGCAACTCCGT
Source organism: Methylobacterium sp. Leaf466 (assembly GCF_001425565.1). Taxonomy (NCBI): domain Bacteria; kingdom Pseudomonadati; phylum Pseudomonadota; class Alphaproteobacteria; order Hyphomicrobiales; family Methylobacteriaceae; genus Methylobacterium; species Methylobacterium sp. Leaf466. The sequence goes on along the minus strand of NZ_LMRC01000036.1, from coordinate 119,356 downwards.
GTAGGACAGCTGTTCCTGGGCCGTCCCGACGGCCGCCTTTGCCGAATCGACCGAGGCCTGGGACACCCTCAGCTGCTGTTCGGCATCGTCGTAGCTCGGGCGGGTCGTGAAGCCCCCGGCCAGCAGGGATTCCTGCCGCTTGAAGCTGACCTTGGCCTGGGTGAGCAGCGCCTCGGCGGAGGTCAGGGCCGCCTGCGCGTTGTTGAGGTCGGCCTTGAGCTGCTGGGGGTCGAGGCGGGCGAGCACCCGGTCCGCCGTGACGTGGTCTCCCACCTCGACGAGGCGCTGGACGATCTTGCCGTTGGTCCGAAAGGAGACGCTGACCTGGGACTGGGTCTGGATGTCGCCCGTGAAGATCAGGGCGGCCGAGATGGTGGTGCGCTCGGCCTTGACCGTGCGCACGAGGACCAGGGGAGCCGTCCGGCGACTGCCGTCGTCGGCCGCCGCCGGGCCGGCGATGCAACAGGCCGCGAAGGCCATCAGAAAACGGCGCCTGATACGGTTTCCGCTGGGATCGAGCGGGAACCGTATCACCGAGCCCGCGCGGCGTCTGAGCGAAGCCCATGTCCGCATCACGAAGCGATCAACCGGAAATGGCATGAGCCTGCGCATCGGGCTCGAGATCGGACCAGCCACAGCGTTCGCGCCTCGTCGCATCGTCTATCGCCGGGGATTCCTATCGTCTACGCTACAAACCGTCCAGACGGTCTTTAGCGGGAAACACGATGACGAAGGCGCGCACCCGTCGGGAGGATCGACCGGCGATCATCCTCGACGCCGCCGAGCGGCTGATCCGTCGGTCCGGCACGCGCACCCTCACCATCGACGCGGTGGCGCTGGAGGCGGAGCTGAGCAAGGGCGGGGTCCTGCACCACTTCTCCTCGAAGGACGCCCTCATCACCGCCCTGGCGGAACGCAAGCTCGCCGAGATCAAGGAGGACGTCGCCCGCCACGAGGCGGCGCAGGCGCCGGGGCCGAGTGCGATCCCCCTGGGCCTCATCGCCCATGCCCGCCAGGTCTACTGCCGGGAGGACGGGTTCCCCCGGGCCCTCCTGCTCGCCTCCGCCGACGACCCGGATGCCTTCGCCGGCTTCAACGCGTTCCTGAAGCAGCAGCTGGCGCGGATGGAGACGACCTCCGCCAGTCCGGGCGACGGGGCGATGCTGACCTTCGCCGCCCTCGGACTGATGCTGTCCCGGACGCTGGGATTTCACTGCCTCGCCGGCCCCGAGCTGGCGCGCCTGTTCGACGCGCTCGAGGCCTCCGCCAGGGCATTGCCGAAGGCCGATCCCGCGGACCTCGGAGAAGCCGGGGGCCACGCGGCGATCGTGGAGGAAACAGGGAGCGGTGCGTAGTCCGACCGCCCGCGGAGGTGGGCCGCCGCGAACAGTAAAAGCGGTGTCGCGGCTTTCTCTGCACACGGCGATCGTGCATCCCTGTCGAGAGGACGATCGAACGAAAATCCTCCGCCGGCGTTCCTACGCGTGACCTCGCGGCATAGCCTGCGGAAGACTGCTGAGACGCCCGGTGGGGGTATCGATTTTTCCCAGCGGTCCGCGATCCACTTCGCGGCACGACGAAGAAATCTGGAAGGGGAGAATACACGACATGAAGGCGTTCTGTGTCATGACCATCGTCGGTCTGAGCCTCATGGGCTCGGCCGTTTCCGTATCGGCGCAGCCCTACGGCGGCCGGGACTACGGCGAGCGCAGCTACGGCGAGCGCGACCGTGGGTATGGCGACCGCGACCGCGGCTACGGAGACCGTGACCGCGGCTACGACCGCCGCCGCTCCGGCTTCGACGAGGGCGAGTACCTGCGCTGCAACCCCGACGTCCGTCGCGCGGTCAATCGCGGCCAGATGGAATCCGGAGCCACGCACTATCGGACCTTCGGTCGCCGGGAAGGCCGCCGCCTGAGCTGCTGACGAGCGGCAAGCCGCGCTCGACCTGCGGCGGGCTTCACACCTGAACGACCGGTTCCGGGGGGGCAGCCCCCGGAATTTCTTTGACCGGAATGCCTCCATCGCAGGCAATACCGCGTCGGACACCCGCAGCGCACAGGGGATGAGGGGGGAATGGGCTCGACGCGCCCCGGCAGGGCGCGTCGGTGTCGCCTCAGGAATCCAGACCCTCGTCCTCGTCGATGTCCACGAGGAACACGATGTCGGCGTCGTCCTCGTCCTCGTCGTCTTCCTCGTCGTCGTTCGAGGCCTGGGCGTGCGACGAATCCGGGTGGGGCGCCTTGGCGTGGCGCGCATCCGGCTCGAAGGGCTCGTCCTCCTCGGAGTCGTCTTCCGCCAGCGCGTCCTCGAAGATCTCGATCTCTTCCTCGTTGGCGGCGCGGATCTTGAGTTCCGACTTGCCGTTCCAGAGCACGCGGCCGTCGCTCTTCATGGTCTGGATGTCGTCCTTGAAGCCGTCGCAGGTGAAGAGGTCGCGGGCGACCTCCTCGCTGCCGTTGATGACCGCAATGGCGACGCCGTCGATTTCGAGTGTGAACATCGCGATTCCTTCATCTGAGGCTATGAGCCGCCGCTCGTTTAGGGGCGAACCCTGCCGGCGCCAACCGGAATCAGGGTCGCTCCCGCAATAACTCCCGCGATCGGCCCGGGTGTCCCGCGAGCCACGCATGCCGCGGGGGCGAACGATTTCGCCGGCGTCAAGCGCCGCCACCGCCGCCGCGGCCGATGGCGCGCTTCACGACCCCCTGGACCTCCGGGTTCGACAGGAACAGGTCGTGGTTGATGAGACCGCCGCCGTAGTCGGAGGCGTCCGCCACCCGCACCCCGAGGGCCTCGAGGCGGGCCCGGTCGGCGGCACCGGCCCGGACGACGCCGCCGGCGATGGCGCCCGAGAGCTCCAGCGCCCGGTCGTTGGTGGCCGAGATCACGGTGATCTTGTTGACGTCCGAGCCGAGGCGCTCGGCGCTGGCGGTGAACAGGTCGATGTCGATGTCGGGCGCCGCGAGGATCACCGCGCCGATGCGCGCCATCGCCGCCTCGCCGGCCTCGGCGCGCAGCATGCGCAGGGTCTCCAGGGTCAGGAGAGTGCCCATGGAGTGGGCGACGATGTTGATGCGCCCGCCGCTGGGCGAGGCGACCAGCGCCTTGAGCAGATCACCGAATCCGTCGCGCGACCACAGGGCGCTCTCGCGGTCGTAGCCGTAGTCGAAGGTGGCCGCGGCCGAGGGCCAGGTGAACAGGGCCGAGGCGCCGCGGAACCGGATGCCGTCGGAGAGCCGCGCCGCGCTGACGGCGGCCGATTCGAAGCTCTCGCGATAGCCGTGGACGTAGATCAGGAGATCGCGCCCCAACGCCGCCTCCGCGAAGGCGGCCGCCGCCCCGAGCCCGGTCTGGACCTGCGGCACGGCGCTGACGGCCCAGTCGCCGGTGACCACCGCCGAGACCTTGCCGATCAGCGAGCGGTCGGGCGAGGCGAGCCGGACCTCGGCGAAACTCAGGCCGCGCCCCCGGTCGGAACTGAAGTACGGCGCCTTGGGCGGATTGCCGACGGGCTTGCGGGTGGTCGCCACCAGCAACACGGGGCTCACGTCCAGGGCCGAGGACTTCTCCGGCCCCCCCGCCGTGCCGGTGGCGAGCCCATCGGCGACGCAGGCGGCGAGGCCCGGCGCCAAGGTCGCGATCGCGGCCAGCCGGATCAGGGACCGTCGGGTCGGCCGGAGGTCGGGTTGCATGGCGGGATGCATGGGATGACGTCAGCCCTGGGGATCGCATGCCGGGAACGGCTTCGGTCGGCTCACGCCATGTCGGACAAGATCGTGACCGTGGCAGGGCACGGCCCCGCTTAACCGCCGTGACGGACCGGTCGCCCGCTCGGCTGTGGCCGATGCGGCACAGATCGGTCCCGCCCCCTCGACGAACGCCCGTCGTCCCGGCATGAAGGACGCCATGGCGCCTCCTCCCCTCGATATCGATGCCCTTCGCGAGCGACTTCTGGCCGGTGACCGCGCGGCCCTGGCCAGGGCGATCACCCTCGCGGAATCGCGTCGGGCGGACCATCGCGCCACTGCCCGCGACCTCATCGACGCCGTCCTGCCCCAGACCGGGTCCGCGATCCGCGTCGGCATCACCGGGGTTCCCGGCGTCGGCAAGTCGACCACCATCGATGCGCTGGGCGCCAATCTGACCGCCGCCGGCCACAAGGTCGCGGTGCTGGCGGTGGACCCGAGTTCCAGCCGCACCGGCGGGTCGATCCTCGGCGACAAGACCCGGATGGCGCGCCTGGCGCTCGACCCCAACGCCTTCATCCGGCCCTCGCCGTCCTCGGGGACGCTGGGCGGGGTCGCCGCCAAGACCCGCGAGACCATGCTCCTGTGCGAGGCGGCGGGCTTCGACGTGATCCTGGTGGAGACCGTCGGCGTCGGCCAGTCCGAGACGGCGGTGGCGGACCTCACCGACTTCTTCCTCGTGCTGATGCTGCCGGGGGCCGGCGACGAGCTGCAGGGCATCAAGAAGGGCATCCTCGAGCTCGCCGACATGATCGCGGTCAACAAGGCCGACGACGGCGAGGGCGAGCGCCGGGCGAGCGCCGCGGCTTCCGAGTACCGGGCCGCGCTCCACATCCTGAGCGCGCCGAGTTCGACCTGGTCGCCGCCGGTGGTGACGATCTCCGGGCTGACCAACAAGGGCCTCGACGGGATGTGGGCGAAGGTGGTCGACCACCGCGCGAAACTCACTGCCACCGGCGAGATCGAGAAGAAGCGCCGAGCCCAGGACGTGAAGTGGATGTGGGCGCTCGTCCACGAACGGCTGCACCAGCGTCTGGTCGGCTCCGCGGAGGTGCGCGTGAAGACCGCAGAGGCCGAGGCGTCGGTGTCCTCGGGGACGCGCTCCCCGGCTGCCGGAGCGGAGGCGATCGCGACCCTGATCGGCCTGTGACCGGCCATCTGCTGGTGACGGGCTTCGGGCCGTTCCCCGGCATGCCGGTCAATCCCAGCGCGATCCTCGCGCGGCGGCTGGCAGCGCATCCGCGCCTGCGCCGGCTCGCTGTTTCGCCCCACGCGCTCATCCTTCCCACCACCTACGCGGCGATCGCGACGCATCTCGAACCGGCCCTGGCCGCTCGCCCCTGCGCGATCCTGATGATCGGCGTCGCCGCCCGCGCACGCCGGGTGAGGGTCGAGAGCCGCGCCGTCAACCGGGCGAGCCGGCTGTTTCCCGATGCCTCGGGCCGGGTCTCGGCGCGGCTCTGCCTCGAGCCCATGGGGCCGGCAGCGCGCACGAGCCCGGTGGCCGCCTTCGTCCTGCGCCGCCTGCGGGAGCGGGGCGTCGCCGCGATCGCCTCGCGCAACGCCGGCCGCTACCTGTGCAACGCCACCTACTTTCGCGCGCTGCACGCGGGGTGCCCGGTGGTGTTCCTGCACGTTCCGCCGCAGCGGCGCGACCGGTCCGCCGACCGGCTCGTCGACGCGCTGGCGGATGTCGCGTTGGCCCTGGTCGGGCGCGCGCGTGTCGCGTCCGCCCTTCCGTGACCGGTGCCGAGAGGGCACCCTACCGAAGGGGGTCCACCGGGTCCGGCGCCTCGACCTCGCCCTTGCGCTGGAGCAGGAGGGCGAGGAACCAGCACAGGGCGGCCCAGGCGGCGCCCATGCACCAGCCCGCGACCACGTCGCTCGGCCAGTGGACCCCGAGATAGACCCGGCTGAAGCCCACCAGGAGCGTCATAGTCACGCCGAGCGTCAGGATCAGGACCTTGATCGAGCGCTGCGTCTCGACCCGTGCGAGCAGGCCCGCCAGGGTGAGATAGGCGATGGCCGACATCATCGCGTGGCCACTGGGGAAGCTCGCCGTGAACACCTCCATCCCATGCGGCACGAGGTCCGGCCGGGGCCGCTGGTAGAACAGCTTGAGAACCGTCGAGGCGATCTCGCCGCCGCCGATCGCCGCCACCAGGAAGGCCGCGATCCGGCGGCGTCCGGTCAGCGCGAGATAGACGACGATCGAGACCGTCACGAAGACGATCGTGAAGATGCTGCCGAGCCCCGTGATGTCGCGCATGGTCTCCTCGAGCCAGCGCGGCCCGAGAGGATCGGACGGATCGAGCGGGTTGCGCAGGGCGAGCAGGACCTTGCGGTCGAGGGCGGCGGTCGAGCCCTCGCCGACCTCGTCGGCGAGGAAGAAGAACCCGTAGCCGAGCAGGCTCACCGCCATCAGCGAAACGAGGGGGCCGATCTCGTTGAGGCGCAGCCGGCGCCACAAGGCGGTGGCGCGGCCGACAACGACGGTGTCGCGTCCGTCGACGGCCAGGAACTTTGGAACGTGCTTCATGGTGCGGATCGGGTCTTGTGTGGCAAATGCTGTCCGAACGGAAACGAGGCACGGTGCGACCAGGGTCCGCCGAGGTAGCGCCAGAGAATGAGGCCGGGCGCTATGAAGCGGAACGGCGCGAAGTCCCCGTTCAACCGCTCGTGTAGCGCTCGCGCGACCTGCGGCGCCACCTTGTTCTGGACGGTGACGTGCGGGCGCCAGCCCTGGCGGTCCTGGTTGGTCAGCATGGCATCGAACCGGTCCGCCAGCCTTGCGCGGACGGCCGAGAGAGCCGGGGATTCGAGCACGTAGGCGACGCCGCGCCCGGTGAAGCGCAGGCCCGTCACCGCGACCTCCGGCATCGGTTCGTCGCGGGTCGCCTCGCGGATCGCCTGCGCGACCTCGGCCTCCTGCAGCCCGTCGAGGTGATGGAACAGGGTGGCATGCGCCGGAATCCGGTTGAGCGCCTCCGGAAAGTGACGACGGCGCAACCCGTCGAAACGCTCTCCCGTTCCGGGATCGAACGCCAGCGTCAGGATCAGCGGGTCCGCTGTGGAAGGAGACGGGTTCATGCCGGGATTGCGTTCATGCCGGGACCAAGGTGGGGAACGCACCGTGCCGGGCCAAGGGATCAAAGAGGGATCGCCGAGGTATGGCCGAGGGAATCCCGTCGACGGGATGACCTGTTCAGCCGCCCGCCGGCCGGTTAAGGAGCCGGCATGCAGCGTCACAAGCGGGAGATCGTCCATGTCGGCCGGGAGGGGTGGCTCTTCCTGATCGGGGGGACCAACGGGGTCCTCGACCAGTATCGGTCGACGTGGCGGTGGTGGCAGTTGCTGCGCGGCTGGGCGAAGCTGATCCGGCAAAGGTCGGCCAGGGCCAGGTCGCTCGGCATCCGTTATGCCCACATCGTCGTCCCGGAGAAACTGTCCGTCTACGACGACCGCACGGATGGCCTCGTGTTCGATCCGGGCAAGTCGCCGGCCCGCCGCCTCGCCCGGCGCCTGGCGGGCGAGGCGGCCTTGGTCGACCTACTCGGGCCGATGCGAGCCGCCCGCGACGGACCGGTCCCGCTGTACTATCGCACCGACAGCCACTGGAGCCACGACGGCTGCCTTCTCGCCTACCGCCACCTGATGCGGGCCTGCGGCGCCGTGGTGCCGCCCGATATCGCCGATCGGCCGCGCTTCGACACCGAGCGGGTGCGCGACCTCGGCGAGAAGCTGCCGGACCGGCCGGTGGAAAGGGCCAGCCTGTGCTGCATCGCGCGGGATGCGGCGCGCAGCTACGCCAGCCCGCTGGTGGAATCCTACGAGGCGGCCGACCGGGCGCCGTACCTGCACGGCGGCGCCCATGTGGTGTACCGCAACGAGAACCCGGCCGCCGATCCGCGCACCCTGATGCTGTTCGGCGATTCCTATGCGCATTTCGCCCCGATCATGCTCACCGGGCTGCTCGCGGAGAGCTTTCGCGAAGTGCATTTCATCTGGTCGTCGAGCCTGGACTGGCGCCACATCGAGCAGGTGCGGCCCGACCTCCTCGTCACCGAGATGGCGGAACGCTTCATGGTCCGCCTGCCCGACGACGCCTACGACCTCCTCGACCGCAGCGGCCCGGAAGATCCGGCCCATCTCGACAGCCTGCCGCCCTTCCCGGCCTCCGAGATCGTGTGACCGGCGCGGCGCCAGCGCGCCGGCGCCCCCTTCCCGCTCGGCACACGGCGCCCATGTCTGTCGGCATGGCTCTGCTACGATGGCGCCCGCCGACGGCGGCGCGCACGGGCGAACGAGGTCGACTGAGCGATGGGACTTCTCGTGGACGGCGTCTGGCGGGACGCATGGTACGACACCGCCTCCACGGGCGGTCGCTTCAAGCGCACGGACGCCAAGTTCCGCAACTGGGTGACCGCCGACGGCTCGCCGGGACCCTCGGGCGAGGGCGGGTTTCCCGGCGAGCACGGGCGCTACCACCTCTACGTTTCCCTGGCTTGCCCCTGGGCGCATCGCACCCTGATCGTGCGGGCGCTGAAAGGCCTGGACGAGGCGATCTCGGTGTCGGTGGTCGATCCGCACATGGGCTCGGAGGGCTGGGTGTTCGGTACCTCGCCCGGCGCCACCCCCGACACGGTCAACGGTGCGAGCCGGCTCTACGAGGTCTACCTGAAGGCCGATCCGGCATTCACCGGGCGGGTGACCGTGCCGGTGTTGTGGGACAGGACCCGCGTCACCATCGTCTCGAACGAATCGGCCGAGATCGTCCGCATGCTCGATGCCGCATTCGATGCCGAGGGACCGTCGCTGTACCCGGAGGCGCTGCGACCGGAGATCGACGCGATCAACGCCCGCGTCTACGACGCGGTGAACAACGGGGTCTACAAGGCCGGTTTCGCGACGAAGCAGGACGCTTACGAAGAGGCCTTCGAGGCGCTGTTCTCCGAACTCGACGCCCTCGAGGCACGGCTCGACCGGGGGCGATACCTGTGCGGATCAGCCCTGACCGAGGCCGACGTCAGGCTGTTCACCACCCTGGTGCGGTTCGATGCCGTCTACGTCGGGCATTTCAAGTGCAACCGCCGGCGGATCGCCGATTACCCCAACCTTTCCAATTACCTGCGCGATCTCTACGCCCTGCCGGGTGTCGCCGAGACGGTGAACCTGACCCATATCAAGCGGCACTATTACGAGAGCCATCCGACCATCAACCCGACCGGAATAGTGCCGCTCGGTCCCGACCTCGGCCTCGATGCGCCCAACGACCGGGCATTGCGGTTTCCGATTTGACGCGGGGGCAACCGTCCCTCCCGCCCTCGACGAAACGTGGTTCGGCCATATCTCAACGCCCATGACGATACGCACAGCTCTCCTCGCCCTCGGCGCCGTTCTCGCGATGTCGGGCCACGTCCATGCGCAGGCCACCATCAAGCTCGACGGTCGCTGCGAGAGATTGGTCATCGCCGACAAGGATCTGAGCGAGTCCTGCCAGGACACGCTGACGAACGGGGTCGCGCGCAACCGGGCGAGCTTCGAATTCACCACCAAGGACGGTCGCTCGCTGAGCTTCTCGGGCAACGGCGCCCAACAGGAGCGTACCGAGGAGACTGATCCCCTGCAGCCGATCAACATGATCATCCCGGGCGAGAAGGGGGCCGATGGGATCGTCCGCAATCCCACCGTGGCGGTCGGCGCATGCAGCTTCAAGACGCCTGAGGCGGGCAAGACCGCCATCGTCTGCGAGGCCACGAGCGCGGCCGGACGGTTCGAGGGCACGTTCGTGACCGACGCCAAGGACGCGTCGAAGGACGCAGCAGCGCCGGCCAAGAATTAAGGCCCTCAGAAGCGGCAAAGAACCGGGGTCGCGGACCGGCCGGTCCATCGGTGTTCCAGGCGTCCCGAGGGGCGGTGACCACTCGCTGCGTCTCCGAACGCCAGGAGTCGCAGCGAGCAAGCCGTGGGCCGCAGCCATTGCACCGGCCTGCGTCATGGTTGTAGGGCGCGCTCTGGTCACCGAGCCGCCAAGGCCCATCTATCCGTTGATCGGGTGTCCGCCGGTCGGTTCGGACGTCGACACGCGACGACTTCGAGGGTTCCATGCTTAACGACGCTATCGCGCCCGGCGCGCAACCGGCCGGCGCCACGGGCGCTCCGACCAAGGACGTCACCACCGCGAGCTTCCGCCAGGATGTCATCGCCGAGTCGATGAATCGACCGGTGCTGGTGGATTTCTGGGCGCCCTGGTGCGGTCCCTGCAAGCAGCTCGCGCCGGTGCTCGAGAAGGCCGTGGCGGCCGCCGGCGGCAAGGTCGCCCTGGTCAAGATGAACATCGACGAGCATCCCTCCGTGGCCGGACAGCTCGGGATCCAGTCGATCCCGGCCGTCATCGCCTTCCAGCGCGGCCAGCCGGTGGACGGCTTCATGGGAGCCGTGCCGGAAGCGCAGATCAAGACCTTCATCGAGACGCTGGTCGGCCCGGTCGGGCCGACCCCGGTCGAGGACGTCCTCGGCGAGGCGGCCCTTGCCTTGGAAGATGGCGACGTCGCCGGTGCGTCCGAGCTCTACGCGGCGGTCCTGGCCGAGGAGCCCGAGAACATCGTCGCGCTCACGGGGCTCGCCAAGATCCAGCTCGATCTCGGTGAGCTCGATCAGGCGCGCGGCATCCTGGCGATGGTGCCCGAGGCCAAGGCGACCGATCCGGCGGTGGCGAGCCTGACCGCCGCCATCGCGCTCGCCGAACAGGCCGCCTCCCTCGGCGATCTGTCCGCCTTCCAGCGTCGGATCGACGCCGATCCGGCCGACTACCGGGCGCGCTTCGACCTCGCGCTGGGGCTCAACGGCCTCAACAAGCGAGACGAGGCGGTCGACCACCTCATCGAGATCGTGCGTCGGGACGGAACCTGGAACGAGGGTGCGGCGCGCAAGCAGCTCCTCACGTTCTTCGAGGCCTGGGGCCTGATGGACAAGGCTTCGATCCGCGGGCGGCGGCGATTGTCGACACTGGTCTTTGCGTAATCGCGCCCATCTGATGGGTGGCGAGACGGTCTGCCGACGAAGGCCGAACCTGATGCCGGCGCCGTTCCCGTGACGGCACGGGTTCCCGAGGAGAAACGATGAGCACGCATTCGGTCTACAAGGGGCCGGACGATTGTCCGGGGGTCATCCCGGTGTTTCCGCTTCCCGGCGCGCTCCTGCTGCCGCGTGGGCAGGTGCCGCTCAACATCTTCGAGCCGCGCTACCTGGCCATGGTGGACGACGCCCTGCGCGGCGACCGCATCATCGGCATGATCCAGCCCGACGTCGACGCCGGCGCCTCGCCGATGACGCCGCGGCTGTACCGGGTCGGCTGCGCCGGGCGCATCACCCAGTTCGCCGAGACCGGCGATGGCCGCTACCTGATCTCGCTCACCGGCATCGCCCGGTTCCGCGTGGAGAGCGAGATGGCCACCACCTCGCGCTACCGGCGCTGCCAGGTGTCCTACACGGATTTCGCGAGCGACTTCGAGCCACGGGCCGGAGAAGACGCGGTCGACCGCGAGGGCGTGCTCAAGGCGCTCAAGGACTTCGTCGAAAGCAACGACCTCAAGGTCGATTGGGCCGGCATCGACGAGGCGCCGAACGAGGCGCTGGTGAACGCCCTGTGCATGATGAGCCCGTTCGGGGCCCGCGAGAAGCAGGCGATGCTCGAAGCCCCCGATCTGAAATCGCGGGCCGAGGTCTTGATCGCGGTGACCGAGATGGAGTTGGTACGCGGCGCCGGGGCCGACTCGACCCTGCAGTGATCCCACGCGTTCAAAGGACTTCGCCGATGGCCACCGATCCGATCCCCGCGGTCGAAGCGACCCGTGTCGACCCCAAGCTGCTCGAACTCCTGGTCTGCCCGCTCACCAAGCAGTCCCTCGACTACGACGCCGATCGCCAGGAACTGATCAGCCGCTCGGCCAAGCTCGCCTATCCGATCCGCGACGGCATCCCGATCATGCTGCCCGAGGAAGCGCGGACGCTCACCGACTGACGGTCCAAGACGCCGTGCCACCGAGGGACGACCGGGCGAGAAGATCCGGCCGGTCCCGGTCGAGACCGTCCGTTTCATCGTCTGGTGATGGGTCATCGCGAAATCCGCGGGTGGCAGCTCCCCCGTAAACGGCAGCTCCCCCGTAGACGAACGTGCGTCGAAAACCAGCTCCGGCATCACATCCCGTCCGCGAAGCTCAGCCATAGGCTAATCCTGCACGATAGACCCAATCCGGCTGACCGATGGAGCCTCGGCATCGGGCGGTGTCATCATCCTGCCGTTTGTGCTATGATCATCTGATCAATCCCCACCGCGCGATCGTGAGATATCGCTCGAAACGCTGCCTCACGGCAGATCGTGCGCGGGATCTATTGGCCAACTGTCAAGGATGGATATGTCGAAGTTCTGTGCCGTCGTGATGATGAGTGCCGTGATGGCCGGGCCGAGCCTGGCCGCGTCGACTAAGGCCGGGAGTCATTTCAACGGAACCTGGTCCGTCGAACTCGTGACCGAAAGCGGCCTGTGCGACAGCCGTGCCCGTTACGCCGTCTCGGTGAACGAGGGATCGGTGCGGCTCGTCTCCGCCTCCGACAAGGCGCGCCTGTCGGGCCGCGTCGACACCGACGGCACGGTCGGGCTCAGCGTTTCGAACGGGTCCGCGAGCGGTGCCGTCACCGGCCGCCTGCAGGCCCGCTCCGGCGGCGGCACCTGGAAGGTCTCCGCCTTGTGCTCGGGTCGCTGGACCGCCACGCGCAGCGATACGCGCACCGCCCAGGCCGAATGATCCGGCCCGGGGTCGAGGTCTCGGGGATCAGGTCGCGGTGGAGAGCCAGGTGCGGGCGTCCTCGAGTTGCGAGCGCTCGAACACCTTGATCTGGGCCGGCGACAGCCGTCCGGCGGTCTCGGCCATGATGCGCATCCACTGCGCGTCGGAGACGACCGCCACGTGGCTGACCCCCTTCAGGAGGGCGAGGCCGAAGCGGACGTCCTTGAAGAAGGCGGCCGGCTCCATGCCCTCGAAGGCGCGGATGTCCTGCAACAGGCGCAGCTTCGTCCCGGACTCGAAATCGGCCTTCATGGCGGCGACGACGGCATCCATCTCGGCGTCGGTGATCTTGCCGTCCACGATGATCTCGGCGACGTTGGATTCCGGCTTCTTCTGATAGCTCAGCACGCTGGCGCACTCCCTTGCGTTCCGCCCGTCGCGCGCCGGATGGCGCGGGGGACGCGTCCTTATAGGAAACTCTGCGGGTCGACGTCGACCGTAACCCGGACGTTGCCACGGGCCTTGGGCGCACGCGCGAGCCAGTCGCGCAGATAGGTCTGCAGGTCGATGGCGCGGGCCGTCTTCACGAGCAGGCGGAACCGGTAGCGACCGCGGATCAGCGCGAGGGGCGCTTCGGCCGGACCGAGGACCATCACGCCGGCGGGCGGCTCGGCGGCACGGGCGAGCGCCTGGCCGTGGGCCTCGGCCGCCTCCCGCTCGTTGGCCGAGACGACGAGGGCGGCGAGCCGCCCGAACGGCGGCAGGCCCGCCTCCTCGCGGGCGGCGATCTCCTCGGCGTAGAAGCGCTCGCCGTCGCCGGAAAGCAGGGCGGCGATCACGGGGTGCTCGGGCTGGAAGGTCTGGACCAGGGCTCGGCCCGGCCGCTCGCCACGCCCGGCCCTGCCCGTCACCTGCTGCAGGAGTTGGAAGGTGCGCTCGGCCGCCCGCGGATCGCCGGAGGTGAGGCCGATGTCGGCGTCGAGCACGCCCACCAGCGTCAGGTGCGGGAAGTTGTGGCCCTTGGCCACGAGCTGCGTGCCCACGACGATGTCGCAGCCGCCCTCCGCCACCGTCTGGAGTTCGGCCCGCAGGCGCTCGGCTCCGCCCGGGAAGTCGCTCGACAGCACGATGGTGCGCGCCTCCGGGAACAGCGCCGCCACCTCCTCGGCGATGCGCTCGACGCCCGGGCCACAGGGGGTGAGGTTGTCGAAGGTGCCGCAGGCGCTGCACGAGTCCGGCCGGCGCTCGGTGTAGCCGCATTGATGGCAGACGAGGGCCCGGCGGAAGCGGTGCTCCACCAGCCAGGTTGAGCATTGCCGGCACTGGTAGCGGTGGCCGCAGGCCCGGCAGAGGGTCAGCGGCGCATAGCCCCGGCGGTTGAGGAACAGCAGCGCCTGCTCGCCCGCGGTCACCGTCTCGCGCACCGCGCTCACCAGGGCCGGCGCCAGGAAGCTGCCGCGCTCGGGCTTGTCGAGGCGCATGTCGATGGCCGCGATCTGCGGCAGGCGCCGTCCGCCGAAGCGCTCCGGCAGCACGACGCGGCGGTAGCGCCCGCGCATCGCGTTGACCCGCGTCTCGATGGAGGGCGTGGCCGAGGCGAGGACTACGCCGCAATCCTCGAGCCGGCCCCGGACCACGGCCATGTCGCGGGCGTGGTAGTGGACGCCGTCCTCCTGCTTGTAGGCGGTCTCGTGCTCCTCATCGACCACGATGAGGCCGAGTTCGGCGAAGGGCAGGAACAGCGCCGAGCGCGCCCCCACCACCACCGCGACCTCGCCGGCCGCCACCCCGGCGCGCAGGCGCTCGCGGCGCTTGCCGCCGATGCCGGAATGCCACGTCGCCGGGCGGACACCGAACCGCTCGGCGAAGCGGTCGAGGAACTGCGCCGTCAGCGCGATCTCCGGCATCAGGATCAGGGCCTGGCGCCCGCGCCGCACGCAATCGGCGACGGCCTCGAAATAGACCTCCGTCTTACCCGAGCCGGTGACGCCTTCGAGCAGCACCGTCGGCGGGGTCCCGTCGGCGGGATTCAGGAGCCCGATCAGATCCTCGGCGGCCTGACCTTGCGCCTGCGACAGGGGCACCCGGGCATGGTCGGGATCGGGCGGCAGCGCCACCGGCTCGGGCGCCAGCGCCACCGCCTCCAGGGCACCGTCGTCAACGAGGCCGTCGACGACGCTGAGCGACACCTGCGCCTCCTTGGCCAGGGCCCCCTTGCCCCGCATGACGCCGTCGGCGGCGACCGCGAGAACCTTGGCGCGCGCGGTCGTGGGCCGGGACGGCGGCTTGCCGGTAGTGCGCACGCCGACGCGCACCGTCTCGGTACGGGCCGCCTCGTCGGGCAGCCGCAGGGCCATGGCCAGTGCCGAGCCCTTCGGCGCCAGGGTGTAGCGGGCGAGCCAGTCGACCAGTTCGCGCAAGGGGCCGGACAGTGCGGGCGCCTCGATCCGCCCCGTCACCGGCCGCAGATTCGAGCCGGCGCGGGTCTTGTCGACGGCCCAGACCACGCCCACGGTCTCGCGCGGCCCCAGCGGAATCCGCACCACGTCGCCGGGCGCCAGCGCCAGCCCCTCTGGGACGGCGTAGCTGTAGGCGGTGTCCAGCGCCAGCGGGATCAGGATCTCGGCGACGCTGGGCATGGAGGCGGTTCTGGTGACATGCTGGGGATATAGGCGTGGTGAAGGCTGACTGCGACCGCCAACCCCAGCGCGATCATCGTGCCGAGGCGTCACGAACGGCGAGCGTCCGGCTCGCGGGACCGGGAGCCCGATGACGTCCACAGACCCAGCGCGGGAAGGCGTGCTCCTCCTTCACGGCATCGCCCGCCGCGCCGCATCCCTCGCCGGGCTGGAGCGCGCCTTCCGCGCCGCGGGATACGCGACGCTCAACCTCGACTACCCGGCGCGCAAGGCGCCCCTCGAAGACCTCGTCGAGCGGATCGCACCGGAGGTGGCGGCCTTCGCCGGCTCGGTCGCCGCCCTGCACATGGCGACGCATTCCATGGGCGGCCTGCTCGCGCGCGCGCTCGTCACCCGGCACCGGCCGGCCAATCTCGGCCGGGTCGTCATGCTCGGTCCGCCCAACGGCGGCAGCGAGATCGCCGACCGGCTCTGGCGGCTCGCCCCCTACCGGCTGTTCTTCGGACCGGCCGGGGCGCAGCTGACGACGACGCCCGATGCGGCCCTGCGCGCATTGCTGGGGCGGGTCGAGTATCCCCTCGGAATCATCGCCGGGGACAGGAGTCTGTCGCCCCTCGAATCCTGGCTGATGCTGCCCGGACCCGACGACGGGCGGGTCACCGTGGCGCGCACGAAAGTCGCCGGAATGACCGATCACGTCACCCTCCACGCCACCCATAGCCTGATGATGAACAACGCGACGGTGGTCGCGCAGGCCTTGCATTTCGTCCGGGTAGGGAGTTTTGCGACACGGGCGGCGCATGGGCCGACGGGGAGTGGCCGGCGGACATGGTCGAGGACGGGATGATCGCGGAGCGGACCGGGGCGGCGGCGCAGGTGCGGCTGCACCTCGACGCGGTCTGCCTCAGCTTCGGACGGACCCGCGTCCTCGACGCCGTCGACCTGACCGTGGAAGCCGGCGAGATCGTCGCGCTGCTCGGCGATTCCGGCTGCGGCAAGAGCACGCTCCTGCGCGTCGTCGCCGGGCTCGAACAGCCGGACTCCGGGACGGTCAGCCTCGACGGGGTGGTCGTGAACGGGCGCGGCGGCGTGCCCGCCGAGGGGCGCGGCGTCGGGCTGATGTTCCAGGACTACGCCCTGTTCCCGCATCTCACCGTGGCCGAAAACGTCCGCTTCGGGCTCCACCGGCGGCCGGCGGCGCAGGCGCAGGCGATCGCGCAGGCGCGCCTCGACCAGGTCGGCCTCGCCGCCCGGGCCGAGAGCTATCCCGGCACGCTGTCGGGCGGCGAGAGCCAGCGGGTGGCGCTCGCCCGCGCGCTGGCACCGGGCCCGCGCATCCTGCTCCTCGACGAGCCGTTCTCGAACCTCGATCGACGCACCCGCGACCACGTCCGGGCCGACACCCTCTCGGTGCTGCGGGCGAGCGGGACCACCACCCTGCTCGTCACCCACGATGCGGACGAGGCCCTGGCCTTGTGCGACCGGATCGCCCTGATGAGGGCCGGGCGGATCGTGCAGGTCGGGAGCGGCGAGGATCTCTACCGGCGACCGGCCACGCATTTCGCCGCACGCTTCTTCACCGACCTTGTCGAGATCGACGGCCGCTGCCGTGACGGCGTCGTCGAGACCCCGTTCGGCCCGGTGCCGGCACCTGGGTTCGCGGCGGGCGAGGCGGTCCTCGTGTGCCTCAGACCGGAGGCGATCCGGCTCGCCGACGACGGAGGCGGCCTGCGGGCGACGGTCGTCGAGCGTCGGTTCCTGGGCAGCCGGGCCATCCTCGTCGCGATGGCGCAGGGCATGCCGGTGCCCGTCAGCCTCGCGGTGCCCCACGGCGACGCGACCGTGCCGGGCGACACGATCGGCCTTCGGGCGGACCTCGACGGCGGCTTTTTATTCCGCCGGGGGCAGGATTAAACCCGCAGGGATAGAATCTTGCGCCACCACAGACCGTATCTCTGCGTTGTCGTGTCGCGAACTCTACTTTTTAAGTGTTTTAAGTAAAAGAGATCGTGCTTGCGCTCCATCGCGCCCGATGCTTGTGAGCAGCCCTCGTCTTTTTACGAAGGCTCGCACGATGCTCGGTCGGTTCGTCTCTCCCCTCGTCGGTGTCCTGGTCGTCGGCGGCCTGTGGTCGGCGCCAGCGGCGCAAGCGGCCGAGGTCAACCTCTACACCACCCGCGAGCCGGGCCTCATCAAGCCCTTGATCGACGCCTACACCGCCAAGAGCGGCGTCACCGTCAACACCTCCTTCGTCGAGAAGGGGCTCGCCGAGCGTGTCGCCGCCGAGGGGGCGCGGGCCAAGGCCGACGTGCTGATGACCGTGGACGCCGGCAACCTGATCGAACTCGTGGACCGCGACCTCGCCCAGGCCATCCGCTCGCCGGTGCTCGAAGCGGCGATCCCGGCGCCCCTGCGCGACCCCGACGGGCGCTGGTTCGCCCTCTCGATGCGGGCGCGGGTCATCTACGCCGACAAGGCGCTGACCGACCTCACCGCGGTTCCCTACGAAGAGCTCGCCGACCCGAAGTGGAAGGGCAAGCTCTGCCTGCGTTCCGGGCAGCACCCCTACAACACCGCCCTGATCGCGCATTACCTCGTCAAGCACGGCTCCGAGAAGACGGAAGCCTGGCTGAAGGGCGTGAAGGCCAATCTCGCCCGCAAGCCGGCCGGCGGCGACCGCGACGTCGCCCGCGACATCCTGGCCGGCACCTGCTCCATCGGGCTCGGAAACTCCTACTACGTCGGCCTGATGCGGTCGGGCAAAGGCGGCCCCGAGCAGGAGACCTGGGGCTCGGCCATCAAGGTGGTGATGCCGACCTTCGCTGGCGGCGGCACCCACGTGAACGTATCGGGTGCGGTGGTGGCCAAGAACGCGCCCAACCGCGACGAGGCGGTCAAGCTCCTCGAGTTCCTGGTCTCGGACGAGGCCCAGGCGATCTACGCCAAGGGCAACTTCGAATATCCGGTCAAGGCCGGCGCTCCCATCGAGCCGCTGCTTACGGCACTGGGGCCGTTGACGATCGATAGCGTGTCGATCGCCGACATCGCCCGCAACCGCAAGGCGGCGAGCCTGCTGGTCGACAAGGTCGGGTTCGACAACTGACCGGGTCCGTGCTCACCGCGGCGGCACCGCACGGGTTGACGCCGCCTCCGGTGACCGATCTCGCACGTCGGTCGCCGAGCCTGCCCGCCGGGCAGATCGGCTGGATCGTCGCGGCCCTGGCGCTGGCCGCGCTGGTGCTCAGCCCGATCGTCTCGCTGGGCGTCTCGGCGCTGGCCGGCACGGGCGAGCTCTGGCCGCATCTGGCCGCGCATGTCCTGCCCCAGGCCCTGCGCGACACCGGGCTGCTGCTGGCCGGCGTCGGCATCCTCGTCGTCGTCATCGGGGCGGGCAGCGCCTGGCTGGTCTCGGCCTACGCCTTTCCCGGCCGCCGCTGGCTGGAAGCCGGGCTGCTGCTGCCGCTGGCGGTGCCGACCTACATCGTGGCCTTCGCCTACCTCGACCTGATGCACCCGATCGGACCGGTGCAATCGACCCTGCGGGCCGCCCTCGGCATCGCGCGGCCCGGCGACCTCGTGCTGCCGGACCTGCGCTCGATGCCCGGCTGCATCGTGCTCCTCGCCTTCGTCCTCTACCCCTACGTCTACCTGCCGACCCGGGCGCTGTTCCTGATGCAGGCCGGCGGCCTCGTGGAAGCGGCCCGCTCCCTCGGGCGGGCGCCGTCGGCCGTCTTCCTCACCGTGGCGCTGCCGCTGGCGCGGCCCGCCATCGCGGTGGGGGTGAGCCTCGCGCTGATGGAAGCGCTCAACGACGTCGGCGCGGCGGAATTCCTCGGCGTCCGCACCCTGACGGTCCAGGTCTACGCCACCTGGATCAACCGGTCCGACCTGCCGGGTGCGGCGCAGATCGCCCTCGTGATGCTCGCCCTCGTCCTCGCCCTGGTGGCGGCCGAGCGCTTGGCCCGGCGCGGCCGGGGCTACGCCGCCACGGCGCGCGCGCCCCGGTCCATGGTGCGGCAGGAGCTCACGGGCGCCCGCGCCGCCCTCGCCTTCGGCCTCGGGCTGTTGCCGGTCGCGATCGGCTTCCTGATCCCGGCGGCCTATCTCGCCGCCGGCGCGGTCTCGCGCATCACCAGGGTCGGCCTGCCGCCGACGCTGTCGACCGAAGTGGCCAACACCGTGCTCTATGCCGCCATCGCCACGGCGATCGCCACCGTGATCGGATTCCTGGTGGCGGCGGCCCCCCGCCTCGCCTCGCCGCGCATCGGCGGCGCCCTCATCCGCATCGCCAGCCTCGGTTACGCCCTGCCGGGCACGATCCTCGCCGTGGGATTGCTCACCCCCCTGGCGCTGATGGATGCCGGCCTCTCGCGCATCACCGAGGCGCTGTTCGGGGCGAGCCCCGCCCTGATCGGCCTCGGCACGGGCGGCGCCCTCGTCACCGCCTACCTGGTGCGCTTCCTCGGCGTCGGCATCGGCACCTGCGAGGCCGGTCTCGCGCGGGTGCCCGCCAGCATGCCCGATGCCGCGCGCATGCTCGGGCGTGGCCCGGCCGCGACGGTGCGGCAGGTGCAGCTGCCCCTCGCCTGGCCGGCGCTGGTGAGCGGCGCGCTCCTCGTGTTCGTCGATTGCGTCAAGGAACTGCCCGCGACGCTGCTCCTGCGCCCGCTCAACGTCGAGACGCTGGCGACGCATCTCTACGGCGAAGCGGCACGGGGCACCTACGAGGACGGCACGGTGGCCGCCCTCCTCATCGTCCTCGTCGGGCTGGTACCTGTGGCGGTGCTGCTGCGCCTCGACGGACGCGGACGCCGCGTTTCGGTCGATCCGTAGCGCGATCCGCCCTTGACGGGCCGGGTTTGCCCGCCCTAGAAGGCGCCACGGTCCGGGTGCGTAGCTCAGCGGGAGAGCATTCGCTTCACACGCGAAGGGTCACAGGTTCGATCCCTGTCGCGCCCACCATTTCCCCTCACGCCGCCTCGTCGAGGGGGACGAGGGCCGTGACCGCCTCCACCAGATCGTCGAAGTGCGAGATCACCCGGTCGGCCCCGAGGGCATCGACCGGCGTATCGGTGTAGCCGAAGGTCACCCCCACCACCGGGATTCCGGCCGCCTTGGCCGCATCGATGTCGGCGCGGGAATCGCCCACCATCAACGCCCGTCCGGGATCGCCTCCGGCCCGGGCGACCGTGAGCGTGATGTGGCGCGGGTCGGGCTTGAAATAGGGGAAGGTCTCGCGGCCGCAGATGGTGGCGAAGCGATCGGCGACGCCGAGCAGCGTCAAGAGTTCGACCGCATGACGCTCGTACTTGTTGGTGCAGACCGCCAGGCGATAGCCCCGCGCCGCCAGGGCATCGAGCGCTTGCACCACGCCCGGGTAGAGATGCGACTCGACGCACAGGTTCCGGCCGTAATGCGCGATGAAATCGGCGAACAGGGCCTCCAGCCGGTCGGGCGTCAGGTCCCGGCCCGCGGCGGAGAAGCCGCGCTGGATCAGGGCCTTGGCCCCCGCCCCGATCATGTCGCGGGCCTCGTCGAGGGGAAGCTGGCCCAAGCCCTCGCGGGCGAGGATCGCGTTGAGGGTGCCCACGAGGTCGCCGGCGGTCTCGGCCAGGGTGCCGTCGAGGTCGAACACGGCGATGGGCGGCAAGCTCGTCATGGGGTCTCGCGCTGTCTGTGGAGGAAGCCCTTGGCTAGCGGGGGGGGCGACACCGATCAAGGCTCGCACCGGAGGGTCACGGTTGCGCCGCAAGGGGCCGCTAGCGCTCCTGCCGTTGCGCAAAGGGTCACTCGGGGCAAGGCGATGATGGACAGGGCGACGGAACGGGGCCGGCCTCGCGGTGACGGCGGCGCGGCGCGGCGCGGCAAGGGGCGCGGCCTCGCCTGGGGGGTCTGCGCCCTGCTCGCGGCCGGCCCGGCGCTCGCCGGCTCCTACGAGTTCGTGCCAGCCCCCCAGATCGACCTCAACCGCGTCTACCGGGTCGACCGGGTGACCGGCGAGGTCACCTCCTGCCAGTACGGCCTGCGCGAAGGCGCGGTCGGCAGCGTCGGCGTCACGGTCTGCTACGGCGCGGGCGAGGGCGCGAGCGCGCAGGTCGCCTCGGAATACGGCCTCGTCGCCACCCGCCACAGCCGCGAGGCTGGCGTGTTCCGCGTCAACTACCGCACCGGCGAGATGAGCATCTGCTACGTCCAGACGCAGAAGGACGCGGTGGTCTGCACCGCCCAGGCCAATCCGCCGGCGGCCGACGAGGGACCCGCCGCGGGCGGCGCGAACCAACGCTCCGTCCCCAGCGTGACCCCGCCTCAGGGACGTCCCTAAAGGCGGCCGCGCAGGCCCGAGGCCGGGCTTGGGCGTTTGCCGGGTCCCGCAGCCATGCTAGGGCCAGCCGACCGTCACGACGAGCCGAGCCGAGCCATGCACGCTTCCTCCCTGCCCGTTGCCGCCGAGTCGGTGTCGTGAGCGGCCCGGACCTGCGCCGCGCTGCGGCCGAGCGGGCGCTCGTCCTCGTCGAGGACGGCATGCGCCTCGGGATCGGCACCGGCTCCACCGCCAACGTGTTCGTGGCCCTGCTGGGCGAGCGCGTCCGCGCCGGCCTCGACGTCATCGGGGTGCCGACCTCGGAAGCGACGCGGCATGCCTGCGAGGCCGCCGGCATCCGTCTGACGACCCTCGACGAGACGCCGGAGCTCGACCTGACCATCGACGGCACCGACGAGGTCGACGACACCCTGCGCCTGATCAAGGGCGGCGGCGGCGCTCTCCTGCGGGAGAAGATCGTCGCGCACGCCAGCCGGCGCATGGTGGTCATCGCCGACGCCGCCAAGCATGTGGCGACGCTGGGGGCGTTCCCGCTGCCGATCGAGGTCAATTCCTTCGGCCTCGGGGCGACCCGCGTGGCCGTCGCGGCGGCCATTGCGTGCAGCGGCTGCGCCGGGTCGCTCGAGATTCGCCGAACCCCGGACGGCGCGGCGCTCCTCACGGACGGCGGCCACCTCATCCTCGATGCGCACCTCGGTCGCATCCCCGACCCGGAGGCCCTCTGCGCGGCGCTCTGGGCGGTGCCCGGCGTCGTCGAGCACGGCCTGTTCCTCGGGCTCGCCGACGGCGCGATCCTGGCCCATGCCCGCGACGGGCGGGCCGAGATCACCTGTCTCGGCCGCGTCTGAGACGCGCCTGTCGTCGTCCGCTGCCATGTCGTTCGTCGTTCTCCCCATCGCAGCCCCATCCGGAGCGCCCGCCATGTCCTCCCGCATCTCCGTCCGCCTTCCGCTGGCGCTGGCCCTGATCCTGGCCGGAGCCCTCTCGGCACCGGCGCTGTCGCAGCAACCTCCGGCGCCGGCCAAACCGGCCGCCAAGCCCGCCGGAAAGCCTGCCGCGCCGACCCCGCCCGCGCCCTCGACCCCCGCCGCGCAGACCCCGGCGATCAACTTGAACCACCTCGCCCTGGCACGGGAGGTGATGCTGTCCTCCGGCATCGCCCGCTCGTTCGATTCGATCATCCCGGCCTTCGGCGAGCAGATTCGCCAGGGAGCCGTCACCCGGCCCGAGCTCGGCAAGGACCTCGACGAGGTTCTGGTCGGCCTCGCCCCCGAGATGGAGCTGCAGAAGCAGAGCATGATCGACACGGCCGCGCGCATCTACGCCCGCCGCCTGACCGAGGCCGAGCTCACCGAGATCGCGACGTTCTTCCGCTCGCCCGCCGGCAAGCGCTACGTGGAGACGCAGCCGCAGGTGCTCGACGAGATGGTGCAGGCGATGCAGACCTGGACCCAAGACGTTTCGGAATACGTCATGGTCCGGGTGAGGGCCGAGATGGCCAAGCGCGGCCACCAGCTCCAGTAGCGCCATGGCGCGGACCACCGGAGCGGTCGGGGCCCTTCACGGCCTCGGCGCGATCGTCCTCGCGGCGGTGCCGCTGGCGATGGTCCTGGCCAATCGGTCGAGCCCTGCCGTCGTCGGGCTCGCCGCCCTCCTGTTCCTCGCCGCCGGGCTGATCGAAGACCGGCGCGCCGTCGTCGCCGCGGTGGCATCGCCGCTGCGCTCGCCGCCCGAGCTCTGCGCCCTCGCCTTCCTGGCCTGGTGCGGCCTTTCGTTCGCCTGGAGCCCCTTCCCCGCCCTGTCGCTTCGCACCGCGAGCGAGTTCCTGCCGACGCTGCTGGCCGCCTACCTCGTGGCCCGCCTGGCGCCGGGGCGCCTGCCGGCCGGAACGGCGACCCTGGCCGCCGGGATGTTCGGCCTCGCCTGCCTCGTCGTCGTGGCCGATCTCGCCAGCGACCTCGCCCTGCGCAGGCTGCTCGGCGGGCGGATCGCCTATTTCGTCCACAACCGGCCGGCGATGACGATCCTGCTCGTCGGAATCACCCTGACGGGCCTCCTCCTGGCGCAGGGGCGGCGATGGTGGGCGCTGGCCGTGGTCGGGCTGGGGCTTACGGCCATCCTGCGCTCGGTGAGCGGCGCGGCCAGCCTCGGTCTCCTGGCGGGGCTCGCGATGCTGGCGGTGACGCGGCTGGCACCCGCGCGGGTCGCGCTGAGCCTCGCCGGGGCCGGCCTCTGCCTCGCCGTGGCGCTCGCGCCTATCGAGGGCGAGATCCTCCACAGGCTGATGCCCGAGGCGGCCCACGACAGGCTCGTCCAGAGCAGTTCGCGCGCCCGCGTCGCCATCGCCCGCAGTTTCGGGGCGGCGGTGGCCGCCGACCCCTGGACGGGGGCTGGCTTCGGCACCTCCGCGCGCTTTGCCGACGTGCCGGCGGCGCAAGGCCTGGAGCCGGACCTGCGGGCGATGCTGGCGGTGGGCCATCCCCACAACAGCTTCCTGCAGGTCTGGGCCGAACTCGGGATCGTCGGTGCCGCGTTGGCGAGCGCCGTCCTCCTCCTGACGCTGCGAGGGATCGCGGGGCTGCCGCCTCCCGACATGGCGGCGGCCCTCACCCTCGTCGCGGCGGCCAGCGCCATCGCCTTCGTCGAGCACGGGGCGTGGCAGCCGTGGTGGACAGCCGGGCTCGGCGCGGCGGTCGTATGGCTGCGCGAGACCGGGACCGGTCAGGCCGCCTCGGCCTCGACGCGGTTGCGGCCGGAGTCCTTGGCCCGGTAGAGGGCGAGGTCGGCCCGCTTGAGCATGGCGGCGGCGGTGTCGTCCTCGCCCCGGCGGGCGGAGACGCCGATGGAGACCGTGACGGGCACCGTGCGGGTTCCCTTCTGGACGAGGAAGGGCGTGGCCTCGATCCGCTCGCGGATGCGCTCGGCGATGATGTGGGCGCCGGCGACGTCGGCGTCGGGCAGGATGATCACGATCTCCTCGCCGCCGTAGCGCGCCACGATGTCGATCCCGCGGGTATGGGTGCGGACGCGCTCGGCGAAGGCCCGCAGCACCTCGTCGCCGGCATCGTGACCGTAGGTGTCGTTGATGGTCTTGAAGCGGTCGATGTCGAGCAGCAGCGCCGAGACCGGCCGCTGTCGCAGCCGCGCCTCCTCGAACAGGCCGCCGAGGTGGCTGTCGAGGTAGCGCCGGTTGTGCAGCCCGGTGAGGCCGTCGGTGATGGCGAGCTCCATCGAGGCGTTGACCGCCCCGCGAAGCACCTCGGAGAACCGGCGGCGGCGGACCTGCGTGCGCACCCGCGCCACGAGTTCGTTCCGGTCGACGGGGCGCATCAGGTAGTCGTGGACGCCGAATTCGAGGCCGCGCACCACCCTGGCGCGGTCGTGCTCCTCGGCGATCATGATGACGGGCATGGTGCGGGTGCGGTCGAGGGAGCGCAATTGGCTGCACAGGCGCAGGCCGTCGAAGCCCGCGAGGTCGAGGCTGACCAGGGCGACCTCGAAGGCGCCCTCGGCGGCCAGGACCATGGCCCGGTGCGGATCGGGCTCGACGGTGACCGTGTGCTGCTGGGCCAGCGCCGCCGCCAGTCGCTCGGACGAGCGTGGGCGGTCGTCCACGAGGAGGATCTGGGCGTCCTGGCCCGTCTCGGCGGTGGCGAGCGCGATGGCGTCGCCCATGCCCATGGCGCGCGAGGCCAGGGCCCGGCTGCGCAATTCGTCGGTGACGGCCTTGAGACGCACCAGGCTGCGCACCCGCGTGAACAGCGCGGTGTCGTCGATGGGCTTGGTCAGGAAATCGTCGGCCCCGGCGTCGAGGCCGCGCAGGCGGTCAGAGGGCTGGTCGAGGGCGGTGACCATCACGATGGGCAGGTGTGCCGTCACCGGGTTGTTCTTGAGGTGCCGGCAGACCTCGAACCCGTCCATGCCCGGCATCATCACGTCGAGCAGGACGAGGTCGCACAGGCCCTTCTCGCAGATGGCGATGGCATCCGGCCCGTTCATGGCCGCGATGACGTCGAAATACTCCAACGCCAGCTTGGTCTCGAGCAACTTCACGTTGGGGAAGAGGTCGTCGACGATCAGGACCCGTGCGGACATCGTTCCTCATCGCTCCTTGTGGACCACGCGGCGGCCGGTGGGGGTACCCCTCGACGGCGCCGGCGCGATCGTCTTCAACGGGTGGGGCTCGGCGCCGCCCGTCCAGCCTTCGTCCCGTTCAGGCGGGTCGTTCGTCGCCAAGGTACAGGCGAACCGTTGAAAGAAACTTTGCGACCGAGATGGGCTTGGAGAGATAGGCCTCGCAACCGCCTTCACGAATGCGTTCTTCGTCGCCCTTCATGGCGAAGGCGGTGATGGCGATGACGGGGATGCCCTTGAGGTCGTCGTCTTCCTTGAGCCACTTCGTCACCTCGAGGCCGGAGACCTCGGGCAGCTGGATGTCCATGAGGATCAGGTCGGGGCGATGGGTGCGGGCGAGGTCGATCGCCTCGATGCCGTTGGCGGTCTTGAGGGTCGCGTAGCCATGGGCTTCCAACAGGTCGTTGAAGAGCTTCATGTTCAGTTCGTTGTCTTCGACGATGAGCACGGTTTTCTTCATGGCCTGTCATTCCCGGCTAGTCCGCGGCTCATTTTGAAGACGCCAGCCCCGTTTCAACCAGACTTAACCGGTACATGTTGATGAAACGCAAATCCGATCAAGGGCCTGATTCGGCCGAACGCCTCGCCCTGGCGGTCCTCGGCTGGATCGCCGGCGACGAAGACCGGCTTTTTCCCTTCCTGGCCCTCACCGGCATGACGCCGGACACCCTGCGCGCGAGTGCGGCAGAGCCGGGCTTTCTGGCCGGCGTCCTCGATTTCGTCATGGGCGACGAAGCGGTGCTGATGGCCTGCGCCGCCAGCCTCGAGGTACCGCCCGAACGCATCGCCGCGGCATGGCGGCGGTTGGGCCCGAGCGAACCGGACGACGGTTTCGCGTGACGGGGGAGGCGCAGTGGCGGACGCGGCGACCGCCGCGGTGACGGCCCGCGACGCCGTCTGCCGCGATTGCAGCGCTCGCCAGGACGAAGGGTCCGTCCGCTGCCGGGCCTGCGGTTCGCCGCGCCTGCTCGCGCACCCCGAACGCGACATCCTCGCCATCGCGCATGTGGATTGCGACGCGTTCTACGCGGCGGTGGAGAAGCGCGACGATCCGGCGTTGCGCGACCGCCCGCTGATCATCGGCGGCGGCCGGCGCGGGGTGGTCGCCACCGCCTGCTACCTCGCCAGGGTCTCGGGCGTCCATTCGGCGATGCCGATGTTCGCCGCCCTGAAGGCATGCCCCGATGCGGTGGTGCTGCGCCCGGACATGGCCAAATACGCCCGGGTCGGCCGCGAGGTCCGCCAGATGATGCGCGACCTCACCCCGATGGTGGAACCGCTCTCCATCGACGAGGCCTTCCTCGACCTCTCCGGCACCGAGCGCCTGCACGGGACGAGCCCGGCGCTCACCCTGGTCCGCTTCGCACGGCGCGTGGAGACCGAGATCGGCATCAGCGTCTCGGTGGGCCTCTCCGACACCAAGTTCCTGGCCAAGATCGCCTCAGACCTCGACAAGCCGCGTGGCTTCTCGATCCTCGGCCGGGGCGAAGCACAGGCTTTCCTGGCCGGGCGCCCCGTCTCGATCCTGCCGGGGATCGGCCCGGCCGGGCAGGCCCGTCTCTCCGGGCTCGGCATCCGCAAGATCGCCGACCTGACCCGCATCGATCCCGAACGCCTGCACGCGGCCCTGGGACGGGAGGCCGGCCGGCTGCGGGCATTGGCGCGGGGCGAGGACGATCGCCCGGTGCGGCCGTGGCGCGAGACCAAGAGCGTGCCGGCGGAGACCACCCTGGCCGACGACCTCGGCACCTTCGAGGCCCTGCGGCCGATCCTGTGGCGGCAATGCGAAAAGGTGTCCGAACGTCTCAAGCGCGCCGACCTCGCGGCGGCCACCGTCACCCTGAAGCTCAAGGATTCGGGATTTCGCCTTCGCACCCGCGCCCGCGGCCTGGCGCCGACGCAGCTCGCCGCCAGGCTCTACCCGGTGGCGGAAGCCCTCCTGCGCGAGGCCTGCGACGGCACGCCCTACCGGCTGATCGGCATCGGCGCCGGCGACCTCTCCGAGGGGACGACCGCCGACCGGGCCGATCTCCTCGACGGCGACCTCGGTCGCATCGCCAAACGCGAATCCGCCCTCGACAGCCTGCGGCTGCGGTTCGGCGAGGCCAGCATCCAGCGCGGGCTCGGTTTCAGCGGGACGGTACGCGACCCCAAGGCACCCCGCGGCGGCCGATAGGACCAGCGACGAGGGGCTCGCCCGGGGGAGCGTCGATCAGGGCGCGCACTCCTTCGCCGTCTCCGCCGCGCCGGCCTTTGTCGGCGGGGTGAGGTCGAGGCGGGTCAGATCGCCGAGGATGGCGAAGCTGCCGTAGTCGAGCTTCAAGGCGCCGCTGACGCCGTTGTCGTAGAGGTCGAAGGTGAGCACGTAGATCGGGGTGCGTTCGCCGTCGCCCTGCGTGTAGTAGCTCAAGGTGACAGGCCAGCGCGGCATCGTGGTCATCTCGCCCTCGCGCAGGGGCTTGTCGCGCTCGCCCTTGTCGCGCTCGCCCTTGGGCGCACCCTCGACCTTGCGTCCGATCACCGCCAGGGTGTCGTAGACCTTGCGGCCGTCGTCGGAGCCGTCGAACACCTTCACCGACAGGGTGCTCTCCCCCGCCCTCCCGGCCTCGATCAGCCGGCGCATGTGGATGCTCGGAAACAGCACCGGGCCGCTGGCCTGGAACTGGTCGCGCTTGGGCTCCTTGAGCTTGACCTTGATGGTCTCGGCCCCGCTCTCGGCGGTCCCATCCACCGCCTGGGACGGCGCCTCGTTGAGGAGGGTGGCGGTCTTGAAGCGGAAGTTGCGACCATCCCCGCTCTCGAACGTCGTGTTGCGCAGGTCGGACGTCCGGCTCCCGCTCTCCCCGCTCTGGAGCTGCGTCACCTGGCGGGTCTGCATCGTGTAGCCCTTGCAGGCGTCGCCGCCGAAATCGAGGACGATGCGACCGCGCGCACTCTCCACCGAACGGCTGGCGCTGCTCTCGGCCAGGGACAGTTCGTACACCGCGCGGTGCCCGGCGAGGCGGATCGGCTCCGCCGCCTGCGCAGCCCCCGCAGCCACGACGAGGCCCGCCGCCATTCCTCCCAACCGCCGTGACGACCGCATGGTGTCTCCCTGTTCAAACGCGAGCCGACCAAAACCCGTCCGGTCGCACCGCCCAGACATAGTCACGCCGGCTTAGGCGACAATGCGGGCTCGGAGTGGTCGGACCGCGACGTGCCGTGGAGACCCCTCGGCGATGGCAGGAGCCCATCGGCAGTGGCAGGAACCTCATTGGCAGTGGCAGGGGCCCATCGGCAGTGGCGGGAACCCATTGGCAGTGGAAAGCCGCAGGGCGTGCATGGTCTCCCTTGCATACGGCTCGACGCCTCCTGTACGGTCGCGCTGATTGACGATGCATCCGGCGCGACGGTCAATACACGACGGTTCGACGACGACCAGAGCGCGCGTCGTGATGGGTTTGCCGTCGGCGAAACCAGCGTTCCCGTGGAAGGCGTGCGGTTCTTTTCAATACACCGTGTCATGACGACATCGTGAAATGGCCTTTTCGACTGGGTCGTTACGAAGATGGCGGGTGCGGGTGTTGCGTCGTGACGGGGCGATGATCGAATGTCTGAGGGGGCGATGATGGACACAGTCCCGGGCTGGACGGATGAACGCGTCGCGCTGTTGCGCCGCCTCTGGGAAGAGGGTCTGAGCGCGAGCCAGATCGCGACGCAACTGACCGGCGTGACCCGCAACGCCGTGATCGGGAAGGTCCACCGCCTGGGGCTTTCGGGACGCGTGAAGAGCGCCGACACCGCGATCGCGGGGCGCAAGAAGGGGACCCGCGAGGCGGAGGTCGAGATCATCGTCGAGGAGGCGACGCTCCCGCCGCCGGTGGAACCGATCGTCGTCGAGGCGGTCGTCGCTGCCGCCACACTCGACGTCGCGCTGCCCGCCGATCCCGTCACCCTGGCGGTCTCGCGGCGGGTGACGATCATGGACCTGCGGGAAGCGATGTGCCGCTGGCCGATGGGGGACCCGACCTCGACGGACTTCTACTATTGCGGCGACCGGGCGATCACCGGCCTGCCCTATTGCACCCATCACGCCGAGATCGCCTATCAGCCGGCGACCGAGCGCAAACGCGACCGCCGGGCCGGCGGATTCCGCTGATCCCTCACGGCCGGCTCGCGGCCGGGCGGCGGATGTCGCGGTCGGGACGGCGATACCGCGCGTGGCGGCCTCACGCGTCGACGGCGAAGGTCTCGTCGAACGAATAGCCTGAGCCGCGAACGGTGCGGATGGGATCGGACTGGGTCGTGCGGTTGATGGCCTTGCGCAGGCGGCCGACGTGGACGTCGACGGTGCGCTCGTCGATGTAGACGTCGTGACCCCAGACGCCGTCCAGGAGCTGTTCGCGCGAGAACACCCGGCCGGAGCTCTGCATCAGGAATTCGAGCAGCTTGAACTCGGTGGGCCCGAGGTGGATCTCGCGGCCCTGACGGCGGATGCGGTGGCTGACCCGGTCGAGCTCGATGTCGCCGGCGATGAGCAGGCTCGCCACATGCGCCGGCTTGGCGCGCCGCAGCAGCGCCCGCACCCGCGCCAGCAGTTCGGGCACCGAGAACGGCTTGACGATATAATCGTCCGCCCCCGTGCCGAGACCGCGGATCCGGTCGCCCTCCTCGCCGCGGGCCGTGAGCATGATGACGGGCAGGGTCTCGCTCTCGCGGCGCGCACGGATGCGGCGGCAGAGCTCGATCCCCGACAGGCCGGGCAGCATCCAGTCGAGCAGCACCAGGTCGGGAAGCTGTTCCTGCAGGCGCAGGTCCGCCTCGTCGCCGCGGGCGGCCGCGTCGACGGTGAACCCCTCCGCCTCGAGGTTGTAGCGGAGGAGGAGGGTAAGGGCCTCCTCGTCCTCGACGATCAGGATACGCGTACTCATGGGCTTTGTCTGGGATGTCCCTGCCGGGGGCTTCAGGCGCCGGTCGGCGGCTCCACCATGGCGTAGTTCGACGCGTCGTTCTTCGGGCGATCGGTGGGAAGGTTCTCACCGGTGACGAGGTAATGGATCGTCTCGGCGATGTTGGTAGTGTGGTCGCCGATCCGCTCGATGTTCTTGGCGCAGAACAACAGGTGCGTGCAGAACGAGATGTTGCGCGGGTCTTCCATCATGTAGGTCAAGAGCTCGCGGAACAGCGAATTGTAGAGGGCGTCGATGGCGCCGTCCCGCTCCCAGACGTCGTGCGCCGCCTTGATGTCGCGGCTGGAATAGGCGTCCAGCACGTCCTTGAGCTGCTCTTGGACGAGGTCGCCCATGTGCTGCATGCCCACGACCACCTTCTGCGACTGGATCTCGCCGGCGATGGCGATGACGCGCTTGGCGACGTTCTTGGCCAGATCGCCGATCCGCTCGAGATCGCTCGACACGCGGATCGCCGAGATGGTTTCGCGCAGGTCGATGGCCATCGGCTGGCGCCGCGCGATGAGCAAAATCGCCCGCTCCTCGATCTCGCGCTGCAGTACGTCGAGGCGCTGGTCGGCGGCGATGACCGTCTGGGCCAGGGTGGCGTCGCGCCGCACGAGGGCGTGGCCCGCCTCGTTCATCATCTTCTCGGCGATGCCGCCCATCTCGGAGATCGCGCGGCGCAGGTCCTCGAGGTCGGTGTCGTAGGAACTGACGATATGGTCGGGCATGATCGCACTCCTCGGGTCGGCGCCCCGGCGGGGAACGGCGAACGGGATCGGTCGGGAGAGTATTTCGCAGCGGACGAGGTCGGGTCCGATGCGATGGCTGATGGGGACCGTCCGGCGGTCGAACGGCCTCAGCCGAAGCGGCCGGTGATGTAGTCCTGGGTCTGGCGTTTCTCGGGGTTCATGAAGATCCGGGTGGTGGGCCCGAATTCCACGAGTTCGCCGAGGTACATGAACGCCGTGAACTGCGAGATGCGGGCGGCCTGCTGCATGTTGTGCGTCACGATGACGATCGTGAACTCGGAGCGCAGCTGCTCGATCAGCTCCTCGATGCGTCCCGTCGAGATCGGGTCCAGCGCCGAGGTCGGCTCGTCGAACAGGATCACCTCCGGGCGCTGGGCGACGGTGCGGGCGATGCACAGGCGCTGCTGCTGGCCGCCGGAGAGGCCCATGCCGGACTGCTTGAGCTTGTCCTTGGCCTCGTCCCACAGGGCCGCCTTGCGCAGGGATTCCTCGACGCGGATGTCGAGATCGGCCTTGGACAGGCGCTCGTACAGGCGAAGGCCGAAGGCGACGTTGTCGTAGATCGACATCGGGAACGGCGTCGGTTTCTGGAACACCATGCCGATCTTCGAGCGCAGCTCGTTGAGGTCGATCTTCGGGTCGAGGATGTTGCGACCGTCGAGCATGATCTCGCCCTCGGCCCGCTGCTCGGGATAGAGGCTGTAGATCCGGTTGAAGGTGCGCAGCAACGTCGACTTGCCGCAGCCCGACGGGCCGATCAGCGCCGTCACCTGCCGGTCGTGGAAGTTGAGGTTGACCGACTTCAGGCCGTGGAAGTTGCCGTAATAGAAGTTGAGATCCTTCACGGCGATGCGGATCGGGGCGTTCTCGTCCGCCTTGTGGCGCCCGGTCAGTTGGGCGGCTTGGATCGCGGGCTCGGCGCTCATCGTGGGTTCGTCCTTGTCGAGACGGAAGAGGAAGGGACCGGATCGACGCGCTGTCAGCGCGCGCGATCGCTCTTGATGACGAAGCGGGCCACGATCGACAGGGCGAGGATCGTGACGGTGATGAGGAGCGCCCCGGCCCAGGCCAGCTGCTGCCAGTTCGGATAGGGAGACAGCGCGAACTGGTAGATCATCACCGGAAGGTTGGGGATGCCGCCCATCAGGTTGGCCGAAAACCAGCTGTTGTTGTTCAGCGCCGTGAACAGCAGCGGTGCCGTCTCGCCCGCGATCCGGGCCAGGGCCAGGATGATGCCGGTGACGATGCCCGCGCTCGCCGCGCGCCAGGTGATCGCCTTGATCACGATGGAGGGCGGAGCGCCCAGCGCCGCGCCCGCCTCGCGCAGGGTGGAGGGGACGAGGCGCAGCATGTCCTCGGTGGTGCGCACGATGACCGGGGTGGCGATGATGGCGAGCGCCACGCCGCCGGCCCAGCCCGAGTAGCTGCCCATCGGCTTGACCATCAGCGTGTAGACGAAGAGGCCGATCAGGATCGAGGGCGCCGAGAGCAGGATGTCGTTCAGGAAGCGGATGATGTCCGCGAGCTTCGAGTTGCGGCCGTACTCCGCCAGGTAGGTTCCCGCGAGCACGCCAATCGGCGTGGCGATGACGATGCCGATCAGGGTCAGCACGAGGCTGCCGAGGATGGCGTTGGCGATGCCGCCGCCCTCGGAGCCCGGTCCGGGGGTCGGCTCGGTGAACAGCAGCGGCGAGAAGCCCTTCACCCCCTCGACGATGAGCATGAGCAGGATCGAGCCGAGCACGACGATCCCGATCCCCGTGGCGATGGTGCTCGCCACGATGAGGACCTTGTCGGCGATCCGCCGGCCGGACCGGACACGGCTGCCGGTGGTCGGTGCGGCCGCCCGTTGCGGGGGCACGGTGGGGTGAGTGGCAGAGGCCATGGGTGCGGTTTCCCTGCTCTCAGGCGACCTTCACGCGCCTGACGAGCAGGCGGGCGATGATCAGGACGATGAAAGTGACGACGAAGAGGATGCAGCCCAGCGCCATCAGGGCGTTCAGCTGCATGCCGTCGGCCTCGTTGAACTCGTTGGCGATGCGCGAGGCGATGGTCGAGCCCGGATCGAAGATCGAGGCCGACAGCCGGTTGGCGTTGCCGATGACGAAGGTCACCGCCATGGTCTCGCCGAGCGCGCGGCCGAGGCCGAGCATGATCGCGCCGATGATCGAGACCGAGGCCTGCGGCACCAGCACGTGCCGGACCACCTCCCAGGTGGTGCAGCCGATGCCGTAGGCGCTCTCGCGCAGGACCGTGGGGATCTGGTCGAGCATGTCGCGGGTGATCGAGGCCACGAACGGCACGATCATGATGGCCAGGATGATGCCCGCGGTGAGGATGCCGACGCCGGAGGGGACGCGGGCGTAGAACAGGGTGCCGACGATCGGCATGCCCTCGACCACGTTCGACACCGGAATCTGCACGAACTGGGCGAACAGCGGGGCGAAGATGAAGAGCCCCCACATGCCGTAGATGATGCTCGGCACCGAGGCCAGGAGCTCGATGGTCATCGAGACGGGCTTGCGCGCCCAGCCGGGGCAGAGCTGGGTGAGGTAGATCGCGATGCCCAGCGAGAGCGGCACGCCGATGATCAGGGCGAGAAAGGCCGATGCGACCGTGCCGATGATGGCGACGAAGGCGCCGTACTGCTCCTGGCCGATGTTCCAGGCGCTCGACGTGATGAAGCCGGGGCCGAACTCGCGGAAGGCCGGCCAGCCGCCGTAGGCGATCGAGGCCAGGATGCCGGCGAGGAAGAGGAGCACGAGCAGGGCGGAGGCGTAGGACGCGACCCGGAAGATCGTGTCGCCGAGGCCACCGGGCGTCTTGCGGGCCGGGGCATCCCCGCTGCTGCGGGCCATGGCGATCTGTTCAGTCAAGGCGGCCATCCGAGTGTCTTCTCTTCAACGCGGTCTCGTACCGTGCGGCAGGGTGCGAGGCGAGGGGCGGCTCGTCTTGCGGATGAGAATGGGGCCGCCACGGCGGCGGCCCCTGGGTCGGCGGCAGCCTTAGAAGACCGGCTTGCCGTCCTTGCCCTTGATCTCCTTCCACTCGGTCTTGACGAGGGAGACCACGTTGTCGGGCAGCGGGACGTAGTCGAGGTCGGCGGCGAGCTTGTCGCCGTTCTTGTAGGCCCAGTCGAAGAACTTGAGCACTTCGGCGGTCTTGGCCGGGTCGACCGGGTCCTTGTAGACGAGGACGAAGGTCGCCGCGGTGATCGGCCAGGAATCGTCGCCGCCCTGGTTTGTCAGCGCGATGCCGAAGCCGGGCGCCGACTTCCAGTCGGCGCTGGCGGCGGCCGCCTGGAACGACTTGTCGTCCGGCACGGGGAACTTGCCGGCCTTGTTCTGGATCAGAGCGTAGCTGAGCTTGTTCTGCTTGGCGTAGGCCGATTCCACGTAGCCGATCGAGTTGGCGACCTGCTTGACGGTGGCGGTGACGCCTTCGTTGCCCTTGCCGCCCTGTCCGGCCGGCCAGGAGATGGTCGTGGCCGTACCGAACTCCTTCTTCCAGGTCTCGGATGCGGAGGAGAGGTAGGTCGTGAAGATGTTGGTCGTGCCCGAGGCGTCCGAGCGGTAGACGGGGGTGATCGGCGAGTCGGGGAGCTTCAGGCCCTCGTTGATCTTGGCGATCTTGGCGTCGCTCCACTTGGTGATCTTGTTGGCGTAGATGTCGGCGATGAGCTCGCCGGTCAGCTTGAGCTTGCCCGGCTCGACGCCGGCGATGTTCACGACGGTGACGACGCCGCCCATCACGGTGGGGAACTGCACGAGGCCGTCCTTGGCCAGGACTTCACCCTTCAAGGGCGCATCGGTGGCGCCGAAATCGACGGTCTTGGCCTGGATCTGCTTGATGCCGCCGCCCGAGCCGATCGACTGGTAGTTCAGGCCCGTGCCGGTGTCCTTACGGTAGGCTTCCGCCCACTTGGAATAGACCGGGAAAGGGAAGGTGGCGCCGGCACCGGTGATGTCGGCTGCCAGGGCAGGGGTCGCGAGCTGCGCGGCGGTGAGCCCGAGGGCGAGCGCATAGGTAACGGGTTTCATGGATCTCTCCGTCTTCGTTCGGCGGCCGATGCCGGATGCGGCACGATCCCCGAACCGTGCGGCGGCGCCCGAAGCGGGGCGCAGCGCGGTTCGGCGGCGTAGGGCCAGGACCGAGGCCGCTCTCCATCGCGGCTGGCGGACCGGTACCGCCTCGACAATGCCGGCCCTATGACGTTCCCATGACGGTGGGATGACAAGGGTGGGCAATCGGCTCCGACCAGGGCCGCCATCGGTGGACGGCGGCGTGCGATGGCACGGTTGGCGGGCTTCGTGCGTTGGTCGTCGGGTCGGTGCGTCGCGCGGCCGCGGACCGGCGTGCCGGTCCGACAGGGAGGGAGAAGGCCGTGGTGGACCGATCGAATGGGGTACCCGCGGACGGCTCACCGGAGGACGCGGCGTTCCTGGCCCTTCATGCGGAGCGCGAGAGGGTCGAACGCGATCTCGTCCTGGCGCAGCAGCGCCAGCGCTACGGCAGCGACACGGCGGACGTGGTGCAGGCCGGGGACGACGAGAAGAGCCTCCTGGCGCGGCTCGACCAGGTGCTCACGCAGCTGCGGGCCGCGGAGTACCGGCGACAGCCCGGCGCCCGGCGCTGGTAGGAAAGAAAACGATCAGGCCGCGCGGCGGCGGTCGCGCTCCTTGTGGCGCAGCCGCAGCAGGAGGTCGACCTGCGTGTCGGTGATCGGCTGGGCCTCGCACAGATCCGCGTAGATCGTACGCAGCGCGACGCCGAGGTGGGCGCGGGTATGACCGGTCATGGTGGGCGGCGATTCGACCTGCACCGTGAGCTCGGGCTGGTTCGTGTCGTGTCCCTGGGTTGTCGTGCTGGCCATATCTTTCGATCCACCCCGCCGTTCCGAACGAATCGCTCGAACGGTCTGGGAGACCTAGCCTATGCGCGAACATAGTTAACGAAACGTTAATTTTTCGACGCGCGGGCGAAGGACTATTCAAGTGGCGCGGGCGTCAGGCGTCGGCCGCCTCGATCAGGCTGGCGGCGGCGGCGCGGGCCTCGTCGGTGACGGTGGCACCCGCCAGCATCCGGGCGATCTCCTCGCGCCGCGCCGGTGCGGCCAGGGAGGCGACGCGGGTGGCGACCCGGTCGCTGCCCTTCACCGCATCCTTGGCGATGAGGAAATGGGTGCCCGCCCGCGCCGCCACCTGCGGCGCATGGGTGACCGCCACGACCTGGACGCGGGCCGCCAGACGCGACAGCCGCCCGCCGATGGCATCGGCCACGGCGCCGCCGACGCCGGTGTCGATCTCGTCGAAGATCAGGGTCGGGGCCGAGCCTTTGTCGGCGAGCACGACCTTGAGCGCGAGCATGAAACGCGAAAGTTCGCCGCCCGAGGCCACCTTCATCATTGGCCCGGGCCGCGTCCCCGGGTTTGTCTGGGCCCAGAACTCGACCCGGTCGAACCCGCCGGCGTCGCGCGATTCGGGATCGGTCGCGATCTCGGTGATGAAGCGGGCCCGCTCCAGCTTGAGCGGCGGCAGTTCGGTCTTCACCGCCGCGTCGAGCTGCTTGGCCGCCCGCCGCCGCCCCTCGCTCAAGGCCGTGGCCGCCTTCACGTAATCCGCCTCGGCCTTGGCCAGGTTCGATTCGAGGCCGCCCAGCGCCTCTTCGCCGGCATCGATGGCGGCCACGTCCGCCTCGTAGCGGTCGCGCAGGGCGGCGAGGTCGTCGGCGGGGACGTCGTATTTGCGCGAGGCCGCGCGCAGGGCGAACAGGCGCTCCTCTACCCGTTCGAGTTCGCGCGGATCGAACTCGGCTTCGCGCACCGCCGCGTCGAGGACGTTGCGGGCCTCGTCGAGGGCGACGAGGGCTGCATCGAGGGCGGCGATGCAGGGATCGACCAGGGCGGGCAGCTGCGAGGCGCGCCGTTCGAGCTTGCGCAGGGCCGAGGACAGGTGGGGCACGCCGGAATGGGGCCCGCCGGCCGCATCCAGGGCCTCGTTGAGGTCGCGCGCCACCTTCTCGCTCTGCTGCATCGTGGTGCGGCGCTCGGCGAGCTGCGCCTCCTCGCCTGCTTGCGGATCGAGCTCGGCCAGTTCCCCCACGGCGTGGCGAAGGAAATCCGCCTCCTTGCGGGCGGCATCGATGCGGGCGCGGTGTTCGGTGAGGGCGGTCCTCGCCACCCGGACGGCCTTGGCCCTGTCGGCGACCCGGCCGACCTGGGGGGTTAGGCCGCCGAAGGCATCGAGGATGGTGCGGTGGGTGGAGGGGTCGGCCAGCGCGCGGTCGTCGTGCTGCCCGTGGATCTCCACGAGGGACGCCCCCACCGCCCGCAGCACCTGGACGCCGACGGGCTGGTCGTTGACGAAGGCGCGGGTCCGGCCGTCGGCCATCTGCACACGACGCAGGATGAGATCGCCCTCGGTATCGAGGTCGGCCTCGGCGGCGATGCGCCGGGCGGGGTGGTCGAGGCCGACGTCGAACACGGCGGTGACGCCGCCTTGGCCCTCGCCGTGGCGCACGAGGCGGCCGTCGCCGCGCCCGCCCAGCGCCAGGGCGAAGGCATCGAGCAGGATCGACTTGCCCGCGCCGGTTTCGCCGGTCAGGACCGACAGGCCCTCGCGAAAGCTCAGCTCGAGCCGGTCGATCAGGACGATGTCGCGGATCGCAAGCTGGATCAGCATGCCGCGTGTCGGGCCTTGGCTTGAGGGCGTCTGGCCTGGTCTCCAAGCCCCATTCCGCGACGTGTCACACGGGTTCGCGGCGCCGATGAACGGGCGACGCCGCCCGCAGGACTGCGCCCTCGCTCTCGGGACTTACTGCGCCTCGGCGGTCCGGCCGATGACGGAACGGTAGACCTTGCTCAGCCAGGACGACTTCTCCTCGCGGGGCTCGAGGCCACCGCTCTGGAGGAGGGCGAAGGCGTCCTTGTACCAGGGGCTGTCGGGGAAGTTGTGGCCGAGCACGGCGGCCGCGGTCTGGGCCTCGGCGGTGATGCCGAGCGCCATATAGGCCTCCACGAGACGCTCGAGGGCCTCTTCCGCGTGGCGGGTCGTCTGGTACTTGCTGACGACGTCGCGGAACCGGTTGATGGCCGCGGGGAAGTTGCGGCGCTCCAGGTAGAAGCGACCGACTTCCATCTCCTTGCCGGCGAGCTGGTCGCGGGTAATCTGGATCTTGGCCTTGGCGTCGGCCGCGTATTCGGAGGTCGGATACTTCTGGACGAGTTCCTGCAGGCCGTTGAGCGCCTTCTCGGCGCGCTCCTGGTCACGTGAGACGTCGGGGATCTGCTTGTAGTGCGACATCGCCATCAGGTACTGGGCGTAGGCCGCGTCCTTGCTGGCCGGATGACGCTTGATGTAGCGCTGCGAGGCGATGATCGCGTCCTCGTACTTCTGGCCCTCGTAATTGGCGTAGGCCGTCATCAGGAGCGCTTTGCGCGACCACTCCGAGTACGAATACTGCTTGTCGAGATCGCCGAACTTCTTGGCGGCCGCCTCGAAGTCGCGGTCCTCCATCTTCGCCAGGCCTTCGCTGTAGAGCGTGTTGGCGGGAACATCCGGGATCACTTCCGGCTTGTACTTCTCGGCGAAGGGATTGATCGAATCGAGGGCGTCGCAGCCACCGAGGCCGAGGCCGCAGACGGCCAACAGGACGGCCGCCAGCTTCGAGCGGTTGAGATCAGCCAAGGCCATTCCGGTCATCCCCCAACCGACCCCGCCGTATTCGGCGCGCGTCGTCAGCCATGTCACGAGTCGTTTCGAGCGGAGCGGGCATGTTGCCCGGATCGTGGTGCGAGTCACCGGCGATCGCGGAACCGTTCACAGATGATGAACGTCTGACGGCAGAATTAGGCGCGAAAGCGGCAGCGGTACGACGCCTACGATCGCAGCGCCCGGCGTGTCCGGAATGCTACAGGTCGCCGGCGAAGGCGGCGAGGCCGAGGCCGGTGCCGAATTCGGCGATGGCGGCTTCACGGCGGCTGCCGGCCGCTTCGAGGATCGCGTAGTTGGCGCGGTCGGAGAACAGCGCGTCGAGGATGGCGACGTTCATGCGGTGCCCGCCGCAATAGGAGCGGTATCCGCCCTGGAGGGGCAGCCCGGCCAGGGCGAGGTCGCCGACGGCATCGAGGAACTTGTGGCGGACGAACTCGTCGGCGAACCGCAGTCCCTCGGGATTGACGACCGTGGTCTCGCCGACGGCCACGGTGTTCTCGAGGGAGGCACCGAGGGCGAACCCGGCTTTCCAGTAGCGCTCGACGTCGCGCATCATGCCGAAGGTGCGGGCCGGCGCGATCTCGCGGCGGTAGGAGGCGGGGGTCAGGTCCATGGCCTTGCGGCTGCGGCCGATCACCGGGCTCTCGAAATCGATCTCGACGTCGAGGCGGAAGCCCCGGTCGATGGGGCGCAGCTCGGCGAAGGCGCGGTCGACCTGGACGCGAACGGTGCGCAGTACCTTGATCCAGCGCCGCTTGGCGCCGCAGGAGACGAGGCCGACGGCGTCGATCGCCTTGACGAAAGGCGCCGCGCTCCCGTCGAGGATCGGCATCTCGGGCCCGTCGATCTCGACGAGGGCGTTGTCGACGCCCACACCGTAGAGGGCGGACATCAGGTGCTCGATGGTGGCGACCGCCCCGCTCTCGACGTCGCCGATCACGGTGCAGAGTTCGGTGGCGGAGACGCAGGCGTGATGCGCCTGGATCAACCGGTCGTTACCGGTCTCGACGCCCGTCCGCAGGAAGGCGATCCCGTGGTTGGCCGGGGCGGGCCTGAGGGTGATCTCGACCGGTTTCCCGGAATGGACGCCGATCCCGCTGAGGGATGCCGGTGCCTTCAATGTCGTCTGTTGGTTCGATCGCATTCCATAGCCCTCGGCCGTGACCGGCTACCGCAGCGCCACATAAATGGCGCCGGCGAAGCCCTTCGATCCGTCCGCTGCTTGAAGCCCCTGCGAGCGCTGACGGCGAAACCGCCGCGCCCTCGTCATTCCAAATTTTCTATAGCCGGGGCACCGAAGGCGTCCAAATCACGGTTTCTTACGCTCTGTTACAGACACGCTTTTGCGACGTGATCCTGATCCTGTTTCTTTATCAACGCCTTAACACATGGGCAGACCCGGGATCCTGAGATCCCGGGTCTGTTGCAGAAAAGTCTCAAGGCAGACGGGTCTGACCGTCAGTTGGCCTGGCGCCGGAGGAAGGCGGGGATCTCGAGCTGGTCGTCGTCCATCATCCGGCCTTGCGGCAGTGCACGCCCCTGCGGGTCGAGCTGGCCCTGGGGAGCCCGATACTGCGGCACCTGGGCGGCGGCCAGACGCCTGGCGTGCTCCGCCTGGGCCGCCACGTGGGCGGCGGTCTGCGAGGGTGCGGCCGGCGCACGGACCGGGGCGGGCGGTGCCGCCTCGGTCTCCTCGCGGCGACCGCCGAAGCCGACGGTGGCGAGGCGGCGCAGGAGCGTCATGCGCTTGTTGTCGGCGGGCTGCTCGTGAGCGTCCTCGCCCTGCTTGGCACGGATCTGGGCCTGGGCCGGCATCGGCAGGTCCTGGATCTGCGGCATGCGCGGGGCGCGGGCGACCGGCACCGCCGGGCGCGGCGGCATGTAGGGGCCGGCGGCCGGCATCGGAGCCGGCTCGGGGGCCGGGGCCGGGGCCGGCTCGTAGGCCACCGCGGCCCGCGGCTGGGTCTGGGTCAGCACCACGTCGTCGCGCACGGCGAGGGCAGCCGGCGCCTCGAAGCGGATGGGCTCGGGCTTGGGGGCCACGGGCTGCTCGACGGGCGCCGGCGCGACGGCGACCGGCGCTACGGGGAGGTCTTGTCCGGCGGGGCGAAAGGTCGGCGCGGGCTGGCTGGCCCGCGCCCTCGCTTCCGCCCGCAGACGCTCGGCCACCTCGGCGATGCGCTGCTCGGTCTGCAGGATCTCGGTGCTGCTCTGGCCGCCGTTGGCGGTGATCAGGGCCGGCTCGATACCCGTGGCCACCACCGACACGCGGATGATGCCGTCGAGGCTCTCGTCGAAGGTGGCGCCGAGGATGATGTTGGCGTCCGAATCCACCTCTTCGCGGATGCGGGTGGCGGCCTCGTCGAGCTCGTACAGGGTGAGGTCGTTGCCGCCGGTGATGGAGATGAGCAGGCCGCGCGCACCCTTCATCGACACGTCGTCGAGGAGCGGGTTGGCGATGGCCGCTTCGGCCGCGCGGTTGGCGCGGTTCTCGCCCGACGCTTCGCCGGTGCCCATCATCGCCTTGCCCATGCCGCGCATGATGGCGCGCACGTCGGCGAAGTCGAGGTTGATCAGGCCTTCCTTGACCATCAGGTCGGTGATGCAGGCGACGCCCGAGTAGAGCACCTGGTCGGCCATGGCGAAGGCGTCGGCGAAGGTGGTCTTCTCGTTGGCGACCCGGAACAGGTTCTGGTTCGGGATCACGATCAGGGTGTCGACGGCGGCCTGGAGCTCCTG
Organism: Methylobacterium sp. Leaf466; assembly: GCF_001425565.1. NCBI lineage: Bacteria > Pseudomonadati > Pseudomonadota > Alphaproteobacteria > Hyphomicrobiales > Methylobacteriaceae > Methylobacterium > Methylobacterium sp. Leaf466. The sequence goes on along the minus strand of NZ_LMRC01000036.1, from coordinate 77,589 downwards.
GATTCCGGCCTCGGCCGTGCGCATCCGGCGCACGCCCTCGAACTGGAACGGCTTGGTGACGACGCCGACGGTGAGGATGCCCATGTCGCGCGCCGCCCGGGCGATGACGGGGGCGGCTCCGGTGCCGGTGCCGCCGCCCATGCCGGCGGTGATGAAGCACATGTGGGCGCCCGAGAGCTGGTCGCGGATCTCGTCGATGACCTCGTCGGCGGCGGCCGAGCCGACCTCCGGGTGCGAGCCGGCACCGAGGCCCTGCGTGACGTTGAGGCCCATCTGGATGACGCGCTCGGCCTTGGACGAGGTCAACGCCTGGGCGTCGGTGTTGGCCACGACGAACTCGCAGCCGAGCAGGCCCGATTCGATCATGTTGTTGACGGCGTTGCCGCCGGCTCCGCCGACACCGAAGACGGTGATGCGGGGCTTCAGTTCCCGGATGTCCGGCGCCTGCAGACTGATGGCCATGGTGATGAGCCTCTCGTGCCTTTCACGTTTCGGTTGACGCCCGGCCACGAAGACCAGCGCCGATTTGCTTGTGCCGGGCTTGCGGCGGCCCCTCGCGGGAGGGCACCGGCCGCCGGCCCGTCGTTCCTAGAAGCTCTCGCGGAGCCAGCGTCCGACGCGCGAGAGGTAGCCATCCGTTCCCGTCGCCGCGAAGGCACCCTGCCCGCGCGGCTCGAAATGCTCCGCATGCGCCACCTGCGGGTAGACCAGCAGGCCGACGGCGGCGGAAAAGGCCGGTCCCTTGGCCGCTTCCGGCAGGCCGCGGATCCCGAGGGGGCGGCCGATCCGGACCTGTCCCTGCATGATCCGGCGGGTCAGCTCGGGGAGGCCGACGAGCTGGCTGGCGCCGCCCGTCAGCACCACGCGGCGGCCGGCCTGGCTGGCGAAACCCGCGGCGCGGAGCCGGTCGCGCACGAGTTCGATCACTTCCTCGACGCGGGGACGGATGATCCGCACGAGTTGCGAGCGCGGCACGTGGGTGGGGGCGTCGCCCTCGTCCTCGCCGACCCCGTGGACCGCGATCATGTCGCGGTCGTCCGAGGCCGTGGAGATGCACGAGCCGTAGAGCGTCTTGAGGCGCTCGGCCGCCGCCACCCGGGTCGAGAGACCGCGGGCGATGTCCATGGTGACGTGGTGACCGCCCACCGCGAGGGCGTCGACATGGACGAGGTGGCCGCCCGAGAAGACGCCGACGGTGGTGGTGCCGCCGCCCATGTCGACGACGCAGACCCCCATCTCGGCCTCGTCGTCGACGAGCGCCGAGAGGCCGGCGGCGTAGGGTGTCGCGATCACCGCCTCGACGCCGAGGTGGCAGTGTTCCACCGCCAGCATGAGGTTGCGGGCCGCAGCGGCCTCGCTGGTAACGACGTGCAGGTCGACCCCGAGCGCGTCGCCGATCATGCCCGAGGGGTCGATCACCGCGCCCTGCCCGTCGAGGGAATAGCCGGTGGGCAGGGCGTGGAGCACGGCCCGGCCGGGGCTGACGCCGTGGGCGCTGGCCGTCTCCAGGGCGCGCTCGACGTCCGCCGCGGTGACGGAGCCGGTCCGGACCGGCACATGCGCATCGAAATGCTGGGAGCCGATGCGGCCGCCCGAGATGTTGACGATGACCGACTGCACCTCGACCTTGGCCATCCGCTCGGCGGCGTGGACCGCTTGGGCGATGGCTCCCTCGGCGGCCTCCAGGTCGACGATCGCGCCGCCCTTGAGGCCGTGCGAGCGCTGGTGGCCGATGCCGATGATGCGGGCGAGATGGGTGCGCCCGCGCAGGGTCGAGAGCGCCTCGGCCGGCTGGAGCTCGGCGATGAGGCACACGACCTTGCTCGTGCCGATGTCGAGGACCGACAGGGTGGCGCTGCGTCGCGCCGAGAGCGGTTTGAGGCGGGGCGTGAGTCCGTGATGCGCGTGCATGAGGCTTACCGGACCAGACTGACGGGGCGGGTGGGCGCGAGGCGCGCGGGGCGAATCGTGCGGCTCATGTGTCGGTGCCCTTGCCCTTGGGCTTCTTCTTCTGGGATTCGAGGCGGGTGGCGGCGGCTTCCTCGGTGAGGCGGACCACGACGCGGTCGGGCATGCGCAGGTCGATGGCGATGATGTCCTTCTCCAGCAGGCGGTTGGTGCGTTCGAGGCGGACCAGGCGGGACAACGCCTCCCTGGCGCCGGTCTCGGGCAGGCGGATGTCGATGCCGTCGAGCTTGAGCGTCCAGCGCCGGCCCGAGACGTAGGTGCCGGCCTTGACGCGCTCGGCCAGGGGGCCGGCCGCCTCGATCAGGTCGAGGTAGTCCTTGAGGCGCAGGTTGGCGTCCTCGCCGACCACGAGGGGCAGGGTCGCGTAGCGGTCGTCCCGCATCTCGTCGATGACGGTGCCGTCGGCGGCAATGACCGAGAGCTCGCCGTTGCGCTGCCACAGGGCGGCGGGTTCGCGCTCGACCTGGGTGATGAGGATCTCGTTGGGATAGATCTTGCGCACGGAGACGCTGGCGATGAGCGGCACCTGCATCAGGCGCTCGCGCGCCTCCCTGACGTCGAGGAAGACCACCGACGAGCGCGCGTCGATGCCCGCCGCCTCCAGCACTTCGCTCTCGTAGAGCCGCGAGATGCCCGCGATGGTGACGCGCTCGACGCCGAAGCCGGCGATGCGGGCCAGGATGTCGAGGGGCCGGCCGTTCTCGGTGACGAAGGTGTCGTAGCGGCCGCTCGCGATGAAACCGGCGACGGCGAGGGTGCCGAAGGTGCAGGAGAGGGCGAGGGAACCGACGAGGCGCGGAAACCGCCGCCCGATCGGCGCGCCGATCCGCGGGCGCCGGGACGACGACGGCCGGGCCACGCCCGGCAGTGCCGCCGCGAGGCGCCCGCCCACGCCGCAGAGGCGCGCGAGGACCCCGCCGTCGCCGGCCGGGCCGGCGCCGCTCAGCGGCCCAAGGTTGCGTCCTCCACCATCCATCGGACGAGCTCACCGAATGTTAGGCCCGCATGGGCCGCGATCTCGGGCACAAGGCTCGTCTGGGTCATGCCGGGTTGCGTGTTGACCTCCAGCACGACGAGGGCACCGGTTCCACCCGGTGTGTCGTCGTAGCGAAGATCGGCACGGCTGACGCCCCGACAGCCCAGTGCTTGATGCGCCGTTAACGACAACTCTTGGACACGCTGGTAAACATTTGGTTTAAGTTCGGCCGGCAGGACGTGGATCGACCCCCCCGCGGCGTACTTGGCATCGTAGTCGTACCACTCGCCCGAGGCGGGCTTGATCTCGATGACTCCGAGCGCCCGGTCGCCCATCACGGCACAGGTGAGCTCGCGGCCCGCAACGTAAGTCTCCGCAAGGACTTGGTCGCCATAGACCCACTCGTCCGACGCCAGGATCTGGGGCGGATGCGAGCGCCCGTCGCGCACGATGATGACGCCCATCGAGGAGCCTTCGGCGATCGGTTTGAGGACGTAGGGCGGCGGCAGCACGTGTGACTTTGCGGCATCATGGCGATCGACGACGCAACCGTCCGGCACGCTGACCCCGGCCGCCTTCATGATCGTTTTGGCACGTTCCTTATGCATGGCGAGCGCCGAGGCGAGGACGCCCGAGTGCGTGTAGGGAATCTTCAAGATCTCCAGGAGCCCCTGGATCGTGCCGTCCTCGCCGGCCGGGCCGTGCAGGGCATTGAAGGCGACGTCGGGCTTCAAGTCGGTCAGCACGGTGGCGATGTCCGGCCCGACATCGACCTGGGTCACGGTGAACCCCTCCCCTTCGAGCGCCCGGGCGCAGGCGGTGCCGGAATTGAGCGAGACCTCGCGCTCGGAGGACCACCCGCCCATGAGGACGGCGACGTGCTTGGACATGGGGACTCCTGAAACTTTCGCGAAATGGGTTTCGTCGTCACGCGGGCCTTGGTGGTCCGATCCGGTCGCGGATCGCGTCGAACACCGCTTCGGCCACCACCGGGGACAAGGTGCCGATCCGTTTGAGGATACGGAGCGGTTCGATGCAGGCCAGCTTGACGGGCCTCACGACCGAAGGGGCCGAGAGACCGGCGGCGGCGAGATCGTCGATCACCTGATCGCCCCCCATCGCCGGGTTGTTCGCGCTGGTGATCATGGCGATCCAGACGAACCCCGCCTCTGCGACGGCCTGGCCCGAGACGACGACGGCCGGGCGGCGCTTTTCGGCGAGGCGGTCGGAGTAGGGAAACGGCACGACCACCACGGTCCCCGCCGGAAACGGGACTTCGCTCGGATCCTCAGAGATTGCCATAGGCGTCTTCGTCGGCGGCCCCCGCCCATTCCGTGAAGGTCACGAAAGGATCTTCACCCTCGGGCCGGGCCTTTTCGATACGAATGCCGTCCGGCGTGATCACGTAACGGAGGCGGTCGCCGGGGCCGATGCCGAGGCGTTCGCGCACTTCTGCCGGCAGCACGGTCTGACTCTTCACGGAGACCTTCGAATAGATCGTCAAGACGTCCTGTCCCGCCATCGGCCCCTCGCGTCGGATGACTTACGTCTTACCGGCTTACGCCCCCGACGTCGACACTCCGATGCGCTTGATCTCCCAGTGGAGCTCGATGCCCGAGGTCTCGCGCACGCGCCGGCGCACCTCTTCGCCGAGAGCCTCGATGTCGGCCGCCGTGGCGCCGTCGGTGTTGATGAGGAAGTTGCAGTGCATCGGCGACACCTGGGCGCCGCCGACACGCAGGCCGCGGCAGCCGGCTGCGTCGACGAGTTGCCAGGCCTTGCCGCCGTCGGGATTCTTGAAGGTCGAGCCGCCGGTGCGCTCGCGGATCGGCTGGGCCGCCTCGCGGGCCGCGGTGACGCGGTCCATCTCCGCTTCGATGGCCTCGCGCTCGCCCGGCCGCGCGCGGAACAGGGCGCTCGTGAAGATCACGTCCTCGGGGGCCGCGGAATGGCGGTAGGCAAAGCCCATCGCGTCGTGGCCGAACGTCCGCAGTTCGCCGCGCCTGTCGATGCCGCGGGCCTCGACCAGGACGTCGGTGGTCTCGCCGCCATGGGCGCCGGCGTTCATGCGCAGCGCACCGCCGATCGAACCGGGGATGCCGCGGAAGAAGGCGAGCCCGTCGAGGGAGGCCTCCGCCGCCGCCTTGGCCAGGCGCATGTCGGGGACGGCGGTGCCGGCCCGCAGGGTGTCGCCGTCGATCTCCACCGAGCCGAAGGCCTTGCCGCCGAGCCGGACCGTCACCCCCGGTATGCCGCCGTCCCGCACGATCAGGTTCGAGCCGAGGCCGATCACCGTCACGGGCATCGCCGGATCGAGGGCGGCCAGCAGCAGCGCCAGATCCTCCTCGTCGGCCGGGCTGAACAGCACCTGCGCCGGTCCGCCGACCCGAAACCAGGTGAGGTCGGCCAGCGACTGGTTCGCGACGAGGCGTCCGCGCAGGGCGGGCGCACGCGATCGGATGTCGGGGGTGATGTCGGGGAAGGCGGTCATGAGGGTTCTCCTCCTCTCCCCGCTCGCGGGGAGAGGGCTTGGCCGACCTCGTCGTCGGCCAAGCGAGGCGGCAGCCGAGGGTGAGGGGGCGCTGTCGGATGAGGCTTCTCTGGGATCGCCCCCTCACCTTCGCCCTTCGGGCTCACGCCGGCCCCGACGAGGGGGCCGACGTCCTCTCCCCGCGAGCGGGGAGAGGGGGGAAGCGGCGCCGCGATGGTGTCGAGAACACCGACGATATCGTCCTTGGTCCCGGCGTTCCGGAAACGAAGGACGCGATAGCCGAGCCGGGTGAGATAGGCATTTCTGCTCGTATCACGAGACCTGTCGACAGGCTGACTTCCGTCGCGCTCGACGACCACCTCGACCTCGCAACGACAAAAGTCGGCACCGGAGGGACCAATCCCTTCCCGACGGACGGACTTGAACCCGCCGAACTGGCGATTGCGCAGACGCCGCCATGATCTCGTCTCGACGTCGGTGTGATCGTGGCGAAGCCGGCGCCGACATTCGGTCCGCTCTTCGTCCGCCGAGCGCATCGCCTCAGGCCTGCAACGACGCCAGTTCCGCCGGAAGCGCATAGGCCCACTGCGTGATGTTGCCGGCCCCCAGGCACACGACGTAGTCGCCCGCCTTGGCGCGGCTCGCCACCAGTCCGGCGAGATCCTCGGTGCGGTCGAGGGCCAGAGCGTCGCGGTGGCCGCGGGACTTGAGGCCCGAGACGAGGCCGTCGCGGTCCATGCCCTCGATCGGCGCCTCGCCCGCGGCGTAGACCGGGGCGACGATGACCGTGTCGGCGTCGTTGAAGCAGGTGCAGAAATCGTCGAACAGGGAGGCCAGCCGGGTGTAGCGGTGGGGCTGCACGATGGCGATGACGTTGGACTCCGTCGAGGCGCGGGCGGCCTTGAGCACCGCTTTGATCTCCACCGGGTGGTGCCCGTAGTCGTCGAAGATCAAGGCGCCGTTCCATTCGCCGGTCTTGGTGAAGCGGCGCTTGACGCCGCCGAAGCCTGCCAGCGCCTTGCGGATCGCCTGCGGCTCGACGCCGAGTTCGTGGGCCACGGCCAGCGCCGCGGTGGCGTTGAGGGCGTTGTGCTTGCCCGGCATCGGCAGGACGAGGTTCTCCATCTCGAGGCGAAAGCCGGGACGACGGTCGCGGATCATCACGCGGAACCGGCTCTGGCCGCCGCGCAGGTCCACGTCGATCAGGCGCACGTCGGCCTGCGGGTTCTCGCCGTAGGTGATGATGCGGCGGTCCTCGATGTGGCCGACGAGGTCCTGCACCACCGGATGGTCGATGCACATCACGGCGAAACCGTAGAAGGGGATGTTGTCGATGAAGCGCCGGAAGGCGTCTTTCACCGCCTCAAACGAGCCGAAATGGTCGAGGTGCTCGGGGTCGATGTTGGTGACGATGGCGACATCGGCCGGCAGCTTGAGGAAGGTGCCGTCGGATTCGTCGGCCTCCACCACCATCCACTCGCCCTCGCCCATGCGGGCGTTGGTGCCGTAGGCGTTGATGATGCCGCCGTTGATGACGGTGGGGTCGAGGTTGCCCGCATCGAGGAGGGCGGCCACCAGCGAGGTGGTGGTGGTCTTGCCGTGGGTGCCGGCGATGGCGACGCAGGACTTGAAGCGCATCAGCTCGGCCAGCATCTCGGCTCGCCGCACCACCGGCAGGCGGCGCTCGCGGGCGGCGACGAGCTCGGGGTTGTCGCGCCGGATCGCGGTGGAGACCACCACGAGGGCCGCCTCCTCGACGTTGCCGGCCGCATGGCCGACGAAGGTCCTGATGCCCTTTTCGGCGAGCCGGCGGACGTTGGCGTTGTCGTTGGCGTCCGACCCCTGCACCGTGTAGCCGAGGTTCATCATCACCTCGGCGATGCCGGACATGCCGATGCCGCCGATGCCGATGAAATGGATGGGGCCGAGCTTGTCGGGCAGCTTCATGATGTGAGCCAGTCTCGTCGGTTCGAGCGGGTGCGCCGCGGCGCCGACCCCGCGATCAGGTGAGCGCCGCCGTCGCGATCACGACATCGGCGAGCCGTTCGGCGGCGTCGTGGATGCCGGCACTTTTGGCCGCTGCCGCCGCCGCGGTCAATTTTGCCGGCGTTCCGAACAGATCGACCAGTTCCGCGGTGAGGCGGTCGGGGGTGAAGCTGCCTTGCGGAATCGTCAGCGCCGCGCCGATGGCGCTCAGCGTCGCGGCATTGGCGGCCTGGTCCTGATCGAGGGCGCCCGGCAGCGGCACCAGGATCGCGGGCCGGCCGATGGCGGCCAGTTCCGAGACCGTGGAGGCGCCCGAGCGACCGATGACGAGGTGGCTCTGGGCCATGCGCGTGGGCAGGTCCTTGAAGAACGGCGCCGTCTCGAGCCCGGCGAGACCGAGGCCGAGGTAGAGGTTCTGGACCTGCGTCAGGTCCTCGGCGCGGACCTGCTGCACGAGGTGGAGGCGGGCGCGCAGGTCGGCGGGGAGCTGCGCGATGGCCGCGGGCACGATCTGGCCCATCACGGCGGCGCCCTGGCTGCCGCCGAAGACGAGGAGGTGGAGGCCGTCGCTGTCGCCGAGCGGCGGATAGGTCGCCGCCGCCGCCAGCACCGCCGGGCGCAGGGGGTTGCCGGTGTGGGTGCGCGGTGCGGTGGCCTTCTCCGGGATGCCGCGAACCTCGGCGAAGCCCGTGGCGATGGCACGCGCGCCGCGCGCCAGGAAGGCGTTGGCCCGGCCCATCACCGCGTTCTGCTCGTGCAGGATGGTGGGCCGCCGCAGGATCTGTCCCGCGAGCATCGGCGGCACCGTCGGATAGCCGCCGAACCCGACGATGGCGGCCGGGTCGATCCGCTTGATCTCACGGGCGGCGGCGCCGAACCCGCGGCCCAGCGTCAGGAGCGCGCTCGCCCGCCGGACGAGCGAGCGGCCCGAAGGTGTCGCCGAGGCGATGGTGACGATCTCGGAGGCCGGAAAGCCCGTGGCGATGGAATCCACCCGCGCGTCGGTGGCGAGCACCACCCGCACGCCGCGGGCGCGCAACGCGATGGCCAGGCTCTCGGCCGGGAACAGGTGCCCGCCGGTGCCGCCGGCACAGAGGAGGACGGTGGCCTGCGCCACGGTCATCGCATCACCCCGGCCACCGTCGCCGGCGCGGTGCCGGGCGGCTTCTGGCTCAGCATCACCGTGCGCGGCCGCTTGCGGGTCAGGGCCACGAGGAAGCCCATGCCGAGCGCCAGCGAGATCAGGGACGAACCGCCGTAGGAGACGAACGGCAGGGTCATGCCCTTGGCCGGCATCAGCCGCACGTTCACCGCCATGTTGATGCAGGCCTGCAATCCGAACAGCGTCGTCAATCCCGTGATGGCCAGGCGCGAAAAGGTGTCGTCGGTGCGGCGCGCCAGCTTGAGGCCGCGCATCACGATATAGGCGAACAGGCAGACGAGGCCGAGGCAGACGAGCGCACCGAACTCCTCCCCGGTGACGGAGAAGATGAAGTCGGTGTGCGCGTCGGGCAGGTGGCGCTTGGCGACGCCCTCACCGGGGCCGGTGCCGAGCCAGCCGCCGGAGTTGAACGATTCGCGCGCCCAGAACTCTTGGAAGCTGTCGCCGGAATCCTTGTCCATGAAGCGGGTGATGCGCTCGCGGACGTGATGCAGGAAACGATAGGCCACCGCGACCCCGAGGAGGCCGCCGACGCCCAGGCCCGCGACCCAGAACCAGTGCAGGCCCGCCACGAAGAACAGCGAGCACCAGACGATGGTGATCAGCATGGTCTGGCCGAAATCCGGCTGCAGGATCAGCGGCACGATCGTGATGGGCAGTAGCAGGATGGCGAGAAGGCCGCCGGGCATGTCGCGCCGTTGCGCGCCCTCCGAGAACGCCCAGGCCGCCACCACCACGAAGGCGGGCTTCACGAACTCGGACGGCTGCAGGCCGAAGGCGCCGAACTGGATCCAGCGGTGGGCGCCCTTGATCTCGGGCCCGAACTTGCCGGCCAGGATGCACAGGGCCACGCCGACGATCCACGTGGCGAGCGCCACACGCCGGATGTGGCGCAGGGACAGGAACGAGACCGCCACGATGATCAGCAGCGTCGGCGCCAGATAGAGCGCCTGCCGGTTGAGGAAGTAGAAGGTCGGCAGGCCGATCTTTTCGGCCACCGGCGGGCCGCCGCCCATGAGGAAGACGAGGCCCGCCACCATCAGCGCGGCGAGGCCGGCCAGGAGGCCTTTGTCGACCGTCCACCACCAATCGGTGAGGGGCGTGCGTTCCGCGCGGGACATCATGGATGGCGCTCTCTCGCGCGCCGGCGGATGGCGGCGCGGCGCGATCCTGGGACGGAATGGTAAACCAATCCTTGCGGACACCCGTGTCCCGTCCCACCGGAGACGATGGCTCGCCAAGTTCCTTCCCCCCGCGCGGGGGGAAGGAACGCAGCGCCTATGCCTTGCAGTCGAAGAAGCCGGCCCGGATCGTCTCCGGGTCGAGGTTGCGCCCGATGAACACCACCCGCGAGACCCGGGCCTCGTCGTCCTTCCACGGGCCCTGGAGGTCGCCGTCGAGGATCATGTGGACGCCCTGGAAGACGAAGCGCTGCGGCTCGTTCGGGAAGGCGACGATGCCCTTGCAGCGCAGGATGTCCGGCCCCTGCACCTGGGTCAGGTTCGAGATCCACGGCATGAATTTTTCCGGGTCCACCGGGCCGTCGATCCTGGCCGAGACCGACTGCATCTCGTCGTCGTGGTGATGGTGGTGGCCCTCCTCCAGGAACGCCGGCTCGATGTCGAGGATGCGGCCGAGGTCGAAGGCGTTGCGGTCGAGCACCGCATCGAGGGGCACGTCGCAGCGGCTGGTGCGGTGGATCGTGGCGTAGGGATTGATCGCGCGGATCTGGCCCTCGACCCGGTCGAGGTCGCCCGGCTCCACGAGATCGGCCTTGTTGAGGAGGATGACGTCGGCGAAGGCGATCTGGTTCTTGGCCTCGGGGGCGTCCTTCAGGCGGTCGGACAGCCACTTGGCGTCGGCCACCGTGACCACGGCGTCGAGGCGGGCGGCATCGCCCACGTCCTGGTCGACGAAGAAGGTCTGGGCGACGGGGGCGGGGTCGGCCAGCCCCGTGGTTTCGACGATGATCGCGTCGAACTTGCCGCGCCGCTTCACGAGCCCGTCCATGATGCGGATGAGGTCGCCGCGCACGGTGCAGCAGACGCAGCCGTTGTTCATCTCGAACACCTCCTCGTCGGCGCCGACCACGAGGTCGTTGTCGATGCCGATCTCGCCGAACTCGTTGACGATCACGGCGTAGCGCTTGCCGTGGTTCTCGGTGAGGATGCGGTTGAGGAGGGTCGTCTTGCCCGCACCGAGATAGCCGGTGAGCACGGTGACGGGAATCTTGCCAGAGTCGGAGATATTGCCGGAGGTGTCGGACATGGGAACGGTCTCATGGGGGCGCGCGGCGCGGGAGGGCCCGCGCTGGTCTTCGTCCGATGATATAGTGTGTCACCCGCGTGCGATGGAAGGCACGCCGGGAACCGGAGCCAGCGTCGGTCCGCTCAGGCCGCCAAAGCGCGGTTCACCGTCGAGCGCAGGTCGGCCAGGGAGAAGGGCTTGGTCAGGACGTCGGTCACGATGGCGTCGAGGCCGCGGGCGCGCTCGCGCTGATCGGCAAAGCCGGTCATCAGCAGGATGGTCAGGTCGGGGAAGTCGCGCTTGGCCGCGAGCGCCAGGGCGATGCCGTCCATCAACGGCATGCGGATGTCGGTGAGCAGCAGGTCGAAATCGCCGGCCGCCTCGATCAGCCGGTCCAGCCCGTCGCTGCCATCGCTGGCGGTGACCACGGCATGCCCGTCGATCTCGAGGCCGCGCTTCAGGAAGCCGCGGATCGTCTCTTCGTCATCCACTAGCAGGATGCGAGCCATAAACACCGTTTCGTATGTGATCGCGGGCGTGTCGCCGCCGGTGCCAGAGACGCAAGCGCCAAGATCGCATGTCAAGCAAAAATGGCAGAGCGGCCGGACGAATTTGTCATCTCTGCGCGCAAATGCCACCGGTGGCCAAGCGAATGAAGCCGGTCAGGTGCCGCCGAAGAGGTCGGGCTCGCTGCTCTCGAAGTCGACCAGGCCGACGAAGGGCAACTGGCGGTAGGCGTGGGCGGCATCCATGCCGTAACCGACCACGAAGGCATCGGGACAGGGGAAGCCGACGAAATCCGCGTCGATGGTCACGGCGCGCTTGCCGGGCTTCTCGAGCAGCACCGCCGTCATCACGCGCTTGGCGCCGCGCGCCATCAGCAGATCCTTGGCGAAGACCAGGGTCCGGCCCGATTCGAGGATGTCGTCGACGAGGAGCACGTCGCGGCCCCGCACCTCGCTCTGGACGTCGCGCAGGATCTCGACCTGACCGGTGGAGACGGTGCCGGTGCGGTAGCTCGACAGGTGGACGAACTCGACCTGCGGCGCGAGGCCGGACCGGTGCAGCGCGCGCAACAGGTCGGCGGCGAACATGAAGCTGCCCTTGAGCACCGCGACCACGAGGAGGTCTTCGAGCTTGGCCGACGCGATCTCGCCGGCCAGTTCCTCGTTGCGCCGGGCGATGGCGGATTCGTCGAACAGGACGCGGACGCGTCGGGAAGGCGTGGTGTTCATCACGCAGTCCATATCATGGGTTCCGCCGGCTGGCATCGGCCTTGGGCTCGCTCGCGGCGGCATCGGCACGCATCTGCCCGGTGCCCGCGAAGCGCACCTGCACCGACCGCCCCTGGGCCGGCGGCGCCGACAGGCTGGCCCGGAAGCGGGCGGTCTCGCGGTCCTCCAGGGACGGGCGCGGGGAGGGAACGGTCCAGCGGTAGAGCGGCTGGTCCCGCTCGTCGCGCACCTCGATCTCGATGGCCGGCACGGCGACGGCCTCCCGCGAGACGCCAACGAGATCGCCCTCCACCACGAGCTGCGTCAGGCCCGCCTCGCCAGCGGCCTGGAAGGCGGCGACGTCGCGCAGGTCGATGCCGCGCAGGTTCACGGGCAGGCCGATGGCGGCATAGAGCCCGGCACTCTGGGGCATCGCCCGTACGACCGTGGTGCGGGCGACGAGGGCGCCACCCCCCACCGCGACGATCGCCAGCCACAGGCCCGCCGCCGTGGCGAAGGCGGACCACGACCGGCCGGGCTTTGCCGGCCGCGAGGGCCGCTTGGCCGCCTTCCGTGGCGGTGGCTCGACGGACGCGGGTTCCGAAGGAGTGGACGACGGGGCGGCGTCGGGGGCGATGCCCTCCTCCGCCAGGGCCGCTTCCCAGGCGTCGAGGGCGGCTTGGTCCTCGGAGCGGTTGCGGGTGCCGTCGTCCATCGCCGCCATGGCTTCGGCGATCTGCGCGGTGGCGACGTCGTCGGGCCCGATGAACCAGGTCTCGCGGCAGGCGGCGCAGCGCACCGAGCGGCCTTCCGCTCCGACCCGATCGGTGGGAATCTCGTATTCGCTGGCGCAGGCGGGGCAGACGATCTGCATGGCGAATCGGCGCTTCCAGGTCGGTCGGCGGTTGCCGCGTCGTGCAAAAAGACAGACATGGTTGTCGCGGAACGCGGTTAACCGCGTGTGAAGGTGGGGCGGGAGGAACGGACGCCTTGAGGCATCGCAGACCAGGCCGGCCCATGGGCGCCGACGGAACGGGTGAACCGTGGCGGACCGCGTGAGGGGGGAGAGCCTGCTCGCGGGGGCCGAGGGACCCGTGGTCCAGTTCGAGAACGTCGGGATGCGCTACGGCCTCGGACCGGAGGTCCTGAGCGACGTGAGCTTCGAGATCGCACCCCATTCCTTCCAGTTCCTCACCGGTCCCTCGGGGGCGGGGAAGACCACCCTCTTGCGTCTCATCCTCTTGTCGGTGCGGCCGACGCGCGGGCTGGTCTCGGTGTTCGGCGAGGAGGTCAGCGGCATCGCCAGCGACACCCTCACCTCCCTGCGCCGGCGCATGGGCGTCGTGTTCCAGGATTTCCGGCTGCTCGACCACCTCACCACCTACGAGAACGTCGCCCTGCCCCTGCGCGTCCAGGGCCGGGCGGAGTCGAGCTACCGGGCCGAGGTGGTCGAACTGCTGCGCTGGGTCGGCCTCGGCGAGCGCATGCACGTGCTCCCTCCCCTGCTGTCGGGTGGCGAGAAGCAGCGCGCGGCCATTGCACGGGCGCTGATCGCGCGGCCCGAACTGCTCCTGGCCGACGAACCCACCGGCAACGTCGATCCCGGCCTCGGGCGGCGCCTGCTGCGCCTGTTCATCGAACTCAACCGGCTCGGCACCTCGGTGCTGATCGCCACCCACGATTTCGCGTTGATGGACCTCGTCGACGCCCGCCGGCTCGTGTTGGGCGAGGGCCGGCTGCGCGTGGAGACGCCGTGATGGGCGACACCGCTCCCCTCTCCCGCAAGACGGCCAGGACGGACGCGACCCGGTCCGGGGCGCGGCCAGGTGCGGGCGACGCCGCCGCGGCCGAGCCGCCGCTGCCGCCGACCCTGCGGCGCAACGCGCCCCTGGTCCCGACCGATTCGGCCGCCAGCCGCTCGCTGGCGGCGGTGATCGCCATCCTCACCTTCCTCGCCGCGCTGTGCGCGGGGGCCGCCGAGATGGTGGCCTCCAGCGCCGACCAGTGGCAAGGCGCGGTGGCGCAGGAGGTGACGATCCAGGTGAGGCCGAGCCCCGGCCGCGCCATCGACGCGGACGTCGCCCGGGCCGAGGCCCTGGCCAAGGCGACGCCGGGGATCGCCACCACCCGCGTCTTCTCGAAGGCGGAGGCCGAGCGCCTGCTCGAACCCTGGCTCGGCAGCGGCCTCGACCTGTCGGACCTGCCGGTGCCCCGTCTCGTCACCCTCACCCTGGCGCCGGGACCGAGCCCCGACCTCAAGCCGCTCCGGGCTTCCCTGGCCGAGGCGCTGCCGGGTGTCGCCAGCCTCGACGACCATGCCCTGTGGCTGCGCCGGCTCTCGACCATGGCCAACACCTTCGTCGGGGTCGGGGTCGGCATCGTCGCCCTGGTGCTCATCGCCACCGGGCTCGCGGTGGCCTTCGCGACCCGGGGCGCCATGGCGGGCAACCGCGAGGTGGTGGAGGTGCTGCACTTCGTAGGCGCCGACGACGACTTCATCGCCCGTGCCTTTCAGCGCCGCTTCTTCGGGCTGGGCCTGCGCGGCGGCATCGTCGGATCGGTCGCCGCCCTCGCGGCTTTCGCGGCCGCCGGCGTCGTCGCCCGCGCCTGGCGCACCGGACCGGCGGGCGAGGAACTCGACGCCCTCTTCGGTGCGTTCCACGTCGGCTGGCGCGGCTATGCCAGCGTGCTCCTGATCGGCGTCATCGCCTCGGTGGTCACCGGGCTGGTCTCGCGCCTGACCGTGCGTCGCTTCCTGGCCTGAGCCCGGTTTTGGCATGAGCCGGGTTTTGGCATGAGCCGGGTTTTGGCTTGAAGCGCCCGTCCGCGAGCCCCAGTTCTCGCCAGGCGCCGATCGTCGGCCCGGCGGCGGGGTCTCATCCCCCATCCGGTGCAGGAGCGCCCGCTCGCGCCGACGCCTTGACCCACACCCTTCCTTCGGGTGAGCGTTAACGAGGCGTGAAGCTTTTGCGGCAGAGAGTGGCGCCTCTGCAACGCCGCAATCGCGGCTATCCTCCGGGAGAATGACCACTCGGATGTCTGGCGACACCACCATCAGCCCGCGCGGCGCCTTCGGTTGGGCCTGGGACGAGGCGCCTCCGCGCGGCCCGGCCCTGTCAGCGCCGCCCGTGCGCAGCCGGCCGCCGTCGGTCCAGGGTCGCGCCCTGAGGGGGGTGGCGGTCGTGGGCGGCATCGGCGTCGCGGCGCTGCTGGGTGGTTTTCTGAGCTTCGTCGCCTGCATCGACCGCGACGAACGCGCGCTTTCCGAGCGGCCCGACGCCATCGTCGCCCTCACCGGCGGCGCCCAACGCATCGGCGACGCCATCGATCTCCTGGCCAGCGGCTATGGCCGGCGCCTGCTCATCACCGGGGTCAACGAGCGCACCAGCCGCGACGAGATCACCCGCCTGAACCCGAGCCAGCGCCACTGGATCGAGTGCTGCGTCGACCTCGACTACCGGGCCCGCAACACCATCGGGAACGCCATCGAGACCCGGCGCTGGATGCGGCTGCACCGCTTCAACACCGTGGCGGTGGTGACCTCGAACTATCACATGCCCCGCACGCTGATCGAACTCGACCATGCTCTGGCCGGCCGCGACCGGGTGGTGCCCCATCCCGTCGTCGCCGAGGGCGTCGGCCCGCATTGGTGGCAGAGCCCGGCCTCGACCCGGCTGCTCGCCTCGGAATACGTGAAGTTCCTGGTGGCCTGGGTCCGCACCCGTTTCGAACACGACCCGGAAACCTCGCGCGCTGCGGTCCTGATCGGCCGGCGCAAGCCCGTGCGGGTCGTGTCCGAGACGCTGATGCGCGAGAACGACTGACGTCCTTCAGTCGGACGACGGCTCCGATCGCTCGTGCCTACGCCGCGCCTCGCGCAGGACGATCCACCCTCCCCCCGCCGCCATCAGTGCCAGCACGTACCAGGTGACGGCGTAGACGAGGTGGTCGTTGCGGAAGGCGACCACCGTCAGCCCTCCCACCGGCAGCCCACCGGGATTGGGCTTCGCATCGGCATCGACGAAATAGGGCGCGACGAGTGTGAGCCCACGAGCGGCGGCGATGGCCGCCACGTCGCGGGAATACCAGCGCTCGGCCACCGGATCGTTCGCCCGCAGGAAGGCTCCGCCCGGTTCGCTCAGGCGCAGGAGACCGGTCACCCGGGCCTCGTCCGGTCCCGGCTCCCGGCTCGCCGGCGCGCGCCGGTCCGGAGGCACGAAGCCGCGGTTGATCAGGATGGTCGTCCCGTCGGCTCGGCGCAGCGGCGTCACCACCCAGAAGCCGGGGCCGCGGTCCGTCACCGCCTGGACCAGCGTCTCGCGAGCGTGGAGGAACACACCCTCGGCGCGAACGCGGCGGTACTCGTCGCTCGCCCGCGTCGGCGCAGGCAGGTCGTCGGGAGCGGGCGCCGTCGCCGGCTCGGCCCGGATGCGGGCCTCCACGCGGGCGATCAGGTCCAGTTTCCAGACCCGGCGCTGGAGTTGCCAGGTTCCCAGCGCGACGCAGACCGCGCACACCGTCGCCGCCAGCAGCCCGAGGGTCGCCAGGGTTCGCAGCGAACCGCGGCGACAGTGGGGGATGCCCGCCACGGCCGGTCAGGGCATGTGCTGCTTCATATCCTCGGCCGACATCGGCATCATGTTGGCGTTGAGGTGGTGCATCACCCACAGCGACCCGACCAGGGTGATCACCACGAGGGTCGCGGTGAAGATCAGCGCCAGCACCGTCCAGCCACCCTCCGAGCGAGTGTCCATGTGCAAGAAGTAGATCATGTGGACCACGACCTGGACCATGGCGAAGGCCATGACTACGAAGCCGGTGATGCGCGCGTTGCCGATGACGTCGCCCATCACCAGCCAGAACGGGATCGCCGTCAGGATCGCCGACAGCACGAAGCCGGTGACGTAGCCCCGGACCGAGCCGTGGGGTTCGCCCTCGACGCTGTCGTGGCCGTGGCCGTCCTTGGTCTGCGCGGCATCCGCCGCCGAATTCGCGCGCGTCGCCGAGCTCATTTCAGGGTCCCCATCAGGTAGACAAAGGTGAAGACGCCGATCCAGATCACGTCGAGGAAGTGCCAGAACATCGACAGGCACATCAGCCGGCGCTTGTTGTCGACCTCGAGCCCGCGCACCCCGACCTGGATCATGAGGACGGCGAGCCAGACGATGCCGAGGGAGACGTGCAGCCCGTGCGTCCCGACCAGCACGAAGAAGGAGGACAGGAAGGCGCTGCGCTGGGGCGTCGCCCCCTCGTGGATCAGGTGGGCGAACTCGTAGATCTCGAGACAGACGAAGACGATGGCGAACAGGCCGGTGAGGCCGAGCCACAGGAGCGTCGCGGCCCGTCGGTCCTTCTGCATCTCCAGCATGGCGAAGCCGTAGGTGATGGAGGAGAACAGCAGCATGGCGGTGTTGAGCGCCACGAGCTTGAGGTCGAACAGGTCCGCCGGCGACGGGCCGGCGGCGTAGTTGCGCCCCAACACCGCATGCGTCGCGAACAGGACCGCGAAGATGAGGCAGTCGCTCATCAGGTAGAGCCAGAACCCGATCAGGGTCGCGGGCGCATGGGGATGGTCCTCGGTCTCGTAGAACCGGAGGGCTTCCTCCTCGCCGGAGGTCGCGGTGTCGGCCTGGGTCGCCATGTCGATCAGGCCTGTCTTGCCATCAGCCGCGTCCGCTCGCCCTCGGCCCGCACGACGGCGTCGGCGGGGATGTCGAAGTCGCGGTCATAGTTGAAGGTGTGGGCGATGGAGACCACGAGGATCGCGACGAAGCTGACCGCCGCCAGCGGCCACATGTACCAGATCATCGCGAACGAGAAGACGGTGCTGAGGCCGCCGAGGATCACGCCGGTCGCGGTGTTGCGCGGCATGTGGATCGCCTTGAACCCGGTAAGCGGACGGCTGTAGCCGCGCCGCTTCATGTCCGACCACGCATCGTGGTCGTGGATGACCGGCGTGAAGGCGAAGTTGTAGTCCGGCGGCGGCGAGGCCGTCGACCATTCGAGCGTGCGGCCGCCCCACGGATCGCCGGTGAGGTCGCGCAGTTCGTCGCGCCGGCGGTAGCTGACGACGAGCTGGACGATGAACGAGAGGATGCCGAGCAGGATCAGCACCGAGCCGATCGCCGCGACCACGAACCAGATCTGGAGCGAGGGGTCCTCGATCCGGTTGAGGCGGCGCGTGACGCCCATCAGGCCCAGCAGGTAGAGTGGCATGAAGGCAACGTAGAAGCCGGTCAGCCAGAACCAGAACGACATCTTCCCCCAGAACGGATCGAGCTTGTACCCGAATGCCTTGGGGAACCAGTAGGTGATACCGGCGAACATGCCGAACACGACGCCGCCGATGATGACGTTGTGGAAATGCGCCACCAGGAACAGGCTGTTGTGGAGCACGAAGTCGGCCGGAGGCACCGCCAGCAGCACGCCGGTCATGCCGCCGATGACGAAGGTCACCATGAACCCGAGCGTCCACAGCATCGGCACCTCGAACCGGATGCGGCCGCGGTACATCGTGAACAGCCAGTTGAAGATCTTGGCCCCCGTCGGGATCGAGATGATCATCGTCGTGATGCCGAAGAACGAATTCACCGACGCGCCCGAGCCCATCGTGAAGAAGTGGTGCAACCAAACGAGGTAGGCGAGGATGGTGATGACCACCAGCGCGTAGACCATCGAGGCGTAGCCGAACAGGCGCTTGGACGAATATGTCGAAACGATCTCGGAGAACACGCCGAAGGCCGGCAGGATCAGGATGTAGACTTCCGGGTGACCCCAGATCCAGATCAGGTTCACGTACATCATCGGGTTGCCGCCGAGATCGTTCGTGAAGAAGTGCGTGCCGACGTAGCGGTCGAGGGAGAGCAGCGCCAGGACGGCGGTGAGGATCGGGAAGGCGGCCACGATCAGCACGTTGGTGCAGAGCGAGGACCACACGAAGATCGGCAGCTTCATCATGGTCATGCCGGGCGCGCGCATCTTCACGATGGTGGCGATCAGGTTGATGCCCGACAGGAGCGTCCCGACGCCGGCGATCTGCAGCGCCCAGATGTAGTAGTCGACCCCGACGCCGGGACTGGAATCGGCCCCCGACAGCGGCGGCATGGCGAGCCAGCCGGTGCGGGCGAATTCACCCACGAACAGCGAGGCCATCACGGTGGCCGCCCCGCTCGCCGTCATCCAGAAGCTGAGGTTGTTGAGGAAGGGGAAGGCGACGTCGCGCGCGCCGATCTGAAGCGGGATGACGTAATTCATCAGGCCCGTGACCAGCGGCATCGCCACGAAGAAGATCATGATCACGCCATGGGCCGTGAAGATCTGGTCGTAATGGTGCGGCGGCAGGTAGCCCTCGCCGCCACCGGAGGCCAGCGCCTGCTGGCTGCGCATCAGGAGCGCGTCGGAGAATCCGCGCAGCAACATCACGAGCGCCATCACGATGTACATGATGCCGATCTTCTTGTGGTCGACGGATGTCAGCCAGTCGCGCCACAGCGGCCCCCACCAGCGGAAGTAGGTCATGATGCCCAGAAGCGCCGCGCCGCCGAGCGCGACCATGGCGAAGGTCACGATCAAGATCGGGTCGTGGAGCGGAATGGCGTCCCAGGTCAGTCGCCCGAAGACGAGCGTCTGAAGGTCCGGATTGGAGAACATGCGATCGTCTCGCTCGCTGGTGTCCGCGACGTGTGGTCAGTTGTTCAACTGGGCGGGGGCGGAGCCGCCGTGGTTGTGGCCGCCATGGTTCATGCCAGGTGAGTGACCCTGATGCGGATTGGTCTTTTCCAACTTGTCCTGGCCGGGCTCGTCCTTGCCTGAGCCGTCGCGCGAGCCGCCCGAGGTCACGCCCTGGGGCTTGTGACCGTCGCGCGATTCGCGCCCGGAGGCGGGGAAGGTGGCGCCCACGGCCTCGTCGCCCTGCTCGGCGTGGCGGTTGTCGTAGCGCAGGCGGTCGCGGTTGGCCTGGCTGTCCTTGCCGGCGCCGCCCATGGCGTCGATGTGCATCATCTCGTGCATGCACATCTTGCCCGGCAGCACGCACATGTTGAGCGCAGCCTTGTAGAGCCCGTCCTCGACGGACGCGAAATAGCGGACCGGCTCGGCCTCCGTCGGCTTTTCGAGGGCGATGTAGGCGTCGCGGCTCAAGGGCTTGCCCTCGCCCTTCACCTTGGCGACCCATTCGTCGAACGCCTCGCGCTTGAGGCCGTGGAACTTGAAGTTCATCCGCGAGAAGCCGGAGCCGCTGTAGTTGGCGGAGAAGCCGTCGAAGATCCCGGCCTTGTTGATCACGGCGTGGAGCTTCGTCTCCATGCCGGGCATGGCGTAGATCTGGCCCGCGAGCGCGGGAATGAAGAACGAGTTCATCACGCTGGCCGAGGTGATCTTGAAGGTGATCGGCACGTCGACGGGAGCGGCCAGCTCGTTGACAGTGGCGATTCCCTGATCGGGATAGAAGAACAGCCATTTCCAATCGAGGGCGACGACCTCCACCGTGATCGGCTTAACATCGGCCGGCAGCGGGCGCTTGGCGTCGAGCCTGTCCAGGGGCCGGTAGGGATCGAGGGTGTGGGTGCTGATCCAGGTCAGCGCGCCGAGGGCGATGACGATGGCCAAAGGCGCCGCCCAGATCACCACTTCGAGCTGGGTCGAATGGTGCCAGTCGGGATCGTAGGTCGCTTCCGTGTTCGATGCGCGGTAGCGCCAGGCAACGAGCGCGGTCAGCGCGATCACCGGCACGATGATCAGGAGCATCAGGCCGGTGGAGGCGAGGATCAGGTCGCGCTGGCGCGTGGCGATGTCGCCGGACGGCTGCATCAGCACGACGTTGCAGCCCGACAGCACAACGGCGAGGGCCGCGAGCGCGAGGCATCGCACGGGGCCGCGCCTTGACAGGTCGCGCTTGGATCTGGGGAACATCCGATCTCTGGTCATCGAGCGTGAGCGGCAACCTTGGCGCCGAGGGCACCGGGCGAGGGGTTTCCTGCGCTGCAACACGTCATTCCGCAAGTCCCGGTGCGCAAGCCCCGAGCCCGCGGCGCGACGGCGCATGACCGGCATGGCGGAGACGCGACTCGCGGCGGAGCACCCGGGGCCGAGCACATGACACCGCTTCACCCCGACGCATCTTGCTGCGCTTTGACGCACGATCAGGCTGCCGCATAAGCGTTCCGAAACGGGGCCGCTACGGCGGGCCGCCGAATCAGTCACGCGAGCGATGGCGTCCCATGAGCGCAGACCGAGCCCTGCCCACCTCCACGCCCCTCGAGCGCGACGTGCGGCAGACTACCAACGACGATCACAAGGTGGCACCGGGCGAGATCGCCATCGGCGTCGTGATCGGGCGCATGTCGGAGTACTTCGACTTCTTCGTCTACGGCATCGGCTCGGTGCTGGTGTTCCCCAAGGTGTTCTTTCCGTTCCTGGAGCCGCTGCAGGGCACGCTGGCCGCCTTCGCGATCTTCGCGCTGGCCTTCGTCGCGCGGCCCTTCGGCACCTTCCTGTTCATGGAGATCGGCCGCCGGCACGGTCGCGGCGTGAAGCTGACGACGGCCCTGTTCCTTTTGGGCGGATCGACGGCGGCGATCAGCTTCCTGCCGCGCTACGACCAGATCGGGGTCACCGCCATCCTGCTGCTGGCCGCCTTCCGGATCGGCCAGGGACTGGCGCTGGGCGGCGCCTGGGACGGCCTCGCCTCGCTCCTGGCGCTCAACGCCCCCAAGGAGCGGCGCGGCTGGTACGCGATGATCCCGCAGCTCGGGGCACCGCTGGGCTTCATGCTGGCGAGCCTGCTGTTCGCGTTCTTCCTCATGAACATCTCCACCGACGACTTCGTCGACTGGGGCTGGCGCTACCCGTTCTACGTGGCCTTCGCGGTCAACGTGGTCGCCCTGTTCGCGCGCCTGCGCCTCATCGCGACCGAGGAGTTCACGATGCTCCTCGACCAGAGCGAACTGCTGCCGACGCCGGTGGCGGAGGTCGTGCGGGTCAACGGCCGCGTCATCCTCATCGGCGCCTTCGTGCCGCTGGCGAGCTTCGCGCTGTTCCACCTCGTGACCGTGTTCCCGATCAGCTGGATCGTGCTCTACACCCAGCGCTCGGCCGGCGAGTTCCTGATGGTGCAGTTCGTGGGCGCCATGGTCTGCGCCGGGGCGGTCGTCGCCTCCGGGATCATCGCCGACCAGATCGGCCGCCGGCGGCTGCTGGAATTCGCCGCCGGCCTCGTCGGCCTGTTCGCGCTCGCCAGCATCGTGGCGCCGCTCCTGTTCGAGGAGAGCGCCATCGGCCAGACGATCTACGTGATCGTCGGCTTTGCCCTGCTCGGCCTCTCCTACGGGCAGAGCACCGGTGCGGCGACCTCGAACTTTCCGGCCCGCTACCGCTACACCGGCGCGGCCCTCACATCGGACCTCGCCTGGCTCGTCGGCGCCGGATTCGCACCCCTGGTGGCGCTGAGCCTGTCGAGCAGGTTCGGCCTCGCCTGCATCGGCCTCTACCTGCTCTCGGGCGCGATCTGCACCTTGGCGGCGGTCCGCTTCAACACGCCGGAGATGCGTGCGCGCTGACGGCGGATTGCCTGATGCCGTGCTGAGCGTCACCCCTTTCGAGTCGTGGTGCTCACGTCTGAAGACTCTGGGACACGAACGACGCTATTGCATCATCTTTCCGCAATCGTTCGTTCGCGGTCTTCGGCGTTGGCCTGCGGATGGTTTCGCTACGCGGGTCTTGCATCGACCCTCCGCAGACCTCGCCCCATGGTCGAGGCCATCCCGTCTCGGGGGTCGACGCGGCGCCTCGTCCAATAGCCTTCCGCATTCGACGAACATCGCCTTCGTAGCGACGGTGGCGATCTCCGCTTTCCCTTCTCGCGATGAATGGCCGGTCGCTTCCAGATCATCCGCGCATGCGGACCGAATTCATCGCTCGTCAGTCGGCAAACGGCCGGACGACAGGGGTTGCAGTTACGCAAATCGACCATACCTGTCGGCCGTAATCCTTGGCCTGAATCACGGTCCCGTTGCGCAAAGGCTCACGAAAACGACGTTGAACCTTTCTCAGGATTGCCAGTTAAGCTCGGCATTATCCCCGTGCGTCTTGGAGGTTTCCACAGCGGGACGGAGAAAGGATCGATCACATGGAATCCGCAGAGGCTTGGCACCTGACTGATCGGCTCGCGACCGAGCACGGCAAAGCAGATCCCTTTGCGGCGGCAGTCCGGGCCACCCGGATGGCGATGATCATCACCGACCCGCGCCAGGACGACAATCCCATCGTCTTCGTCAACGACGCGTTCCTGAACCTGACAGGCTATGGGCGGGACGAGGTCATGGGCCGTAACTGTCGCTTCCTCCAGGGAGAGGATACGGACATGGGCGCCGTCGCCCTCGTCCGCGACGCGGTGCAGGACAACCGCGATATCGCCATCGACCTCCTGAACTACCGCAAGGACGGCACCCCGTTCTGGAATGCGCTCTATCTGAGCCCCGTCGTCACCGAGGCCGGCGACCTGCATTATTTCTTCGCCTCGCAGCTCGACGTGACGGACCGGGTCGAAGCGCAGGCCCGGATCCAGGCCGAGAAAGAGCGCTTCGAGCGCGAGGTCGCCCGGAGGACCGCCGACCTCACGGAGGCTCTCGCCGCCAAGACGATGCTGGTCCACGAGGTCGATCACAGGGTCAAGAACAACCTCCAGATGGTCGCTTCGCTTCTCACCATGCAGACCCGCACCATCACCGATCCGACGGCGCGGGCGGCCATGGAGCAGATGCTCAGCCGCGTCGAAGCCCTCGGCACCGTCCATAAGCGCTTGTACCAGTCGCACAATGTCGAGCGTTTCGACGTGGCGGAATTCGCCCGCGAGCTGGTGACCGACCTCATCAACGGGTCCGGACGCCCGGACCTGTCGCTCCATCTCGACCTGGAACCGGTGGAAGTGCCGGTGGAGAAGGCGCCGCCGGTGGCCCTGATGATGAACGAACTCATCACCAACGCCCTCAAGCATGCCTTCCCGGAACAGCGCCCCGGCCGGCTGTCGGTGGCTGTGAGACCGGACGGAAACTATTTCGGGATTACCATCATTGACGACGGTGTCGGCATGTCGACGCAGGCGCCCGTTCGCAGGACCTTCGGCAAGCGGCTGATCGAGACCCTGGCCCGTCAACTGAACGCCAGTATCGCCTGGCAGCCCGCGGATCCCGGGACCCGGATCAACATCCGCCTGCCGCGTGAGGCGGCGGACAGCAGGAACACCGCGTGAGCACTCCCCTGCGCGTCATGATCGTCGAGGACGAGGCCGTCATCCAGATGCAGCTCGAGATGTTGCTGGAAGATGCCGGGCATATCGTGGTGGCGACCGCCTTCTCCGCCGAGGAGGCCATCGCCGACGCCCACAGGACACGTCCGGACGTCGTGTTCGTCGACATGCGGTTGCGGGGGCGCTCGTCGGGGCTCGACGTGGTGGACGCGATCAGAGCGATCGAAGGGACGATCATCGTGTTCGTCACCGCCAACGCCGCCGATCTCGACGAGGAGTGCGACGGGGCCGCTGCCGTCATCGCGAAGCCTTTTTCCGTCGGCGTGATCGAGGAGAGCATGCGCTATATCGAGGAATGCGTGCATCGCCCGCCGCCCGAAGCGAAACGGCCCCTCGGACTTCGGGTCGCACCCTCGTACGACGCCCACCTCGAGTCGTTCCGGCGACCGCAATCTGGAAGCGACCGCGGCGCGCAGTTCTGAAGCCGTTGCGGCCTGCCGTTCTGAGATACCGTTCGCACATCGGACATCGCGAACGTCGATGCGTTGCCCTTTCGGTCACGGTGTTCTTCGAAAAGCGCCGGCGGATACCGAGGAGCCCGGCTTTTGGTCCGTTCCGGCGTGACGAGGTCGCCTCGCCTTGCTACGCCCCGCAGGAGCATGTGTTCGCCGAGCGGCGCTCGCGGACCACCCCTTGACCGATGACGAATTTCCGATGACCGATCCCAGTCGCCGTGCACTCCTTTCCGGTGCCGCCACCAGCCTCCTGACCATGGCGGCCCTCCCCGCCTTCGGGCAGGGCGGTCCGGTCGGCCCCGATGGCATCGACGGCTACCCGCCCTTCGACGACGACCGCCTCTACCGCGACGAAGCCGGACGGCTGTATCGCCGCCGCGGCGGCACCTACGTTCCCTACGGCGAGCGCACCGCCGCGCCGGCTCCCTCGGCGCCGGAGTTCGAGCCCGAGGCAGCCCCCCGGCGGAGGGTCGCCGAGCCGAGGCCGGCGGAC
The DNA here is from genome assembly GCF_001425565.1 of Methylobacterium sp. Leaf466. Taxonomy (NCBI): domain Bacteria; kingdom Pseudomonadati; phylum Pseudomonadota; class Alphaproteobacteria; order Hyphomicrobiales; family Methylobacteriaceae; genus Methylobacterium; species Methylobacterium sp. Leaf466. Next base: position 52,293 of record NZ_LMRC01000036.1, on the reverse strand, counting down.
AAGATCGCGGCTGCACGGCCCCTCGACAACGGGCCGATCGACTATGCCCGCGCCTATGCCGCGATCCCGGACGAGCCGTTCCCGGTCCTGGCCTTCAACTACAAGCGCATGAACCCGGCCTTCCTGCGCCAGGACATCGCCTACACCGGCCGCGAACCGGCGGGCACCATCCTGGTCGATCCGCGCGCGCATCATCTCACCCTCGTCCAGGGCAACGGTCGCGCCCGCCGCTACGGCGTCGGCGTGGGCAAGCAGGGCTTTTCCTGGTCGGGCATTTCGACGGTCAATTCCAAGCAGGCTTGGCCGGATTGGTATCCGCCCAAGGAGATGATCGCCCGCACCCCGAAACTGGCGCGCCAGGTCTCGCAGCTGCAGAGCGGGCTCGGCGTGCCGGGCGGCTCGCGCAATCCGCTGGGTGCGCGAGCCCATTACCTCTGGCAGGACAACAAGGATACGCTCTACCGCATCCATGGGACGCTGGAGCCGGAATCGATCGGCCGTAGCGTCTCGTCCGGATGTATCCGCATGATCAACCAGGACGTCATCGATCTCTACGGCCGGGTCGAGATCGGGACTCGTGTGGTGGTCTTGGGCTGACGGCCGGCGGGTCGGAGCTGGGCCGGGCCCTGAGGCGTACTGTCCGGAAGCGGAACCTAGGACCGGCCGACCGGATTTCCCCTGACACGAAGGGGCGTCGCCGGATGGTGCTCGCCCGTCACGGAGATCCAGGCATCATGGCAAAGAGCAATCCTGCGCGGGCGCGCGTCGAATCCGATCGCCTCAACACTCCCACCGACCTGTCGCCAGAGGCGACGAAGGTGATTTCCGAAGGGCTGACGGTTCTGCTGTCGGACCTCTTCGCCCTCTATCTGAAGACCAAGAATTTTCACTGGCACATGAGCGGGCCGCATTTCCGCGACTACCATCTGCTCCTCGACGAACAGTCGGACGAGATCTTCGCGATCACCGACGATGTCGCCGAGCGTGCCCGCAAGATCGGCGGCACCACCCTGCGCTCGCTCGGCGAGGCCAAGGCGAAGTCGCGCTTGGCCGACAACGATGCGGAGTACGTCTCGCCGATCGACATGCTGGCGGAACTGCGCGACGACAACAAGTCGCTCGCCGCCAACATGCGGGAGTTTCACGAGGTCACGGACGAGCACAAGGACGTGTCGACCACCAGCCTCCTCGAGGAATGGATCGACCAGGCCGAGCGTCGCACTTGGTTCCTCTACGAGATCACCCGCACGGCGACGCAGTCGGGCCACTGATCGGACGCGAGTGACCGATCGCTTTCGACACGAAAAAGGCCCCGCGTCCGGATGGGACGCGGGGCCTTTTTCACGGGACACGGTGAGTGCCCCGGCCGCTCACGCGGCGGGGGTGATCTCGCCTTCGCGTACCGCCCGCTCGCCGGTGCCGGACTTGATCCGATAGAACGGCTCGCCGGTCTGGTCTTCCGGCACGAGCCGGACGATCTCGAACACGTCCCCCGTGTCGGTCTTGGCGTCGGCATAGCCGATCCGCGAACGGCGGACACGCTGGCCGAGCTTGAATTTATGGGACATGTCGATCTCTTCCTTATCGTGAGGATACGGCTCTGGCCGATCCCTTGGGCGGGACAGCCAGCGCCGCCCTGATTCGGCAGAGGTCGCGCCATCCCCTGCCCTTGGACCACCGGGACGCGGGTCCCGCCCTTCGAGGCCGACGCGCCACGCAAGCGGCGGGTCGACCCTCCAGGGAATTGGTCCTACTTGCGGGTCTTGCCGGCCTTCGCCTTCCGGGCAGCGTAGCGCGCGTCGCGTTGGGCCTTCTGCTCGAGGCGGGCGGCGTTGGCGCGCTCGATCTTGTCGGCGGCTTCCTGCACGGCGGCGGCGGCAAGACGCTCGCGCTCGGCATCGGCCTCGGCCACACGCTGGGCTTCCATCTCGAGGCGGGCAGCCTCGCGGGCGGCGACGCGGATCTCGCGCTCACGGACCACAGCGGCGCGCTCGGCCTTCCGGGCCACGACCTCGGGATCGTCCGCCGGTGGGCGGGCACGAAAGCGCGCAAGCGCAGCCTCACGGGCCTCGGCCTGAGCCTTGAGGCGATCGGTCATCGAGTTTTCGTTGAATTGGCTCACACAGGGTCCTGGTTTGGAGAGCCGGCATATGGCCTGCCCTGGAAAACGAAGGAGGCCGCTCTCCCGTGGGGGAGAGCGGCCTTCGAGACGTCAGGCCCGGAGGCCCGATGGGCTCAAGCGGACTGGAGGTTTCCGGCGGACTGCTTTCCGCTGCGCTTGTCGGTCTCCATCTCGTAGGAAACCTTCTGGCCCTCAGCGAGGCCACGCATGCCGGCGCGCTCGACAGCCGAGATGTGCACGAAAACATCGTTTCCGCCGCCATCCGGCTGGATGAACCCGAAACCCTTTTGCTCGTTGAACCACTTAACAGTACCGACAGCCATAATCATCCTTCGCCCTTGCGGGCATAGTTCTCGGACAACCCGCGCGGGATCTGCGCAGGCTTCGTCCGCTTTACCGATGTTGAGAGAGAGAGACGGACAACCGGCCTTTTGGGGCCGCAAAACCGAAAACCTGGCGCAAATCAGTCTGACAGACATAGCCTTTCGGGATCGATTTTGCAAACCTTTTACGGCCGAGGATCGGAGACGGCGGATTTATTGACGAATGCCTTAAGAACAAGCTCGACTTTCATCACCCCGGCATCGTCGGGGTCGGCCTTGGTCGTGAACCCGAGGCGGCGGCAGACCGCCAGCATCGGGCGGTTCTCGCGCAGCACCGACCCTTCGATCCGCTCGAGCCCCTCGGTCCTGGCCCAGTCGATCATCATCCTCATGAGAGCATGGCCGAGGCCGAGCCCCTTCGTGTCGCTGCGCACGAGGATCGCGTACTCGCCCGCGACATGGTTGGCGTCGGCGTGGAGCCGCACGGCACCCAGCATCGTCCCGGTCTGCGCCTCCTGCGCCACGAAGGCGATGGCGCGGGCGTAATCGAGCTGGGTCAGGCGGGCCAGGAAGGCGTGGTTGAAGTCGCGCACGGGCGCGAAGAAGCGCAGCCGCAGATCCTCGGCGCTGACCTGCGCGAAGAAGTCGTGGAACAGCGCCTCGTCCTCCGGCCGCACCGGGCGCACCCGGATCGCGCGGCCCTTCAGGGCGATCGATCGCTCCCACTCCACCGGATAGGGGCGGATGGCGAAACGCGGATGATGGGCCCCGCGCGGGCGCTCGCCGGCCCGGACGACCTGCGGCGCGATCATGACCCGGCCGTCGAGGGCGACGACCCCATCGGCATCCGACAGCAACGGGTTGATGTCGAGTTCGCGCACCTCCGGCAGGTCGGCGGCGAGCTGGGCGAGCTTGACGAGGACGAGGGCCAGCGCATGGCGGTCGACCGCCGGCACGTCGCGGTATGCGGCCAGGCGCCGGGCGACACGGGTGCGGTCGATGAGATCCTGCGCCAGACGCAGATCGAGGGGCGGCAGGCCGAGCGCCCTGTCGTCGATGACCTCCACCGCGGTGCCGCCGCGGCCGAACACGACGACCGGGCCGAAGACGGGGTCTTCGGCGAGGCCCGCGATCAACTCGCGCTGCTTGCCCGCCCTCACCATCGGCTGGACGGCGAAGCCGGTGATCCGCGCGTCGGGGCGCGAGCGTCTGACGCCGGCCACGATGGCGGCGGCGGCCTCGCGGATGTCGGCCTCGCTGGTCAGGTCGAGGCGCACGCCGCCGACGTCGGACTTGTGGACGATATCGGGCGAGACGAGCTTCAGGGCGACGGTGCCGCCGGCTGCGATGATCGCCCAGCCGGCGGCGGCGGCGGCCTCCGCGTCCGGCGCCAGCGTCACGGGCAGGCTTGGGATGCCGTAGGCGGCAAGGAGACCCGCCACCGAGACGGGATCGAGCCAGGTGCAGCCCTCCGTCAGAGCCGCTTCCACCAGGGTGCGAGCCCGCGCCCTGTCGGGCAGGAAGTCCCGCGGCAGCGAGTCGGGCGTGCGCATGAGGTCGTCCTGCGCCTCCCGGTAGCGGACGAGATGCAGGAAACCCTGCACCGCATCCGAATCGGTGGAGAAGCGGGGGATGCCCGCCTTGGCGAAGGCCGCCAGCGCCGCCTCGTCTTCGCCGAGGGAGACTGCGAACACCGGCTTCCTGCGGCCCTCGCGGCTTCGCGCCGTCGTCACCGTCGCCGCGATGGCCTCGGCCACGGCTGCGCTGTCGGAGCGGGCCGTGGGGACATGGATCGCGAGGATCGCGTCGACGGCCGGGTCGGCCAGCAGAGGCGACAGGGCGGTCTCGTAGTGGGGCGCGTTCGCCCCGATCCCGAGATCGACCGGATTGGCCTCCAGCGGCGCCAAGGTGCCACCACCATCGGCGAGCTGATCGGCGGCGAGCGCCCCGATGCCGTAGCCGTTGGCGAGGATGGCCAGGCGACGTCCCGGAAACGGGCGTTGCCGGCCCAACGTCTCCACAGCCGAGAACATCGCATCGAGATTGCCGACGCTGAGCAGGCCGGCCCGGCGAAAGGCCGCCTCGTAGACCGCGTCCGGCCGCGCGAGGGCACCGGTGTGGGTGAGGCTCGCGGGGCCAACGGCGGTGATCGCGGCGGGATGCCGGCCGGTGCGCAGGACCACCACGGGCTTGGCCCGAGCCGCGGCGCGGGCCGCCGACATGAACTTGCCCGCGTCCCGCACCACGTCGATGGACAGCAGGATCGCGCGGGTGTGAATGTCGCCGGCAAAATAATCGAGGCAATCGGCGACGTCGATATCGCAGGCTTGGCCCAGAGTGATCGCCGCCGAGAAACCCACCGCACGCTTGGCGGCCCAAGCCACGATGCCGGCCGCGACCGTTCCCGATTGCGATATCAGGGCCAGGTCGCCCGCGGAGGGCGCTCTCGAGAACAGGCTGGCATCGAGGCAGGCCGCCGGCGAGGACAAGCCGATGCTGCCAGGGCCGACGATCCGCAGCCCGTAGGGTTTGGCCGCAGCCCAGACGTCCCGGCACAAGACGTCGTCGCGGTCTGCGGTCAGCACCACCGCGACCCTGGCGCCGCACGCTCCGGCCTCCGCGACCAGACGAGGCACGGCCGTTGGCGGAGCGGCAATCAGGACGAGATCGGGAGGTTCGAGCTCGGCGAAGGACGCGACGCTCTGCGTGTCGCCGACGATTCCCCCCACCATCGAGATCGTGCCGCGAAACTGGCTCGCCCGTAGATTGGCGACCATGCCCCGGCCGAGCGCGGCCGATGTCTCATCGGCGACCGCCACGACCACGAATCGCGGCGCGAGCAGGGCGTCGAACCTGGATGTACTCATCGATTCGTCAGCCCGTGCCCGGGCCGGACCCTCGCCCGCCTGCACCGGGCAGGCAAGGGCTCCGGGGAGTCGGGTCGGTCAGGACGCCGAGAGACCGGGCAGAACGAGCGTCTCCTGAAGCCGGAAGATGCAGGGCCACCTCATCCGGATCACGAGATCCTGCGCCTCTTCCAGGCTGATCGCGCGTTGGCGCGCAACTTCATCGAGACTGATCCATCCGGCTGCCATCGCAGACCCTCCCCTTCGTGCGTTCGGTGCGTTAAGGCGCGGATGCGCGTCGGGTTCCGGGTGGATCGTCAGCCCGGGCCCGCGCCGGAGCAGCCATGGTCGAGGTCCGGGAATCCATCGTCTGCGCGATGCGCGAGATGATCGCGTGCGGCCTCAGCCAAGGCACCGCCGGCAACATCAGCGTGCGGCACGGCGACGGCTTCCTGGTGACACCCTCCGGCATCGCCGCGGACGCCCTGCGGCCGGAGGATATCGTGCCGATGACGATGGCGGGCACCCACGACCATGCCCTGGCGCCGTCTTCGGAATGGCGGTTCCATCGCGACATCCTGGCGGCGCGCCCGGAATTCGAAGCGATCGTCCACGCCCACCCGACCTATTGCACCGCCTTCGCCATCTGCGGTCGGTCGATCCCGGCCGTGCACTACATGATCGCCGCGGCCGGCGGCCCGACGATCCGCTGCGCGCCCTATGCGCCCTACGGCACCCAGGCGCTGTCCGACCACGCCGTGGCGGCGATGGAGGCGCGCAACGGCTGCCTCCTGGCCAACCACGGCATGATCGCGGCCGGCCCGACGCTGGCCAAGGCGCTCTGGCTCGCCGTCGAGATGGAGGCCCTGTGCCGCCAGTATGCGGTGGCCCTGCAGGTCGGGGCTCCGGTCGTTCTGCCCGACGAAGAGATCGCCCGCACGGTCGACCGCTTCAGGTCCTACGGACCGCGTCACCGCGACCCGGCATAGGCGGGCGCCACAGGCCCGGTCGCGTCGACGGCCATCAGGACCGACCGCACCGGGACACGGTTCCCCGGACGCCAGAGTTGCGGTCCTCGACCTTGCATGCACCGGGCGATCCCCGGCCTCGCCCCGAGGGTTGCGGTGCCGGGACGTTGCGGCACGTCGCGCCGACCCGACATCTGGGGGCGGGTAAATTCTACCTCAAGTTGTCAAACAACGACCATGGATAGCCGGCGCTCCACCTTTGAAAATCAGGCAGTGCCCAGGTGGGGATATGGCTACACGGTGATCGGCACCGAGGGTTGTTCACGTCGATGCAACAAATCGACACAGACCGCATGGTGTGGCGATGACGATGCCTCACGACAGGATCCACCCTCCATTTACAAAGAGAATACAGTCGCAATTCCTCATATTACGCCTCTTGCGCTCTGAATTGGAACATCTTAGGAGCATCGAACAGACGCTGTCGCTAGGCTTGCCATCGCATCGTATTTCGATGCCGTATACGGGCCAAAGATTGTATACAAAATACTATCGGGAGTTGAGAATGAAGGCCGAGATCGATACGGGAGCGGATTACATCGAGCTTGCAGCCGGCGTCGTCTCGGCCTTCGTCAGCAACAATTCGGTTCCGATCGTCGAACTGCCCGCCCTGATCGCGCTGGTCCACGGGACGCTCGCACGCCTGGCGGGCGACATCGTCGAGGAGAAGCCCGAGCCGCTCACCCCCGCGGTGTCGGTCAAGCGCTCGGTGACGGCAGATCACATCGTGTGCCTGGAGGACGGGAAGAAGTTCAAATCCCTCAAGCGGCATCTGCGGACACGCTACGGAATGACCCCGGACGAGTATCGCGCGAAGTGGAACCTCGCGAGCGACTATCCGATGGTGGCTCCGAACTACGCCGCGGCTCGGTCGGAGCTCGCCAAGAACATGGGGCTCGGCCAGCAGCGCCGGAAATCCCGCGCCCCCGTAGCCACGGAAGGTACACCGGCGGCACCCGATGCGCCGGTGCGCGCGCGACGCGCGAAGCCAACGGCCTCGGCCTGACCATCCACGCACCTCGGCTCGGCGGCTGCAGACACCTCCCCAAGGGGGTGAGCGGGGCCGGTCCGGAGCGTCGCCACAGAAGCGGCTCCGGACGATGTCCACAGGAAAGGCGCCCCTTGCCGAGCGGTCGTCCGCGCTCGGCGGCGCCGGCATATCCCCTTTGAACGAATTGGCGTTTTCACGATCCCGCCGCGATGACGGGCTTCCCGGCGCGCCGATCGTCGGCCCGTTGTCCCCAGACGCGGTCGTCTTGCGTTAGCGCCGATGCAACGCTGCGCATGAGATCTCCTTCGACAGGTACGCGTCGTCGGGCAACCCGCGGGGGAAGCCGACAGGCTTGCTGCGGGAGTGTCATGTCAGGCGGATCGTCCCTCGTCACCCGTCTGTTCTGGACCACCGTCATCGGAGCCGCCGCCGCGTTCGTCTGGGGAATGCCGGCCGTCGCCGCGACCGGAGTGGGCCTCGCGCTGGTCCTGCTGCGCCATCTCGACCGGCCGCGACGCCTGCGCCGCCTCGTCCGGCGGATCGCCTCGCCCCATGCCCGCACCCTGGCCCTTCGCCGACGGCAGGAGTGCTTCGTCGACGCCTACGGCAACACGATCCGCGACGGCTGGCAGCGTGAGCGCGCGTATTTCGCCGAGCGCACGATCCTGCCGCGCCTGGAGGCGCGCGGGCTCGGCGAGGAGGGCGAGGCGCGCTGGGCCGAGATCCTCGAGGTCGTCGAGGCGGTGGCCGAACGGGTCGACCTGCCCGACGAGACCGACGTCCCCGAGGAGGGAATCGCCTACGAGCGCCACTGCGCGGGGCGCCTGCGCGCGGCGGGCTGGCAGGCGCGCACGACCCCGGCCAGCGGCGACCAGGGCGCCGATATCGTGGCGGAAAGGGACGGGCTTCGCCTCGTGGTGCAATGCAAGCGCCATGGCCGGCCCATCGGCAACGCGGCGGTGCAGGAGGCGGCTTGCGCGGCGCGGTACTGGTCGGGCGACCTCGCGGCGGTCGTCACGAACGCGGGCTTCACGCCCGCGGCGCGCAAGCTCGCCGCGGCCACCGACGTGCTCCTCCTGCACCACGACGACCTGACCGACCTCGACCTGTCGGCGATCCGCCGCGCGGTGGCGCAGGATCGTTGATCACTCCGCCGGCAAGGGTGTCCAGGCGTGGCCCCGACGGCTCAGAAGCGTATCCGCAGCGACGGGTCCGTCGCTGCCGGCGGGATAATCCGCCACCGGAGCGTCCTTCCATGCGGCGATGAGCGAATCGACCACCGCCCAGGCGCCCTCGATCATGTCGGCTCACTGGAACAGGCTGCCGTCCCCTTTCATGGCATCGAACAGCAACGATTCGTAGCCGACCCCCGGCACGGCGTCGGCCGATCCGTTCAGGGTGGCGACGGCCGGCTCGAGGGCCATCGCGGGTCCCGGGCGCTTCACGTTGAGGGATCCGGCAAGCCCCGATCCCGGGTCGACGAAGAGCCGCAGGACGTTGGGTGCCGCTCCCGTCCCGAACAGTTCCGCATGGGGCCGCTTGAAGTGGATCGCGATCTCGGTCCGGCGCCGGGCGAGCCGCTTGCCGGTGCGAAGGTAGAACGGGACGCCCTGCCAGCGCGGGGTATCGATGGCGAGCGAAAGGGCGACGTAGGTTTCGGTGAGCGAGGCGGCCGCGACATCGGCCTCGTCGCGATAGCCCGGCACCGGTCGGCCGTCCTCGCGGCCGGCACCGTATTGTCCGCGGACCGCGTCACCGACCGGTACCGGCCGGATCGCGGCGATCAACGCGGCCTTGGCGTCCCGCACCGACTCGGCATCGAGCGAGGCGGGCGCCTCCATGGCGATCATGCAAAGCAGCTGGAACAGGTGGTTGGGCACCATGTCGCGCAGGGCCCCGGTGGTCTCGTAGAAGCGGGCGCGTCCCTCGACGCCGATGGTCTCGGCGGCCGTGATCTCGATGAAATCGATGTGCTCGCCGGTCCAGGCCGGCTCGATCAGCCGATTGGCGAAACGCAGGGCGAGGATGCCCTGCACGGTCTCCTTGCCGAGGAAGTGATCGATGCGAAAGATCTGCTCCTCGCGCGCGCTTTTCAGGATGCGGGCGTTGAGGGCCCGTGCCGAGGCGAGGTCGCTGCCGAAGGGCTTCTCCACCACCACGCGGCGAAAGCGGCCATCCGTTTCGTCGAGGAGACCGGCCGCCCCGAGATGGTCGATCACCGGGCCGAAGAAGCGGGCCGAGACGGCGAGATAGAAGATCGCGCTGCCGTCGAGGATCCCGTCCAACGCCCGGTAGGTCTCGGGCGCATCGAAGTCGCCGGTGTGATACCGCAGTCTCTCGCACACGAAGCGCCAAGTGGCCTCGTCGATACGGTCGGGATGGAATTCCGCCGTGTCGTCCCGGGTGAGCCCCTGCATCGTCTCGGTCAGGGCCTCGCGCCAGCCGGCGTCGGTGTTCTCGTTGTGATCGACGCCGACCACCCGGAAGCCGGCGGGCAGGTGGCCGGCACCGGCGAGGTTGTAGAGGGCCGGCATCAGCAAGCGCTGCGTCAGGTCGCCCTTGGCTCCGAAGACGACGAGGGTACAGGCCGGGGCCACGCTCGGCCCCGTGCCTGGGGTGGCTGGGGTTTCGCTGTCCTGCATGGAGACGATCATCCGGTGAATGCCGCGACGGGCACCGTCGCCGGTCAAACGGTTGCAGCCCGGCCCCGTTCCCGAAGACGAGGACCGACGCCTATTCGTCGGTCCGCACCGCCGAACCGCCGTCGATCGGCAGTTGGACGAGGGTCAGCGCATCCTGCGTCGGCAGGCTGCGCACGTCCCAGCCGCCACCGAGGGCGCGGATCAGCGACACCGCCGTGGTGAACCGGTTCAGCCGTACCTGGAGCGCGGAGACCTCGTTGTTGAGGGCGATGGCCTGGGCGGTGACGACGGTGGTGAAGTTCTGGGTGCCGGCGCGGTATTCGTTCAGGGTGATCTCCACCGCCCGGCGAGCCAGCACGACCGCCTGGTCCTGCGCCGCCTGCTGGCGCGCGAGGATGCGCACGCCGGCAAGCCCGTTCTCGACCTCTCCGAAGGCGGTCAGGACTGTTTGTCGGTAGGTGGCGACGCTGGCCTCGTAGGCGGCGCGGGCGACCTGGACGACGGCCGACCGCGCGCCGCCGTCGAAGAAGGCCTGGCTTCCGTTGGCGGCGATGGACCAGACCTGGTTCACGGCCGAGAACACGCCATTGCTGGTGACCCCGGAGAACCCGCCCGACGCCGACAGGGTTACGGTGGGATAGAAGGCCGCCACCGCGACGCCGATCTGCTCGCTCTGGGCCTGAACGTTCCGCTCGGCCTGGGCGATGTCGGGGCGCCGCTCCAGAAGGTCGGACGGAATGCCGACCGGAACCGCCGGCGGCCTCGTCGGCAGCGATCCGACCGGCAACGACAACTCCGAGGGCGGGCGGCCGACCAGGGTGGCGATGGCGTGCTCGAAGATGGCGCGCTGAAGCCCCACCGCGATGGCCTGGGCCTGGGTGGTCTGCAGCTGGGTCTGGGCCGTGATCACGTCCGAACGGGCCGCAACGCCGACGTTGTACTGGTTCTCCGCGATGGCGAGGCTCTTGCGGTAGGCCTCCACCGTCTCGTTCAACAGGCGCTGCAGCGAATCCTGGTACCGCAACGTCAGGTAGTTCGTAGCGATCTCCGACTGGATCGCCAGGCGCACGGCGGCGAGATCGGCGGCGGTGGCCTGAGCGGTGGCGACCTCGCTGGCGATGGTGCGGCGGATGCGGCCGAACAGGTCGAGCTCCCAAGAAGCCTGGCCCTGGAGCGATACGGAGGTGCGCTCGGAGCCCAAAGATCGGGACCGGGCGATGCTCGGCGCGCCGATCACCGTCGGGAACAGGGCGGCGCGGGCCTGGGCGACGAAGCCGCGGGCCTGATCGTAGGTCGCTACCGAGACGCGCAGGTTCTGGTTGTCCACGTCCACGAGGCGGATCAGCCGGTCGAGGGCGGGATCGCGAAACACCCGCCACCAATCGCCGCGCTCGGCCCCGTCGTTCGGGCGCGCGGCGCGCCAGCCCTTGCGGCCCGCGACATGGGCAGCGCTATCCTCGCGGGCCCCACCCTGCTTGAACGCCAGCGGCGTCTCCACGGAGGGACGGGAATAATCGGGGCCGACGAGGCAGCCGGAGGTCGCGAGGGCCAGCGCGAGGACGGCGGCCATCCGCACCAGCCGGGCGCGCCGACCTGTCCCCCCTGCCGGGGAGGATGGGCCGTGACACGGATCGGGAGCGCGCGAAACCGCCCTCTTGGGATCGATCACCGCCCCTCCTCCCGCCCGGCATGCGCCGGGGCTCCTGCCCCGCAGCAGGGGGAGGGTCGCGAACCGGGCCATCGACCGAACCGTCATTCCGCCGGTACCGCCTGGACGCCGCCCGCAGCCTTCGGGCGCCGGCGCAACCGGTCGAGATAGAGGTAGACGACGGGCGTGGTGTAGAGGGTCAGGATCTGGCTCACGATCAATCCGCCGACGATGGCGATCCCCAGCGGGCGACGCAGTTCCGACCCCTCGCCGCCGGCGACGATCAGCGGCAACGCGCCGAGGAGAGCGGCCAGCGTTGTCATCATGATCGGGCGGAAGCGCAAGAGGCAGGCCTCGACGATCGCGTCGCGGGGCGGGACCGCCCGCGTCCGCTCCGCATCGAGGGCGACGTCGATCATCATGATGGCGTTCTTCTTGACGATGCCGATCAGCAGGAACACCGCGATGAGCGCGATCACCGTGAACTCGGTGCCCGAGACGAGGAGCGCCAGCAGGGCGCCGATCCCGGCCGAGGGCAGCGTCGAGAGGATCGTGATCGGGTGGATGTAGCTTTCGTAGAGGATGCCCAGGATCGCGTAGACCGCCAGGATCGCGGCCAGGATGAGGAGCGGCTGGCGCGAGGAGGAGGCCTGGAAGGTCTTGGCGGTGCCGGCGAATTCCCCGTGGATCGTGGCCGGGGCCCGGATCTCCGCCATCGCCCGCTCGATGCCGACAGTGGCGTCCGAGAGGCTCTTGCCGGCCGCCAGGTTGAACGAGATGGTGGTGGCCACGAACAGGCCCTGGTGACTGACCTGGACCGGGGCATTGCCGGTCTCGAGCCGGGCGAAGGCCGAGAGCGGGATCATGGTCTCGCGGGCACTGGACACCGGTGCGCTCGACGAAGCGCCGCTGCGGCCACCGGCGATGGCGTTGGAGGCGGCGTTCCTGGCCGGATCGGCCGCGATCGCGGCCGCGTCGGTTCCGGCCGACCCGGTGGCACTGGTCCCGGCGGCGGCCGCCGCCGGCCCGGCCGTGTCGCCGGCCACCGTACCGGCCACCGCATTGGTGCGGGCCGAACCGCGTGCGTTGCCGCCCGAGGTCGAGACGTAGATCGTCTTGAGGGTCTCGGGCGACTGCAGGTAGCGCGAGGCGATCTCCATCACGACGCGGTACTGGTTGAGCGGGTTGTAGATCGTGGAGACGGCGCGCTGGCCGAAGGCGTCGTAGAGCGTGTTGTCGATCTTGTCGGGGGTCAGGCCGTAGCGGAACGCCGTCGCGCGATCGATCACGAGGCGGCTCTCGAGGCCGCCCTCCTGCTGGTCGGAGGTCACGTCGGCGAAGGTCGGGTCACGCTGAAGCGCCTGGACCAGCTTGGGCGCCACCGCATAGAGCTCGTCGGGGGTGTCGCCCTGGAGCGTGTACTGGTAGGTGGCGAAGCTCTGGCGCCCGCCCATCCGCAGGTCCTGCCGGGGGGTGAGATAGAGGCGCGCGCCGGGCACGCGGGCGAGCTTGGGCCGCAGTCGATTGATGACCTCGCCGATCGGCGCACGCTGTCCGAGGGGCTTGAGGCCGACGAAGACGTTGGCCGAATTGGTGCCGCGCCCGCCCGTGAACCCGACCACGCTGTCCACGGCCGGATCGGCCTGGACGATGGCGCTGGCCTGTTCGAGCTTCTGCTTCATCGCCTGGAACGAGATGCGCTGGTCGGCCTGGATGCCGCCCATCATCTGGCCGGTGTCCTGCTCGGGAAAGAACCCCTTGGGCACGATGATGTAGAGGTAGACGTTGAGCCCGACGGTCGCGAGTAGCACGAGCAGCACGACGCGCGGATGGCGCAGGGCGATCCGCAGGGTGCGCCCATAGCCGCGCAGCATGGCCTCGAACCCGCCCTCGAGGATGCGCAGGAGCAGGGTGGGGCGCTTGAGCGGCGTCCCGTCGGCGCGGTGGCCTTCGGGCTTGAGGAAGACGGCGCACATCATCGGCGTCGTGGTGAGCGACAGCACCAGCGAGATCAGGATCGCGAGCGACAGCGTCACCGCGAACTCCTCGAACAATCGCCCGACGATACCGCCCATGAGCAGGATCGGCAGGAACACCGCCACCAGCGACAGGCTCATGGAAATGACGGTGAAGCCGACCTCGCGCGAGCCGAGCAGCGCCGCCTCGACCCGCGGCTTGCCCTCCTCGATATGGCGCTGGATGTTCTCCAGCACCACGATGGCGTCGTCGACGACGAAGCCGGTGGCGATGATCAGCGCCATCAGGGACAGGATGTCGAGGCTGTAGTTCAGCAGGTACATCGCCGAGAAGGTGCCGATGATCGAGATCGGCACGGCGACGGCGGGGATCAGCGTCGCCCGCCCCGAGCGCAGGAAGACGAACACCACGCCGATGACGAGGACGACGGCGATGATCAGCGTGTGCTCGGTCTCGGCCAGCGAGGCCCGGATCGTGGCGCTGCGGTCGCCGGTGATGGTGAGGTCGATGTCGCCCGGCAGGGCCGCCCGGACCTGCGGCAGCGCCGCCTTCAACCCGTCGATAGTCTCGACGACGTTCGAGCCCGGCTGCTTGTAGATGAACAGGATGACGCCCGGCTTGCCGTTGATCAGGCCGAGATTGCGCTTGTCCTCCACCGAATCAAGCACCTGCCCGACGTCCGAGAGGCGCACCCCGGCGCCGTTGCGGTAGGCCACGACGATGTCGCGGTAGTCCGCCGCCACCCGGCCCTGGTCGTTGGCATAGAGCTGGTAGTGGCGGCTCTCGGTCTCGATCGCCCCCTTGGGCGAGTTGGCGTTGGCGGAGGCGAGCGCGGCACGGATACCCTCGAGGCCGATCCCGTAGTTGAACAGCGCGGTGGGATCGAGTTCCACCCGCACGGCGGGCAGAGACGAGCCGCCGATGTCGACGTTCCCGACACCGGGGAGCTGGGACATCTTCTGCTGCACGATGGTAGCAGCCGAATCGTAGAGCTGGCCCGGCGAGAGCGTGTCCGAGGTGAGCCCCAGGATGAGGATCGGGGAATCGGCCGGGTTGAACTTGCGATAGGTCGGGTTCTGCCGCAGCGCCGTCGGCAGGTCCGCGCGCGCCGCGTTGATCGCCGCCTGGACGTCGCGGGCGGCCCCGTCGATATCGCGGTCGAGGCCGAACATCAGGACGATCCGCACCGAGCCGGTGGAACTCGTCGAGGTCATCTCGGTGACGTCGGCGATGATGCCCAGCCGCCGCTCGAGGGGCGAGGCCACGGTGGTCGCCATGGTCTCCGGCGAGGCGCCCGACATCGTCGCCTGGACCAGGATGACGGGGAAATCCACCTGCGGCAGCGGCGCCACCGGCAGTTTCGTGAACGCGAAGATGCCCGCCAGCAGCACCCCGAGGGTGAGCAGCGTGGTCGCGATGGGACGGCGGATGAAGGGCGCGGAGATGTTCACGGACGAACACCCGCCAGGTCCCCCTCCCCCGCGGAGGGGGAAGGGATCCGCGTCGCGTGACAGCGCGAACCCGTGCGATCGTCCCTCACGTCGAGGCCCCGGCGGTCTTGGCCCCGCCCTCGCGCCGACCGGTGATGCGTCGTTCGAGCCGGTCGAAGGCGAGGTAGATCACCGGCGTCGTGAACAGCGTCAGCACCTGGCTGACGATGAGGCCGCCGGCGATGACGATGCCGAGCGGCTGGCGCAGCTCGGAGCCGACGCCGGTGCCGACGATCATCGGCACCGCCGCGAACAGGGCGGCCAGCGTCGTCATGAGGATCGGGCGGAAGCGCAGGAGGCAGGCCTCGTAGATCGCGTCACGCGGGCTCCTGCCCTCCTCGCGCTCGGCCTGGAGCGCAAAGTCGATCATCATGATCGCGTTCTTCTTCACGATGCCGATGAGGAGCACGATGCCGATGATGGCGATGACGTCGAGCGACAGGCCGAACAGCATCAGGCCGATCAGGGCGCCGATGCCCGCCGAGGGCAGCGTCGAGAGGATCGTGATCGGGTGGATGAAGCTCTCGTAGAGGACGCCCAGCACGATGTAGACCGTCACGATCGCGGCCAGCACCAGGAAGAGCTGGTTGGAGAGCGCCGATTCGAAGGCCAGGACGGAGCCCTGCGGCACGATGCGGAAGCTCGGCGGCAGGTCGATCTCCTTGCGGACCCGCTCGAACTCGCCCACCGCGTCGCCCAGCGCCGCCCCGGGGGCGAGGTTGAACGAGACGGTGCTGGCGGGAAACTGGCCGAGATGGCTGATCAGGAGTGGCGCGCGCCGCTCGTCGACCCGGGCGATCGCCGAGAGCGGCACCTGGCCGGAGGCGACCGTGGAGGACGGCAGGTAGATGGTGTTGAGGCTCTCCAGCGTCTTGTGCTGCTCCGGATCGGCCTCGAGAATCACCCTGTACTGGTTCGACTGGGTGAAGATCGTCGAGACGATGCGCTGCCCGAAGGCGTCGTAGAGCGCATTGTCGACGGTGGCCGGCGTGATGCCGTAGCGGCCGGCCGTGGAGCGGTCGATGGTGATGTAGGCGGCCAGCCCCGCGTTCTGGAGGTCGCTCGCCACGTCCGCCAGCAGGGGCGAGCGTTGCAGCGCCTGGATGAAGCGCGGCACCCAGACGGTGAAGGCGTCGAGGTTCGGGTTCTCGAGGATCACCTGGTACTGCGTCGGGCTGACCGCCGTGTCGATGGTGAGGTCCTGGATCGGCTGCATGTACAGGCGGATGCCCGGCACGCTGGCCGTGGCCTCGCGAATGCGCCGGATGATCGCCGAGGCCGCGTCCTTGCGCTCGGCGTGCGGCTTCAGGTTGATGAGGAAGCGCCCGGAATTGAGCGTCACGTTCTGGCCGTCGACGCCGATGAAGGACGACAGGCTGACCACGTCGGGATCCTTGAGCACGATGGCCGCGAGCTGCTGCTGGCGCTCGGCCATGGCGGCGTAGGACACGGTCTGGTCGGCCTGGGTGATGCCCTGGATCACGCCCGTGTCCTGCACGGGGAAGAACCCCTTGGGGATCACCACGAACAGGTAGCCGGTGAGGATCACCGTGCCCACCGTCACGATCAGCGTGAGGCCCTGGTGGGCCAGGACCACGCGCAGGGCGCGGCCGTAGGCGGCGATGGTGCCTTCGCTGAGCCGGCGTCCGAGCCGGGACAGGAACCCTTCGCGCCGCGCCACCCGCTCCGGCACGTGCTTGAGGAGGCGGGCGCACAGCATCGGCACGAGGGTCAGCGAGACCACGCCCGAGATGACGATGGTCGCCGCCAGCGTGATCGCGAATTCGTGGAACAACCGGCCGATCACGTCGCCCATGAACAGGAGCGGGATCAGCACCGCGAGCAGCGACACGGTGAGCGAGATGATGGTGAAGCCGATCTCCCGGCTACCCTTGAGCGCCGCCTCGAACGGCGGATCGCCCTCCTCCACGTGCCGGGAGATGTTCTCGATCACCACGATGGCGTCGTCGACCACGAAACCCGTGGCGATGGTGAGCGCCATCAGGGAGAGGTTGTCGAGGGAGAACCCGTAGAGGTCCATGATCGAGAGGGCGCCGATCAGCGACAGCGGCACCGACAGGCTCGGGATCAGGGTGGCGGCGACGCTGCGCAGGAACAGGAAGATCACCAGGACGACGAGGCCGATGGCCAGCGCCAGTTCGACCTGCACGTCGTGGACGGAAGCGCGGATGGTGACGGTGCGGTCGGTGAGCAGCGTCACCGTGATGGCGCCCGGCAGCGTCGCCTGCAGCTGCGGCAGCAGCGCCTTGATCTTGTCGACGGTGCTGATGACGTTGGCGCCGGGCTGGCGCTGGATATTGAGGATGACGGCCGGCGTCTCGTCCATCCAGGCGCCGAGCTTGGTGTTCTCCGCGCCGTCGACGACGTCGGCCACGTCCGACATCCGCACCGGCGAGCCGGCCTTGTAGGCGATGATCGCATCCTTGTAGGCGGCCGGGTCGCGGATCTGGTCGTTGGCGTTGATGGCGTAGGACTGCGTCGGCCCGTCGATGGTCCCCTTGGGCGTGTTGACGTTGAGGTTGGCGATCGTGGTGCGCAGGTCGTCGATGTTGAGCCCGTAGGCGGCCAGGGCCCGCGCGTTGAACTGCACCCGCACCGCCGGGCGCTGGCCGCCGCCGACGCTGACGAGGCCGACGCCGGGGACCTGCGAGATCTTCTGCGCCAGGCGCGTCTCGGCGAGATCGCGCACCTGCGTGAGCGGCAGCGTCGCCGAGGTCAGGGCCAGGGTCAGCACCGGCGCATCCGCCGGGTTGACCTTGGCGTAGATCGGTGGCGCCGGCAGGTCGCTCGGCAGCAGGTTGCCGGCGGCGTTGATGGCCGCCTGGACCTGCTGTTCGGCGATGTCGAGGGGCAGGTCGAGGTTGAACTGCAGGGTGACGACGGACGCGCCCGCCGAGCTCTGCGAGGACATCTGGTTGAGGTTGGCGAGCTGGCCGAACTGCCGCTCCAGCGGCGCGGTCACCGCCGAGGTCATCACCTCCGGGCTGGCGCCCGGATAGAAGGTCTGAACCTGGATGGTCGGATAGTCGACGGCGGGAAGGGCCGAGACCGGCAGGTTCACGTAGGACACCATGCCGACGATGAGGATCGCCAGCATCAGGAGCGTCGTCGCGACGGGTCGCAGGATGAAGAGGCGCGACGGGTTCATCGGGTGCGCGCCGCGGCTGGCACGCCGTGACGCCCCTCCCCCCGGACCGGGCCCGGACCGCGGCCGAACATCGAAACGCGGTGCGCCATCACGGCGCCTGCTCGCGGCGGCGGCGCTCGCGCTTGGGCGCTTCCGCGCCGGGCTGGCCTTGAGCGGCCGGCATCGACGCGCCGGTGGCGGCCGCCGCCCCTTCGGCAGTGGGCGTACCGGGCTGAGCGTCGGCGGGCTTGCCGTCCGATATCTTGCCGTCAGCCGTCTTGCCGTCAGCCGCCTTGTCCTCGATGACCCGCACCGGCGCGCCGTCGCGAAGCCGGTCGGTCCCGTCGACCACGACCCGGTCGCCGACCTGCAGCCCGGAGATCACGGCGGTGCGCGGCCCGTCGCTCTCGCCGAGCTTGATCGGACGCACCACCACCTTGCTGTCGCCGTCGAGGAGATAGACGTAGGTGCCGGGCGTGCCGCGCAGGATCGCGGCGGTGGGCACGATGGGGACGTCGGCCAGGGTGTCCACGGTGAGCTTGGCGTTGACGAACTGGTTGGGAAACAACGCGTCGTCCTTGTTGTCGAAGATGGCGCGCAGCTTGACCGTGCCGGTGCTCGTGTCGATCTGGTTGTCGACCGTGTCCAGCGACCCGCTGGCGACCTCGACGGTGTCGCCGCGGTCGTAGGCTTTCACCGTGAGCTTGGCTCCGGCGCGGATGCGCTTCATCACGCGCGCGACATCGTCCTCGGGCAGCGTGAACAAGACCGAGATCGGATGCAGCTGCGTCACCACCACGAGGGCGGTGGAGGCGGCGGTGACGTAGTTGCCCTGATCGACCTGACGCAGGCCGACCCGGCCCTCCACCGGCGATGTGATCCGGCAGTAGGCGATGTTGAGCTTCTGCTGATCGACGAGGGCCTGGTCGGCGGCCACCGTGCCCTCGTTCTGCTTGACGAGGGCCGCCTGCGTGTCGACGTTCTGCTTCGAAATCGAATCCTGCTGCGACAGCCGCTGGAAGCGAGCGAGGTCGAGCTTGGAGTTCTGCAGGAGCGCCTGGTCGCGCTGCAGCTGCCCCTCGAACTGGGCGAGCTGGGCCTCGTAGATGCGCGGGTCGATCTGCGCGAGGAAGTCGCCGCGCTTCACCATCTGGCCCTCGCGATAGCCGATCTGGGTGAGGTAGCCGCTGATCTGCGAGCGCACGGTGACAGTGGCCAGCGGTGTCACGGTCCCGAGTCCCGACAGCACCACGGGAATGTCGCCGGCGGTGATCCGGGCGACGCCCACCGCCTGGGCCGGGTCGCCGGTCCGGCCGCCGCGCCCCCTGCCGCGGCCCGGCTCGGCCGCGGCCTCCGTCTTGGCCTGCTCGCCCTTGGGGATAGAGTAGGTCCGGTAGGCGTAGTAGCCGCCGCCCGCCGCCGCGAGGAGGAGCAGGAACCAGATCCAGCCGCTCCTGGAGCGACGCGTCACGGTAGGGTTGGGCTCGGAATAGTCGCGCGCCGTCTCGGTGCGGATAGGGGTGCTGTCGTTCATCGATACAAGCCCGATCGCCCGGCGCGGAGCACCATGCGAAGCGAATGGTCGGCAGCCGATCCGGCGCCCGACGTCGACCCCGACTTGGTGCTCGCCCAAGATGGGGCCGGCCACGCGGTTTGACATCCCGGCCGGGCGGAACAGCCGCGCCGGGGGAAACCGGCATCGTGAAGCAGCGACACGTCGAGCATGGCATACCAACTGGGCCGCCAATGCGTCGCCAGTGCGGCGTCAGTGTTTCCGGGTATTGCCGTCCGCGGTCATCGGGGCCTGTCCTCGAGGGTCCGGTAGAGCCTCAGCATCTCCCGGAACGCGTCGTCGGCAGGGGTCACCGGAACGGCGAGGCGCAGCCCCGCGCCGGTGACGGCGACGAGGCAGGCGAGAATGATGCAGGTCCGGCTCGACATCGCGTTCGCAGGGCTGGTTCGGGATACCGCCCGGTATCACTTCATCGAACGTTTGCCTGCCCCGTGCGGGGGCGTTCGCGGCGAGAAACGACCGGAGCGGCACATCGGCCCCGACGAAACGAGGGGGCGGAGTTCCACCGAAGCGAGCGCCGCTCCAGCCGTGAGCGAAAGCTAAATCACGGCTGATGAATGTCAACAATCGTCAGAGATCGACCGTTGTCGAGGGTGCGCCTGCGCACGCGACGTCGGGATATGTACCGCTCTTCCACCATGCTAGGCGCGGTGAAGCCGGCGCCCTCGTCTTCTTTCCGCGGTTTTGTCTCATGAACCCCGTCTTCGCTGATCTTCCGACCACCATCTTCGAAGTGATGTCGGGCCTGGCCCGCCATCACGGCGCGATCAACCTCGGCCAGGGCTTTCCCGACGATCCCGGCCCGGCTGACATCCACGAGACGGCGGCCCGCGCGCTGCTGGAAGGCTACAATCAGTACCCGCCGATGATGGGCCTGCCGATCCTGCGCGAGGCCATCGCCGCCCATTACGGCCGGCACCAGGGGCTGACGCTCGACCCGGAGACGGAGGTGATGGTGACCTCGGGGGCGACGGAGGCCCTGGCCGCCTCGCTTCTGGCCCTGATCGAGCCGGGCGATGAGGTCGTGCTGTTCGAACCCGCCTACGACGCCTACCGGCCGTTGGTCCTGAGGGCGGGCGGCATCCCGCGGGTCGTGACGCTGCGGCCCCCGCACTTCGGCCTCGACGAGGCGGCCCTCGCCGCTGCGTTCAGCGAGAGGACGAGGGTCGTCGTCCTCAACGATCCGCTCAATCCGAGCGCGACGGTCCTGGCCGAGGACGATCTCACCATGCTGGCGGGGTTCTGCGAGCGTTTCGACGTCGTCGCGGTCTGCGACGAGGTCTGGGAGCACCTCGTCTTCGACGGGCGCCGACACCTCCCGCTCATGGCCGTTCCCGGCATGCGCGAGCGGACGGTGAAGATCGGCTCGGCCGGAAAGATCTTCAGCCTCACCGGCTGGAAGGTCGGCTTCGTCATGGCGGCACCGACCCTCATGAAGGGCCTGTCGAAGGCCCATCAGTTCTTGACCTTCACGACGCCGCCCAACCTCCAGGAAGCCGTCGCCTACGGGCTGGCCAAGGACAGGGCTTATTTCGAGGAGATGCGCGCCGGGTTCGCGCGATCGCGCGACCGGCTGGGGCGCGGTTTGGCGGAGCGGGGGTTCACGGTTCTTCCGGCGCAGGCGACGTGGTTCCTCAACATCGACATCGCGGACTTGGGCATCGCCGACGACGTCGCCTTCTGCCGGACGCTCGTGGCGGACTACGGGGTCGCCGCGATCCCGGTCAGCGCCTTCTACACCGCGGACCCGGTGCGCCACATCGTGCGGTTCTGCTTCGCCAAGGCCGACCACACCATCGACGCGGCCCTCGACCGCATCGGCGACTTCCGCCGGGCGCTGGCCTGAGAACGATCGCGTCCCCGACTCACATGGCCGGAACGGTGCCGTTACGGCCGACGACCACGATGACAGCCCGGATCTTGCCGCCTGGTGCGGGCTGGGTGAAGGCGACGATCGGCGCACCGGAGATCAGAAGGCTCTTGTCGCCGGGATCGACTAGGTTCACCGGCGTACCGTCGGCGGCGACGATGGTCTTCTCGCCGTCGCGGTAGCGGACGGTGATGACGCGACCCTTCGTCCCCTCGAGGGTCTGGACCGCGCCGTTCGTGGTGGCGGCGCCGTCCACGAGATCGGAGGGCGCATGTCCGTCCGACGTTCCCCTGAGGCTGGAGGAAAAGACCGTCAGCTGCAGCGCCTTCTGCGTGCCGTCGGGCTGCGGCATCGCGGTCGCGCCGATGTAGCTCTCCGGCTTCACGTCCGAGAGACGTCCCGTCAGCGCCGAGAAGATCTTCGGCCGCTCGGGAAAGGTCAGGACGACGCTCTGGCCGGATCGGGTCCTGATCGTCGCCTTCTCGCTGTCGGCGTCCTCGATCGTCCCGCGGTACACCTTCAAGGTCTCGGCCCGCAGCGCCGAAGCGCCGGCGGTGAGAGCGCCCATGAGGGCGGC
The DNA here is from genome assembly GCF_001425565.1 of Methylobacterium sp. Leaf466. NCBI lineage: Bacteria > Pseudomonadati > Pseudomonadota > Alphaproteobacteria > Hyphomicrobiales > Methylobacteriaceae > Methylobacterium > Methylobacterium sp. Leaf466. The sequence goes on along the minus strand of NZ_LMRC01000036.1, from coordinate 30,058 downwards.
GATCGCGACGCCCGTCCTGGCGAACGTGAGAGTGGCAGACGTCATGACCGGATCTCGATCCTTCGGGGGCTGCGGGCCGTCGCCCAACGGTGCGAGGGCGGACACCGGAAAACCCGCCATTCGGCGGATGGTGCCCTCGGCGCCGGTCGATTTCGTGCGCCGCGCTCAGTGGGCCAGCAGCATCGGGATCTCGGCATGCGCGAGCAGATGGCTGGTGGGGCCGCCGAAGATCATCTGGCGCAGGCGGCTCTGGGTATAGGCGCCCTTGATCAGGAGATCGCAGCCATAGGCCTGCGCCTCGGTGAGAAAGACCTCGCCGGGGGTGCGCCGCCCGGCCGGAAGGGCGCTGTGGTCGGCCTCGATCCCCTCACAGGCCAGCGCCCGCGCCAGGTCTTCCGCACTCGGACCCGGGACCGTCCCGCCCTCGACGCTGATGACCCGGATACGTGCGGCCTTGCGCAGGAACGGCATCGCGAAGGCCACCGCCCGCGCGGTCTCGGTCGAGCCGTTCCAGGCGATCATGACGGCGGTGCCCAGGCTCGCGGGGGGCTTGGGCGGCGCCAGCAGGATCGGGCGCCCGCCTTCGAACAGGGCCGTCTCGAAAGTGGTCATGCGCGGACTGCCGTCGTCCGCGCCGGGCCGGCCGACCACGGTGGCGGTGAACAGCCGCGCGTAATGGCCGAGGAAGGCGTCGCCGGCCGGGACGTCGGGACGCCAGCGGTAGCGGGGTCCTGCCTTGGCGACGGCCTCCGGGGTGCAGGGTCCCTCCTGCGCAAGCGGCAGGCCGGCGTTGGACATGAAGTCGACGAACCGGCGGCCGGCAGCTTCGGCCTCCGCCTTGTCGGCCTCCTCGTCGCGCAGCCACGTCATGCCGCCCACCATGTCGACGGGGACGTATTCCGCCAGGGCCGGCCGGAGGGAGACCCCCTCCACCAGGCTACCGAACAGGGTCGCCACGATGCGCGTGGTCTCGAACACCGAGTCGAGGGAATCGTGAAGGGCCACGGGGACGAGAAGCGTCTTCATGGATGCGGCACCTCGGCCTGTCGGATCGCGACGATGGCGGAGGCTAGCGCATCGGCTCGAAAAGGGGAGCCCGGTATTCGGAACGGGTCGAGGGAAAACGCCCCCGCCGGTCGCTCGATGGGCCTCTTCAGGGTCCGTCGACCGGCTTCGGCCGGGTTCCGGTGCCGGCCGGATCGAGCCAGCGGCGGGCGCGGGCGACCATCGGGCGCTCGACGTAGCGGTGGACCGCGAGGGCGATCGCCGCCGCCATCACGATCATCGCGGCCATGGACGCCGAGGGCGAGATCGGCAGGGCGAGACCGGTGATCGCGCCGCGCAGGCCGCGCAGCACGAAGGGATGAACGAGGTAGAGGGCGTAGGAGGCGTCCCCCAGGTGGATGCCGAACCGCCACGGCAGGGACGAAGACGTCGCCCGCCCGGCGGACGCACCGAGCCCGGCGGCCGCCACCAGCAGCATCGCCGGCAGGCCGTAGGCGAGCGGCCGCGCCACGGCATCGGGCTCGGGCGCGACCGACAGCAGCGCGAGGCCGGCGAGCGCCAAGGCCAGCCGCGGAGCCAGCGACAGCCGCAGGCCCTCCGCCCGTGCCAGGCCGACCGCGGCGCCGAGGGCGAATTCGAGGCCGATCGGAGCGCTCCAGAACGCCAGGGGCATCGGCAGGTCCGGCACCAGCACGTACAATCCGGCCAGAAGGCCGAGGGCGCCGGCGACCCAGGCGACGGCGGCACGGCGGCCCCAGCCCAGAGCGACCGCGAACAGCAGGTAGAACGCCATCTCGCACTGGAGCGTCCAGCCTAGGGAATAGAGCGGCTGGGCCCGGCCGTCGAGGTCGAGCACCGGCCAGAACAGCAGCGATGCGACCACGAAGCCGGGCTCGGCGAGTCCGCGCCCGCCGTTGGAGAGCAGCCCCGGCAGGGCCAGCACGACGGCGAGGTACAGGCCGCTCGCCAGCCAGTAGAGGGGGACCAGCCGGGCAACGCGGTGGGCGAGGAAGCGCCGCCAACCACCCCTCACCCCGTACAGCGGGGCGGCGGCATGAACGATGATGAAGCCCGAGATGACGAAGAATACGTCGACCCCGGCGGCCCACGGGAGCACTCCGATCGCAGCGAACGCCACGCCGCCCCGGTCGGCCAGGATGACCGCTTCCACCGTGGCGTGGTGCATGACGACCATCAGGGCCGCCATCGCCCGCAGAACCTGGATCGCCCGCAGCATCAGCGTCGACGATCCGCATCCGACCGATCAAGCGTGGCTATAGTATCCTCGGGCGACGCAGCAATAGCCTGACCCATCGGGCAGGAACCAATAGAAGCAGGCCCCGTTGAAGGGTCACACCGACGATTGCGATGCGGCCGACCGACGACGGTCGCATCCATCGTTCGACGAAACCGAATTCGAGGATGACCATGAACAAGACTTACGCAGCGTTCACCGCCGCCGTCGCCGTGATCTCGGCCCCCGCTGCCGCGCAGACGATGCAGGGCGATTTCCGCATGGCGGCGATGCAGGCGAACGCCTTCGAGATCCAGTCGAGCCAGATCGCCCTCGACAAGAGCCGCAACCCGGCCGTCCTGCGCTTCGCCCGCGATGCCGTGCGCGACCACCGCGCCGCCAACGTCGCTCTCGCGGGCGGTGAGCGTAACGTGATGGCTTCCAACGGCGGTCCCATCGGCGGTCTGATCGAGGCCCCGTTGGCGGTGGCCGGTGGCGCCGTCGGTGCCGCGACCGGTGCAGCGGCGGGCGTCGTCGGCGGTACGCTCAGCGGTGGTCCGGTCGGCGCTGTCGAAGGTCTCGGTAACGGAGCGGCGCGCGGCGCCTCCACCGGCAGCCGGATGATGACCCGTGACGTCGATACCACTGCCGGCACCACCATGGTTCCCCTGAACCCGCAGCAGCAGCAGATGCTGGCCGAACTCGCCGCCGCCCCTTCGGGCCAGCGTTTCGACCGACTCTACGGCAGCATGCAGGTCCAGTCGCACGAGATGACGATCGGGATGTACCGGTCCTATGCCGCCACCGGCACCAACCCCGCGCTTCGCGCCCACGCCGAGCAGGCTCTGCCGGTGCTCGAGGGGCATTACCGGATGGCCCAGGCTCTTCCCGGCGCTCGCTGAACGGCGCGTAGCGACGACCGACAGCGACCATATGGAATGGCGGGCCGATGGCCCGCCATTTTCGTTTGCGCGGTCGGCAGCTGGGCTCAAGGCTCCACGCAGTTGATCAGCGAGGTCGGCGACACCTTCTGCCCATTCTGGTCGATCGCCGGAGCGAAATCGCCCGTGGTCGGATCGCGGACCAGGAGTTCACCCTTGGCGATGCCGAAGTGAGCGCCGTGCAGCTGCAGTCGGCCATCCTCGACCCGCTCGCGCACGAAGGCGAAGGTCATCAGGTTCTCGAGGCTCTGGGCGACCATCGCGTACTCGAGGCGGGTCATGTAGTCGGGCCCGCTCTGGGTCTCCGCCTTCTCGGCGGCCGGACCGACGAGGGAGACCCACTTGCCGATAAAGTTGCCCTCCGACAGGGGCTTCGGCTGCGTCGCATAGGCCTTGATGCCGCCGCAGGTGGCATGCCCGAGCACGACGATATGCTTGACCTCCAGCGCCTGCACCGCGAACTCGATGGCCGCCGACGTTCCGTGATACTGGCCCCCGGCCTCGAACGGCGGCACGATGTTGGCGACGTTGCGCACGATGAAGAGTTCGCCCGGCCCCGTGTCGAAGATCACCTCGGGCGAGACGCGGCTGTCGCAACAGCCGATGAGCAGCACCTCGGGACTCTGGCCCTCGGCCACGGTGGCGTAACGGCTGACCTCCTTGGGCAGGCGATCGTCGAGAAAATGGCGGTAGCCGGAGGTCAGGGCTTCGGGAAACATACGGACATCTCCAAGGTGTGGACGGGCGGGGATAAACGTGGGACGGGTAGGGCGACCGTCAAGAGTCGTGCCACGACAGGGTGACGGGGGAGCCCGGCACATCGCCGTCGAGGATACGCCGCGCGAGCGCGGCCAGGCCACGAGGTTCGATCCGTTCGGAGGTGGCGTCGAGGTCGCTCAAGCTCCACCAGCGCACGCCGCGGACGGGATTGTCCTCGGTCTCGGCGAGTCGTGCCGTGTCGATCCGATCGTCGGGCAGGCGCACGACGAAGTAGCGTTCGTGCGCGATGCGCGAGGTCCGGAAGAGATGGAACGGTCCGTCGCAGGTCGCCACGCACGGACCGAGATCGACATCGGGCCGCCCGATTTCCTCTGCGAGTTCGCGGCGACAGGCCTGTTCGGGCGTCTCGCCAAGCTCGATCCCGCCGCCGGGCATGAACCAGAACCCGCGACGCTCCGGGTCCACCGGATCGAACGGCCGGACCGCCTCGTACTCGATGAGCAGAAGACGCTCGCGGGGATCGAAGACCAGGGCACGGGCGATCTGGCGATGCGGAGGCTCGGTCATGCCCACGCTTTAGCAAGGGCCTCCGCTTTGGCAAGCGCGGGTGCTCGACCCGGTTGCCTTCCCCGAGCGGGCACCGGTCAGCGGCAGGGGAGCGCCAGGGCCGTCGCGGCGACCAGCTCGGCGGTGTCGCGCACCCTGTCCGGCTCGGACGGATCGTCGGCGACCGCGGCCGCCTCGCGGTTGAGCTGATCGTTGCAGGCGCAGGTGGCGATCTGCCCGCGGGGCGGCGAGCAAGCGTCGTGGTGCATGCAAGCCGTATCGAGGGCGTCGACAGGCGGACGCGGCGCCCTGTTGCCGGGACCGCAGTAGTTGCCGTGGATGAGCACGGCCTTGCGGGAGGAATCGATCACGAGCCCGTCCTGCGCTCCGGCGGAAAGGCACGAGAGCAGCAGGGCGAACGGTACGAAGGCGGTAGAGCGTATCACTGTCGATCCTCGTCGATCGGCGTCCCCTTACGCCACAACATGGCGAACGGCGTCCGATCGGCAAGAGGCGGGCCCGCCGGGGGGACCCGGCGGAGGATCGGTCGCCGGCAAAGGAGCTGCGCGCAATGCGACCGGTCGTGTTAACCTTTTATTAACTCGCCGATTGCCGAGGAACCGCCGCCATGAGACCGTTCGTTAACGGCAGATTAACGAGACGGGCAGGGTCATGCGGGTCGCGAGTTCCACTCTACAGAACACCCCGTCGCGCTTCGTCAAGGCTGCCCGTGCCCTGTGCGGCATCGGCCTGCCGATCCTCGCCGGCCTGATCGCCGGCTCGGCTGCGGAGGCCCAGACGTTCGCCTCGCTGCCGACCGCATCCAGCGCCATCGTCGCCGGAGCCGACGCCCGCCCCATCGCGGCCTGGACGGAGTTCTGCCAGAGCTATGCCGCCGAATGCGCAGTTTCGCCCGCCGAGGCGGCCGTCATCACACTCAGCCCCGCGGTCTGGAACACCATCGTTTCCGTCAACCGCAAGGTGAACAAGTCCCTGCGGGCGATCACCGACCTCGACCATTGGGGTTCGGCCGACCGTTGGGACCTCGCCGAGGATGGCGCCGGCGATTGCGAGGACTTCCAGCTCGTCAAGCGTAGGATGCTGGCCGAGGCCGGCCTTTCGCGCCGCGCGATGCGGATGACGGTCGTGATCGACGAGAAGGGCGAGGGACACGCCGTCCTGACCCTGATCACCGACCGGGGCGACATCATCCTCGACAACAAGACCAGCAGCGTCCTGCCCTGGCGCCAGACCGGCTATACCTTCATCAAGCGCGAGAGCCAGGCCGGCATCGGCTGGGTTTCCCTCGGCCGCGCAGCCTCGCCGGTGACCACGGCCAACCGCTGAGGCAGAGCGGTCATCGCCCCACGACTCTACGACGGAGGCCCGCGGCGAACCGACGTTCCGCCGGCGGAACGTGGACCGGGAGGACGCCGAACCTTCGAGGAGCGTCCCACATCGGGACGAAGACACGTCCTTAACGGTAAGGAAATATTAGGCGTCGCAAGGGCATCGTCGGCCTGTGACGGAGGGCTCGAGCCCATGACGGACCGGACCTGGACGATGCGAAACGCGACCCTGCGCGGCATGATCCTGGCGGTCGTTCTGGCGGGATCGGCGATCCCCGCGAGCGCCGGCGACGTGGCGACCCTCCATGCCACATGGCGCGGCTGCCTCGAGCGCAGCTTTAGCCTGCAGGCCGTTCTGACGAGCCGGACGCTGGCGGCCGACACCGCCGTGCGGACCTGCCGCGAGAGCGAGACCGCCTACCTGGCGGCCCTGTCGACATCCCCCCTCGTGGACGACGACGACGTGGCGCGGGTTCGGCCCGCCCTCCTCCAGCGCGCCCGTGGCTGGCTTCTCGGCGTGCAGACCACCCAGCCGCTCTGATCCCAGCCGGCGGGACCGCCACACGGGGCGGGCCCGCATCGGGACTTCAAGCGGCGCTGGCGACGGTCCGCCAAGGGGGCTTGCGTTCGAGCAGAGCCGCGATGGCACCCGGCGCCATCGCCTTGCCGTAGAGATAGCCCTGGCCCTCGCGGCAGCCCATACGGCGCAGGATCTCCTGCTGCTCGAAGGTCTCGATGCCTTCGGCGATGACGTCGAGGCCGAAGCTGTGGGCCATGCCGAGGATCGCGCGCACGATCTCGGCGTCGTGCACGTCGGTGAGGATGTCGCGCACGAAGCTGCGGTCGATCTTGAGGCGGTTCAGCGGAAACCGCTTGAGGGAGCTGAGCGAGGCGTAGCCGGTGCCGAAATCGTCGAAGGCGATGGCGACGCCCAGGCGATGCAACTCCCGGATGGGATCGAGGACGGTGCTGTCGGCCTGGAGGGCGATGCGCTCGGTCACCTCGATCTCGAGGGCGTCGGCCGGCAGGCCGTGCTGGGCGAGCCCGCTCATCACCTCGCGGGCGAGCGAGCCCTCCTGAAGGTGCGATCCGAACAGGTTCACCGCCACACGGATCGGCGGCAGGCCGGCGGCGCGCCAGGCCGCCGACTGGCGGCACGCCTCCGCGACGATCCAGCGGCCGAGGGTGGCGGCCAGGGGATGGGCTTCCAGAGTCTCGATGAAGGCGCCGGGCAGCAGCAGGCCCCGCTGGGGATGCTGCCAGCGCAGCAGCGCCTCGACGCCGATCATGCGTCCGTTCACCAGGCAGACCTGCGGCTGGTAATGCAGGACGAATTCCGACGCTTCGAGGCCGCGCGTGACCTCGTCGTGCAGGGCGCGCCGGGCGACGATGGCGCTGCGCAGGGTGGGATCGAACAGGCGCATGCAGTGCCGGCCGTCGCGCTTGGCCCGGTAGAGGGCGAGGTCCGCATCCGCCACCAGCTCGTCGCCGGTGATCTCCGGGCCGGTGCCGATCGCCACGCCGATGCTGATGCTCACATGGAAGGTGTGGCCGCTGATCTCGAACGGTGCCTGGAAGGTATCGAGGATCGTGGCGGCGCAGGTTCCGGCCGCCAGCGGATCGCCGGACCCGGGAAACAGGAGGGCGAAGGTATCGCCCGCGAACCGGGCCACCGTCACCGTTCCGCCGACGCAGGTCGGCAGCCGGATCGCAACCGCCTGGAGCAAAGCGTCGCCGATGGCATGGCCGAGGCTGTCGTTCACCTCCTTGAAGCCGTCGAGGTCGAGCAGCATGACCGTGGCGTGGCGCCCCCCCGCCAGAACGGTCTGAAGGTCCTCGTCGAACGAGGCCCGGTTGATGAGGCCGGTGAGCTTGTCGTGGTGGGCCATCTGGACGAGCTTGGCGTCCCGCGCCCGCCATTCGCTGATGTCGCGCATGATCGCGCCGATGCCGATGCCGACCCGGTCCTCCCAGATCGACATCGAGAATTCCATCGGGAAGACGCTGCCGTCGCGGCGCTGGCCGGGGAGCTCGATGGTGCGACCGGCGAGCTTGGTGGGACAGCCCGAGGCGATGCGGGCGAGGCCGACCTTGTGCGCCTTCCGGAACGGCTCGGGGATGATGATCTCGATGTCCTGCCCGATCATCTCGCCGGGCTCGTAGCCGAACAGCGCCTCGCCGGCCGGGTTGACGAAGGTGATCGTGCCGCTCTCGTCGATGGCGATGAACGAGTATTCGGACGCCTTGGCGAACCCGGCCGAGGCGGCGTTGAGGACGTCGGACCGGCGCAGGTCGAGGTGCGCCATCGCCAGGGCCGCGAAACTCGCCAGCATCTGCCGGGCTTCGACCGAGAAGGTGGCGTTGGCCTCGGTATCCCCGATGCACAGCGCCCCCAGCCGATCGCCGGCTGCGGTGACGAGGGCGGCACCGGCGAAGAACCGTAGGTTCTCCGGCCAATCGGCCGACGATCCTGCGGACAGACGCGGATCGCAGGTGACGTCGGGAACGACGAAGACCTCGTCGGCGGCCATCGCTGCGGCGCACGGCGCGCCGTGGCGTGGAACCTGGGTCGTCGTGGTCCCGACACAGGCATGGCGGCGGCAGGTATCGTGGTCCAGCAGCGCGACCCATGCCATCGGAACCCCGAGGCTCGCGGCGGCGAGGGCGGTCAGGCGGCCCAACTCGGGCGTCGCCACGGTGTCGATGACGCGGTAGGAGCGCAGTGCGGTAAGGCGACGGGCCTCGATGGCCGCGGCCGATCCTGATAACGAGGGAGTCATTTGATGGGCACCGTCAGGACGCGGTAAGCCAGCAAATGATAGCCCAAAAAGCTAACATCCTCTAAGCGTGATCGGACAACGTAGCCGTTTTCGTCCGATCGGGTTGACAATCGTTTCTGTGTTCGCTCCGGCAGCGGCGCCCCGATAAGCTCACGCGAACGTCTTCCGCGGATCGAAAGCGTCGCGCACCGCCTCACCGGCGAAGATGAGCAGACTCAGCATCACCGCGACGACGATGAAACCGGTAAGCCCGAGCCACGGCGCCTGGATGTTGTCCTTGCCCTGCGCCAGCAGCTCTCCGAGCGAAGCCGAGCCGGGGGGCAGGCCGAAGCCGAGGAAGTCGAGGGAGGTCAGCGTCGAGATCGATCCGTTGAGGATGAACGGCAGGAAGGTCAGCGTCGCGACCATGGCGTTGGGCAGGAGGTGGCGGCTCATGATGCGGACGTTCGACAGGCCGAGGGCACGGGCGGCGCGGACGTACTCGAAGTTGCGCGCGCGCAGGAACTCGGCCCGCACGACGCCCACCAGCGCGACCCAGGAGAACAGGAGCAGGATGCCGAGGAGAACGAAGAAGCCCGGCGCGATGAAGGCCGAGATGATGATGATGAGATAGAGCGTCGGGATCGCGCTCCAGACCTCGATGAACCGCTGCAGCGCGAGGTCGACCCACCCCCCGAAGTAGCCCTGCACCGCCCCGGCGATCACGCCGATCACCGAGGAGATCGCGGCCAGGATGAGCCCGAACAGAACCGAGATGCGAAAGCCGTAGATGATCCGCGCGAGGACATCGCGGGCGGTGTTGTCGGTGCCGAGCCAATTCCACTCGATGTCGCGGCAACCGGTGCCGCCGGTCCGCTCGGCCACCGGCCGGCACTGGTCCTCGGTGAGCATCCAGGTCGGGGGCGACGGCGAGGGGGTGGGCAGGCCGTTGATGATGGTGTCGTAGGAATAGGGGATGGGCGGCCAGATCGCCCAGCCGTTGTCGGCGATCTCCTTGCGGGTCTCGGCCGAGCGATAGTCGGGCCGGGCATAGAAGCCGCCGAACTTCTCGTCGGGATAGTCGACGAGAACCGGGAACATGATCTCGCCCTTGTAGGACACGACGATCGGCTTGTCGTTGGCGATGAACTCGGCGAACAGGCTGAGCCCGAACAGGACGAGGAAGACCACGAACGACCAGAACCCGAGCCGGTTGCCACGAAAATTCGCGAGCCGGCGGCGATTCAAGGGCGAGAGGCCACCCTTCACCGGCGGAGCGACGGGCAGGGTGGCGGGCGGGTGGGCGATCTCGTTCACGACCACCGCCCTACCAGCGTCGGGCTCAGCCGTCGATGCGGTATGCCGTGCCCTCGATCACGCTCGGCCGGATCTTGCCGCTGCGCTCGAGGTGGCGGCGCAGGAGGCGAACGTTGCGCAGGTTCGCCTTGAAGGCGGCGTCGAAGATGTCGCCGGCCAACGGAACGATGCCCACGGCGCCGTCGAAGGCGACGTTCATCGCCATGCGGGCCAGAAGCCAGCGCGGCGCGCCGAGCCGCCGGGCCTCGTAGACGACATAGGACGACAGGCACACGCCGGCGAGATCGCCCAGGCCTGGCACCAAGCCGAGCACCGCGTCGACGCCGACCCGTCGGTTGATGCCGGGGATGACGAACGCCGCGTCCATGACGTGGGCGAACTGTTCCAAGCGCAGCATCGCCGCTTCCGCGGCCGCGCGCCGGTCGGCCTCCCCGGTGCGTGCGGCACCGGCGAAACGATCCGCGGCAGTCGGATCGAGAGTCTCGATGATCGCCATGGCTGGGCTCCGGACGTGACGATCGCGCTAAGCGCGTACCGGGCAGATGTGGCCCACGCCCCAAGGCTCCGCAAGGGATCTCGGCAAGGGATCGCGACGCGACGAGGCGTCCGGCCGATCCGATGGCCGTATCGGCAAGCCCGCGCGGCGCCCGAGAGAAGCCCGTTTCCGCATCACGCAGCGGTCGACCGGAACTGGCATGATCGGGCGCGCGATGGTCGGGACCGCGGACGGGCGGCATCGTCGGCGCAGGATCGACGGCGGTCGCAACACAAAAGGGCCGCCTCCCGCGATCCGAGAGAGACGGCCCTGGCTTCACCGGGGTGAGAGGGTGCCGGGCGGTTCCGTCGCCGCCCGGCGTCCCGCTCGCCTTTAGTGGGTTTTGACGTCGTAGCGGTCGAGCATCATCACCTTGTTCCACACCTTCACGAAGTCCTTGGCGAAGCGCGCCTCGCCACCCTTGCTGGCATAGACTTCGGCGACGGAGCGGAGCTGAGAGTTCGACCCGAACACCAGGTCGCAACGGGTCGCGGTGAACCTGGCCTCGCCGCTGGCGCGATCGGCCAGGGTGAAGGTCATGCCGGTCTCGTCGTCCTTACGCCAGTCGAGGTCGACGCTCGTAAGGTTGACGAAGAAGTCGTTCGACAGCACGCCGACCCGATCCGTGAACTGGCCGTGCTTCGACCCGTCGTGATTGGCACCCAACGCACGCAGGCCGCCGACCAGTGCGACCCATTCGGGGGCCGTGAGCGTGAGCAGGTAGGCCTTGTCGAGGAAGAGCTCCTCGGGCGAGACCCGCCCTGCCGTGATCGCCGCGAAGTCGTCGGCCACGAAGTTGCGGAAGCCGTCGACCACGGGCTTCAGCCACTCGAACATCTCGATGTCGGTCCGATCCTGGGTCGTGTCGACCCGGCCGGGCGTGAACGGCACGGTCGCCGCATGGCCGCCGTCGGCCAGCGCCTTTTCCACCGCCGCGCATCCGCCGAGAACGATGAGGTCGGCCAGCGACACCCGCTTGCCGGCCGACTTCCCGTTGAACGCCTCGGCGACCTGCCTGAGTGCGGCCACCACCGGTACCGTCCGCTGGTTGATCGGCCAGTCCTTCTGCGGAGCCAGGGCGAGTCGGCCGCCGTTGGCGCCACCGCGCTTGTCGCTGTCGCGGTAGGTCGCGGCTGCAGAGAAGGCGGTGAACGAGAGGTCCGACACCGACAGGCCGGTGGCCAGGATGTCCCGCTTGAGGGCGGCGATATCGGCCTCGTCGATGAGCGCGAAGTCACGCGGCGGGATCGGATCCTGCCACAGCAGGTCGTCCTCGATCTTCACCTCCGGACCGAGGTAGCGCTCCTTGGGTCCCATGTCGCGATGGGTCAGCTTGTACCACGCCTTCGAGAAGGCGAGCGTGAACGCGTCGAAATCGTTCAGGAACTTCTCGCAGATCTTGCGGTACTCGGGGTCGACCTTCAACGCGATGTCGGTGGTCATCATCATCAGGCCGTGCATCTGGCCCGGGATGTGAGCGTCGGGGGTCTTGGGCGCGTCCGGATCGGCCGGCGTCCACTGCGACGCGCCGGCCGGGCTCTTAGTCTGCACCCATTCGAACTTGAAGAGGTTCTCGAGGTAGGCGTTGTCCCACTTCGTCGGGTCGGGCGTCCAGCTGCCTTCGATGCCGTTGGTCATCGTGTTCGGCCCGGCACCGGTGCCCTTCGGGTTATGCCAGCCGAGCCCCATCGCCTCGATCGGCGCGATCTCGGGCGGCGGCCCGATCTGATCGGCCGGAACCATCCCGTGGCTCTTGCCGAAGGCGTGGCCGCCGGCGATCAGGGCCACGGTCTCCTCGTCGTTCATCGCCATGCGGGTGAAGGTGGTGCGGATGTCGCGCGCCGCACCCATCGGGTCGCCGTTGGAGTACGGGCCTTCCGGGTTCACGTAGATGAGCGCCTGGTGCGAGGCGGCCAGCGGGTTCTCGAGATCGTAGTCGGCGTCGCCGTTCTGGCCGCGCCAGCGTTTGTCGCGGGTCACCATGCTGTCGAACGAGGTGACGTTCGACGGGTCCCAGACCTCGGGACCCCAGTAGGTCGCGTTGTCGGCCTCCCACGCGTCCTGACGTCCGCCGGCGAAGCCGTAGGTCGGGAAGCCCATGATCTCCAGGGCGCAGTTGCCGGTCAGGATCATCAGGTCGCCCCACGACAGGGCGTCGCCGTACTTCTGCTTGATCGGCCAGATCAGGCGACGGGACTTGTCGATGTTGCCGTTGTCCCACCAGCTGTTGATCGGTGCGAAGCGCTGGAGCGCCTCTCCGGCACCGCCGCGACCGTCGGAGATCCGGTAGCTGCCGGCCGAATGCCAGGCCATGCGGATCATCTGAGGGCCGTAGTTGCCGTAGTCGGACGGCCACCACGCCACCGACGTCGTGAGGAAGGACTTGATGTCCTGTTTCACCGCGTCGAGATCGAGCGTCTCGAACGCGGCCTTGTAGTCGAAGTCCTCGCCCAGCGGATTGGCCTGCGGACCGTTCTGGTGGAGAAGCTCGACCTTCAGGCGATTGGGGTACCAGTCCGACAGCGACGGCGTGGTGCCGACAGCGCCACCGATCCGGTCACCGCCGAACGGGCACTTGCCCTCCATGACGAACGTACTGGTATCGAGTGCGATATTCTTGATCTCGTTCACGTAAAATCCCTTTTATAGCGCGATGTCGTCCCGATGCTCGGCTCGTGTCGCACCTCGGCGAGCCGACGATACTTGTCTCCGACCGGCCCTGTTGCCCGCCCTGCAAGCGGATGGATGCCGGTCGGATGGAACGGCGACATGCCGGGCGCACGCGTCGCCGTCCTTTCAAGCAGGGGTCCGTCGCGAAAGGTGCGTTCCTCGGGACCCAGACCTGGAATCGTTCCGAGGGGCTTATGCTCGCTCTGGTGTCGTTTGGCCAATGCATCGTTACGAAATGTGTGATAGGCTCTGTCTATGAACATCTCGGGCCTGTCCCTGCGTGACCTCGAATACGTGGTGGCCCTGGCCGAGGAGCATCACTTCGGCCGGGCCGCGGAGCGCTGCAACGTCAGCCAGCCGACCCTGAGCGTGCAGGTGCGCAAGCTCGAGGAGGGCCTGGGCCTCACCCTGTTCGAGCGCGGCAACCGCCGGGTGATGACGACGCTGGCCGGCCAGGGCATCGTGCGCCAAGCGCGCACCGTGCTGGCCGAGGCGCAGCGCCTGCTCGTCCTGGCGAGCGAGGGGCGCGGCGCCCCCCTCGTCGGCCGCCTCGTGCTGGCGGCGATCCAGACGCTGGGGCCCTACCTCTTTCCCCTGGTCCTGCGCAGCCTCCGGCAGGATTTCCCGCTGCTGTCGCTGGCCCTCAGCGAGGCGCGCACCGCCGAGATCCTGGAGGGACTGCGTGACGGCCGGATCGACGCGGCGCTGGTCTCGCTGCCGCTGCCGACGTCGGGACTCACGGTCTCGCCGCTGTTCATCGAGCCGTTCCTGCTCGCCTGCCCGGCCGACCACCCGCTGGCCCGCGGCGGCGCCCTGCGCGCCATCGATGTCGCCGGCCCCGACCTCCTGCTCCTCGACGAGGGCAATTGCCTGCGGGACCAGGCTGTGGCCGCCTGCGGCGCCGGCAATGCCGCCGGGCGCCATGCCACCAGCCTCGAGACCCTGCGCTCGATGGTGGCGGCCGGGGCCGGCTACACCCTGCTGCCGGCCCTGGCGGCCCCGTCCGGTCCCGACCCGAGCGGGCTCACGGTGACGCGGGGGTTCGACGTCGACGGCCCGGGCCGCACCATCGCCCTGGCCTGGCGGTCGAGCGACCCGCGCGCGGCCGGCCTGTCGCACCTGGCGGCGTTCTTCCGGGCGCATGCGCCCGCGGGCACCACCGCCTGCCGCGACGACGCGGTGCCGCGGACGAAGCCGGCGCGCCGTGACAGCGTGGCCGATCCGGTGTAGCGCCGCGCCGACCGGGGCGAGCCGCCCTCGTCCCTCGTGATCGGCGCGCCGGTGCCCCAGGCCACATCTCCCCTCACCGCGGTCTCACTCTGGGCCGGCCTCCTCGTCGTGTCGGGGACGTTGGCCTACGGCCTGACCCTCGCGCATTTTCCGGCGGCCCTGCTGCTCGGGCCGATGCTGGCGGCGATCGCCTTCGGGGTCTCGGGCGCGTCCATCCGCATGCCCAAGCCCGGCTTCCTGACGGCCCAAGCCCTCGTCGGCTGCCTCGTGGCGAAATCGGTGACGGCAGATATCGTCGGCACCATCCTCGGGGACGGAGTGCTGATCCTCGCCGTCGTCCTGGTGACGGTGGTGGCCGGCGCCATCGTCGGGGTGGTGCTGACTCGTCTGAAGGTCCTGCCGGGCGCGACCGCGGCCTGGGGCTCGTCGCCGGGCGGAGCCGCGGCCATGGTGGCGATGTCGGAGGACTACGGGTCCGATCCGCGCCTCGTCGCCTTCATGCAATACGTGCGCGTCGCCCTCGTGGTGGTCTCGGCCTCGGTGGTGGCGCGGCTGCTGACGGACGTCGCCGCGCCCGGTGGCGCGGGGGACGTCATGCCCGAGGATCCCCGCCTTCTCGCGGTGCTCGCGACCCTGGCCGTCGCCGCGACGGGGGCGGGGCTCGCCCTCGCGCTGGGGCTCCCCGGCGGGGCGCTGATCGGCCCGATGATCCTCGGGGCCGTCCTGCACGCCACGGGCGTGGCCAGCATGTCCCTGCCGGCCACGCTCCTCGACGCCGCCTATGCCACGATCGGCTGGTACGTGGGCCTGCGCTTCACGCGCGAGACGGTGCGCGAGTCGCTGTCGGCCCTGCCCGGCATCCTCGTGGCGACGACCGGGCTGATCCTGCTGTGCGGCGGCTGGGCCTACGGGATCACCTTCCTCCTGCCGATCGATTTCCTCACCGCCTACCTCGCCACCTCCCCGGGCGGGCTCGACTCCGTGGCCATCATCGCGGTGGGCTCGAAGGTGGACGTCTCCTTCGTCCTGGCCGTCCAGACCCTGCGGCTGTTCGTGGTGCTGATCACCGGGCCGATCCTCGCCCGTTGGATCGGCGGCAACGCCGAGGAGACCTGAGCGGCGATGCCGGCGCTGTGGCTCGCCTTCCTCAATTCCTGGCGCGGCCTGCGTCACGGTGCCCGTACCGAACGGGCGATCCGCCTCGAACTGGCGCTGCTCGCCGCCGGGCTGCCCCTGGCCTGCCTCGTCGGCGAGACCTGGTGGACCCGGATCGCCCTGGTGGCGAGCCTGCTCCTCATGCTGGCGGCGGAATTCCTCAACACGGCTATCGAGAAGCTGTGCGACCACCTGCATCCGTCCCACCATCCGGCGATCGGGACGGTCAAGGATCTGGCCTCAGCCGGCGCCTTCCTCGCGCAGATCGTCGTCGCCCTGGTCTGGCTCGCGGGCGTGGCGACGCGGATCGGCTGAGCAGCGCGACCTCACGGCCGTCTCGCTTCTCGCCGTCCCGGCGCCTATGTCGGTGGGCGCGGCGACCGCATCGGCCTCCGCACGTCCCGGAATACCAGAGCCTTGACCGACTACATCCGCAAGATCCTCACCGCCCGCGTCTACGACGTGGCGATCGAGAGCCCCCTCGACCCGATGCCGCGCATGTCCAAGCGTCTCGGCCGGCCGGTGCTCCTCAAGCGCGAGGACCTGCAGCCGGTGTTCTCGTTCAAGCTGCGCGGCGCCTACAACAAGATGTCGGGGCTCGATCCCGCCGTGCTGGCGCGCGGCGTCATCTGCGCCTCGGCCGGCAACCATGCCCAGGGGGTGGCGCTGGCGGCGCAGAAACTCGGCGTGCGCGCGGTGATCGTGATGCCGCGCACCACCCCGGCGATCAAGGTCGATGCCTGCCGTGCGCGAGGCGCCGAGGTCGTGCTGCACGGCGACGCCTTCGACGAGGCCCTGGGCCACGCCCGCGAGCGCGAGGCGGCCGAGGGCCTGACCTTCCTGCACCCCTTCGACGATCCCGACGTGATCGCCGGCCAGGGCACCATCGGCATGGAGATCCTGACCCAGCACTCCGGGCCGATCGAGGCGATCTTCGTCCCCGTCGGCGGCGGCGGTCTCGCCGCCGGGGTCGCGACCTTCGTGAAGTACCTGCGTCCGGAGACCAAGGTGATCGGCGTCGAGCCCGACGACGCCGCCTGCATGAAGGCCGCCCTCGACGCCGGCGACCTCGTGATGCTGCCCACCGTCGGCCTCTTCGCCGACGGCGTCGCCGTGCGCCAGGCCGGGGCGGAGACCTTCCGCCTCTGTCGCGACCACCTCGACGGGGTCATCACGGTGGACACCGACGCCATGTGCGCGGCGGTCAAGGATGTGTTCGACGACACCCGGGCCGTCTCCGAGCCCTCCGGCGCCCTGGCCCTGGCGGGGGCCAAGCGCTACGCGCAGCAGCACCCGGAGGGGACCGGCACGCTGGTCGCGATCTCGAGCGGCGCCAACCTCAACTTCGACCGGCTGCGCCACATCGCCGAGCGCGCCGAGATCGGCGAGCAGCGCGAGGTGCTGCTCGGCGTCACGATCCCCGAGCGCCCCGGCGCCTACCGGGCCTTCATCCACAGCCTGGGCCCGCGCGCCATCACCGAGTTTAACTACCGCAACGCCGGCACCCCGGAAGCGCGCATCTTCGTCGGCATCAACCTCGCCGGCGGGGTGGCGGAGAAACACGCCCTCGTGGCCTCCCTCGGCGAGGCCGGATATCCCGTGGTCGACATGAGCGACAACGAGATGGCCAAGGTCCATATCCGCTACATGGTCGGCGGCCGCGCCACCGGGCTCGCCGACGAACGCATCTACCGCTTCCAGTTCCCCGAGCGGCCGGGCGCCCTGATGAAGTTCCTCGACCGTCTCGGCGAAGGGTTCGACATCACCCTGTTCCACTATCGCAACCACGGCGCCGACTACGGCCGGGTCCTGGCGGGCATCGCGGTGCCGGAAGCCGAGCGCGACCGCTTCGATGCGGCGATCGCCGACCTCGGCTATCCCTGCACCGACGAGACCGACAACCCCGCCTACCGCATGTTCCTGGACTCCGCCGCCTCGACCCCGGCGCACGCATAGTCGTCGGTTCCGGGGCTCAAGATTCTCGCCTCCGACCTTGAGTCCGCGGGGCGTCATCGCCGCCGCCCGGCGTCGAACCGTCGCTCGAACGATTTGCCCGCCGCAGGGCGATACTGGCCACGATCGGGGATCGGCACCTGAGACCTGTCCCTGACCAAACCTTAACCCTTGGCGGCGTATCACGGCTGGCTTCAGACCTGTGCGACGAGCCGATGCCGATGTTCTCCAGCCTCAACGCCCGCCTTCCCGCCATCACCGTCGGCCTGGCGCTCCTCAGCGCGGCCACCATGGGCACGGTGAGCTGGTATTCGGCCAAGGCCGGTCTCGTGGCGGCCGCCAACGACCGGCTGGAGTTCGCGGCCACGACGAAGAAGACGAGCCTGGAACTCATCGGCAACCGCGCGGTCGGCGACCTCGCCACGGTGGCCGCGAACCCGCAGGTGTCGGGCAACGTCCAGGACCTCGTCGAGGCCCTCGATCCCGGCAAGCCCGGCTATGCCGAACTGGTCAAGGCCTTCACCGGCCCTGCCACGGCCGGCGAGCGCATGGCCGTGGAGGGCGCCGGCACCATGTACGGCCGGCGCCACGCCAAGGTGCAGGAGGCCGGGCGGCGCCTGCTCGAACGGCCGGGCTACGCCGATCTTCTCTTCGTCGATGAGGCCGGGCGCATCGTCTACACCACGACGAAGGGCGCCGACTTCTCCCGCTCGCTCGCCGAACCCGAGATGACGGGAACGGGCCTTTCCAAGCTGGTCGAGCGCCTCAGGACGGCCGATCCGGAGGCGACCCTGTTCCAGGACTTCGCACCCTACCCGGCCGACAAGGGCCCTTCCGCCTTCCTCGGCCGCTCCGTGCAGCGCCGGGCCAATGTCGCCATGGGAACCGGCCAGGAGGCCACGCGCATCGGCTTCCTTGTCCTGCGCCTCGACCCCACCCTGTTCAAGGACGCCCTGTCCGACCGGACCGGGCTCGGCAGGACGGGCCAGATCATGGCCGTCGGCGAGGACGGCCTCCTGCGCAGCGACCCGCCGCTGGCCTCCTCCAGGCTGGCCGGTTCGCCCGTCGCCACCCTCGGCTTGCCGACCGCGGCCCTGGCGAGCCCGGTGCCGTTCTCCTACGGGACCGGGGCCGAGACCCGCATGGCCGCCTCCTCCAGGCTGTCGCTCCTCGGCGCACCCTGGACGCTGGTCGCCGAGCAGTCCGAGGACGAGGCGCTCCACGCGGTCGCGAACCTGACGCAGACCCTCGCGATGTCGGCCCTGCCCGTCCTCCTCCTCACGGCGCTGGCGGGCCTGTTCTTCGCCCGGACCATCGTGCGGCCGCTCGGCGCGCTCAACGACGCCCTCAAGGCGCTGGCCCGGCGCGAGCCCTTGTCCGATGTCGCCGGGAGCCGCCGGGCCGACGAGATCGGCGACATCGCCCGCTCCGTCGTCATCATCCGCGACATCTCCCTGGAGGATGCCGCCCTGCAGCTCCAGACGACCGAGGCCTCGCGGATGCGGCAGGAGAGCGAGCGCCGCGCCATGCTGGCCGACCTCGCCGACCGCTTCGAGCATTCGGTGGGCTCCATCGTGACCAGCGTCTCGCAGGCGGCCGGCGGCCTCCAGGCCGCCTCGGGCACGATGAACGCCGCCGTCGAGGATACCGCCCGCCGCTCGAACTCCGTGGCGGTCACGGCCCACGAGACCGCGGGCAACGTCAATGCGGTCGCGGCCGCCGCCGAGGAGCTCGGCGCCACGGTCCAGGAGATCGGCCGTCAGGTCGAGCAGGCCGCGGAGATGTCGCGCACCAGCGTCGGGCAGGCGAACCAGACCGCCCAGACCATGCGCGACCTCTCGGCCGCGGCGACCCGGATCGGCGACGTCGTCGGCATGGTTTCCCAGATCGCCTCGCAGACCAACCTGCTCGCCCTCAACGCCACCATCGAGGCGGCCCGCGCCGGCGAGGCCGGGCGCGGCTTCGCGGTGGTGGCCGCCGAGGTCAAGAATCTCGCCGAGCAGACCACCCGTGCCACCGCCGAGATCGGCCAGCAGGTCGATGCGATCCAGGCCGCCACCGGCGGGGCGGCGGGCGCCATCCAGGGTATCGTCGCCCGGATCGAGAGCATGAGCGCGGTCACCACCAGCATCGCCGCCGCGGTGGAGGAGCAGGGCCTGACCACGCGGGAGATCGTGCGCAACATGGGCCAGGCCTCCTCCGGCACCGCCGGGATGAGCGCAGACATCGAGGAGGTGGCGCGCGCCGCCGCCGATGCCGGCGCCTCCACGGCCCTGGTGATGCAGGCCTCCGACGACCTCTCGCGCCAGTCCGACCGGCTCCGCGCCGAGGTCGGGCAGTTCCTGTCGACGGTCCGCGCCGCCTGAGCACCGCAACAGGCACGACGGGGAGGACGCCTCAGGGTTGACGCGGGGCGCCCGCCACGTCCAATGCGCCCTCCCCCGGGGAGCCCCGCGTGATGCCGCCGTTGCTAGCCATGCCGTTCCCGGCCATCGACCCCGTGGCGGTGGCGATCGGGCCGATCACCATCAAGTGGTACGCCCTCGCCTACATCGTCGGCCTCCTGGGCGGCTGGTTCTACGCCCGTCGCCTCGTTGCTAGGACGGGCCTCTGGGGCGGCCTCAGCCGCCCGAGCCTGACCGACATCGACGACCTCATCGTGTGGGTGGCACTGGGCGTCGTTCTTGGCGGACGCCTCGGCTACGTGCTGTTCTACAATCTGCCCCTCTACCTCGACGATCCGATGGAGATCTTCGCCATCCGCAACGGCGGTATGTCGTTCCACGGGGGCTTCGCCGGAGCGGTGCTGGCGATGCTTCTCTTCGCCAGACGCCGCGGCATTCGCGCCTTCGCCCTGTTCGACCTGGCCGCGGTGGTGGTGCCGATCGGGCTGTTCTTCGGGCGGATCGCCAACTTCGTGAACGGGGAGCTGTGGGGGCGGATCGCGCCGGATTTCGCCTATGCCGTCGTGTTTCCCTCCGGTGGCCCCCTGCCGCGACACCCGAGCCAGCTCTACGAGGCCGCCACCGAGGGCGCCCTGCTATTCCTCGTGATGGCGTTTTGCGCCTATCGCTTCGGGTTCCGGCGGCCCGGTCTCCAGAGCGGGATCTTCGTCCTGGGCTACGCCGTGGCGCGCACCCTGTGCGAGTTCTTCCGCGAGCCGGACCGCCAGCTCGGCTATCTGTTCGGATCGCAGGTCTCGTTCCTCGGCGGCGGCATCACCATGGGCATGGTGCTGTGCATCCCGATGGCGCTCGTCGGCATCGTCGCCATCGTCATGGCCCTGCGCGGCGTCACCCGCCCGCGCGAGACCGGCGAGGGGTCGATGCGGCCTGACGGCGTGGCCAGGTGACGACGCCGCTCCTGGCCGAGCTGCGCGACGAGATCGCCGCCGCCGGGCCGATCGGGCTCGACCGCTACATGGCGCTCTGCCTGTCCCACCCCGTCCACGGCTACTACCGCACCCGCGACCCCCTCGGGGCGCGGGGCGATTTCGTCACCGCGCCCGAGATCAGCCAGATGTTCGGCGAGCTCATCGGGCTGTGGATCGCGTCCGTCGGCGCGATGACGGCGGCCACCGCCGCCCTCGCGATCGTCGAACTCGGGCCCGGCCGCGGGACCCTGATGGCCGATGCGCTGCGCGCGTTGCGCCGGGTCGCCCCCGACGCGGCTGTCGACCTTCACCTCGTCGAGACCAGCCCGACCCTGAGGGCGATCCAGGCGACATGCCTCCATGCCCATGCACCGACCTGGCACGAGAGCGTCGAGACCCTGCCCGAGGGCCCGGCCATCGTCGTCGCCAACGAGTTCTTCGATGCCCTGCCGGTGCGCCAGTTCCAACGGACCGAGCGCGGCTGGTGCGAGCGGCTCGTGGGTCTCGATGCGGCCGGTACCGGGCTCGCCTTCGGGCTCGCCGCCGAGCCAGACCCTCGCTTGACCGCGGCCGCGCCCGTCGGTGTCGTCCTCACCCTGCCCGGCGCCGCCCTCGACGTCGTCCGGCACCTGTCCGCCGCGCGGGTGCGGGGCGGCGGCGCGGTGCTCGTGATCGACTACGGCCATGCACGCCCCGGCTTCGGCGACTCGTTCCAGGCGGTCTCCGGGCACCGCTTCGTCGATCCGCTTCGAGATCCGGGAGAGGCCGACCTGACGACCCACGTCGATTTCGCCGCCCTGGCGGCCGCGGCCGCCGGCGAGGGGGCCGCCGTCCATGCGGCGATCGACCAGCGCGACTTCCTCTTCGCCCTCGGGCTCCGCGCGAGGGCCGACCGCCTCAAGCTCCGGGCGACCCCGGCGCAGGCCGAGGCGATCGAGGCGGCCGTCATGCGCCTCACCGAGACCGGCCGCACCGGCATGGGGCGCCTGTTCAAGGCCATGGCGTTCGGACATCCGGCCCTCGGGGCCCTGCCTGGCTTTCCCTCTCCGCCGGAGTCCGCTCAGCCGTAGCGGTGCAGCGCCGTGCCGTGGCGCTTGAGCCAGGCCTCGGCCTCCTCGACGTGAGGGCAGAGGTCGTTCAGCAGCGCCCAGAACCGGGACGAGTGGTTCATCTCGCGCAGGTGAGCCATCTCGTGGGCCACGAGGTAATCGAGCACCACGGGCGGCGCGAGGATCAGCCGCCAGGAAAAGTTGAGATCGCCCGCCGCCGTGCAGGACCCCCAGCGGCTGCGGGTGTCGCGCACGGTGAGCCGGCGCGGCGCCTGGCCGAGGGCGGCCGCATAGGCCGCGACCGCCACGTTCAGGTCCTTGCGGACCTCGCGGTCGAGGAAATCGCGGACCCGCCGGCCCACATGCGGCGCCTCGCACGAGACGGCGATGGCCGGCTCGTCCTCGATCAGGACGGCCGCGGTGGCGGCACTGCGGGTGCCGCGATGCACGATCCGGTGCGGGACGCCGCGCAGTGGCAGCATGGCACCGGCCTCCAGGGCGATGCGTTCGGGAACCTTGGCGAGCCGAAGCGCGATCCAGTCGCGGTGGCTGGCGGCGAACTTCTGCGCCGTAGCGATGGCGGTCCTGGCCGGCAGCGTCATCACCACCTCGCCGGTGGCGTGGCTGACGCGCAGGGTCAACCGGCGGGCGGAGGCGCGCCGGCGCAGGGCGATGCGCAGGGCCGCATCCTCGTGCTGGATCTCGATGTGGTCCGGGTCGGGAGCCGGCGGGCGTCGGAACGGGAGTCGCATGGGGCCGGCTTCAAGTCCCTCACAGATCTCCCGATCGCCGGGAGCTTCCTCCCCGTGCACGACGGCGCGACGGGAGTCTCGTGAGAGACTCTTAGCCGTCCGGAAAGGCCGCTTCCATCGCGCCGACGACAGGGAAGCCTCATTCTCCCGCCTCGCCCGGGCGCATGCGGCGAGGCCCTGCTTCACCGAAACACCGATCGCGAGGCTTTACGGAACACCGGCCGGCGCTATCGTCTTCTTCGAGATGACGGACATGAGTTCCAGCGGTTTTTCCCGCAACGCGCGCCACCTGCGGCTCGACACCTTCGTTCGCCTGCGGTGGCTGGCGATCACCGGGCAGAGCGCCGCCGTCGTCGGGGCCCAATTCGGGCTGGGCCTTCCGCTGCCGTTCGGGTGGTGCTTCCTCGTCATCGCGGCCTCGTCGTGGCTCAACCTCGCCCTGCGCATCCGCTTTCCGGCGAGCTACCGCCTCAGCGACGATTCGGCGGCGCTTCTGCTCGCCTTCGACATCATCCAGCTCGCGGCCCTCCTGTTCCTCACCGGCGGCCTGCAGAACCCGTTCTCCCTGCTGTTCCTCGCGCCGGTGCTCATCTCGGCCACAGCCCTGCCGCCCGAGCGCACTTTGGCCCTCGGGCTGCTGGCGGTGGGCCTGGCGACCCTGCTCGCCCTGGTCCACCGTCCCCTGCCCTGGTTCAGCGACGGCCGCCTCGAACTGCCGTTCCTCTACGTCTCGGGGGTGTGGACCGCGATCCTGCTCGGCACGGCGTTCACCGGGGTCTACGCCTGGAAGGTCTCCGAGGAGACGCGCCAGCTCGCCCAGGCGCTGGCCGCTACCGAACTCGTCCTCGCCCGCGAGCAGCACCTCTCGCAGCTCGACGGACTGGCGGCGGCGGCGGCCCACGAACTCGGCACGCCGCTGGGGACCATCATGGTCGTCACCCGCGAGCTGACCCGTCAGCTCGGCGCCTCCGCCTCGCCATCGGTGCAGGAGGATTTGGCGCTCCTGCGCGATCAGGTCGATCGCTGCCGTGGCATCCTGTCGAAGCTCACGTCCCTCGACGGCGACGAGGGCGGCTTCCTCCAGACCGTGAGCCTGCGCCACCTCGTCGAAGAGCTGGTGGCACCCCAGCGCGCGATGGGCATCGCCCTCGACGTGACCACCGAAGGCGAGGGGCCGGAGCCGGTCTGCCGCCGCAACCCCGGCATCATGTTCGGGCTCGCCAACATCGTCGACAACGCCATCGACTTTGCGCAGACACGGGTCGCGATCGAGGCCCGCTGGACCTACGACAAGGTCTCCCTCGAGATCCGCGACGACGGACCCGGCTTCTCGAGCGAAGTCCTGCTCCGGGCGGGCGAACCCTACGTGACCACTCGAAGCCGCGACAAATCGCGCGAGGGCAGCGAGGCCGGTGCCGGGCTCGGCCTCGGGCTGTTCATCGCCAAGACGCTGATCGAGCGATCCGGCGCCCAGCTTCTCCTGTCGAACCTGTCGAGCCACGATGCGGCCGGCCAACCGAGGACGGGGGCGATGGTGCGGATTTCCTGGGCGCGCCATATCTTCGAGCGCGATACGGTTGCGCACAATGAATTTGGCGCGGTTCAGCATTCACCCCTGATCGAACGCGGAGCGGCGCCTATATAAAGGTCTCGTGACCAGTTGGAATGTGGAGGAGCGTCAGATGCTGACGCAAGGTGGAATGCCGAGCGCCGATCCGGTGACATTGGCCGAGAACGATCCTTTGGCTGCTTTTTCCGATCGCAGCCTGCTCATCGTAGACGACGACAAGCCTTTCTCGACCCGGCTCGCTCGGGCGATGGAGTTGCGCGGTTACCATGTCCAGGTCGCCGAAAGCGTGGCCGAGGGCGTCGCCGCCGTCGACGCGAGGGCGCCGGCCTTCGCCGTGATCGACATGCGCCTCGGCGACGGTAACGGCCTGGACGTGATCGCGCGACTGAAGGACCTGCGGCCCGACGCCCGCGGCGTGATCCTGACCGGCTACGGCAACATCGCCACCGCCGTGACCGCCGTCAAACTCGGTGCGTTCGATTATCTCGCCAAACCGGCCGATGCGGACGAGATCCATGGGACGCTCATGGCGCAGCCCGGCGAGCGGGCCGACCCTCCGGAGAACCCGATGTCGGCCGACCGGGTGCGCTGGGAACACATCCAGCGCGTCTACGAATTGTGCGGCCGCAACGTGTCGGAAACCGCGCGGCGTCTCAACATGCACCGGCGTACGCTCCAGCGCATCCTGGCCAAGCGCGCGCCGCGATGACCCAAGGGCGACCGGGTCCGGCGTTGCGCCGGGCCCGTGCCGTGCGATAAGCCGACCCGGAGCGAAGAACCCTTCGGGAGGCTTCGTCAGTGTCTGCCGAGGAACGTTCAGCCGTGAATACGCGCAATCTGATCACGATCGTCAGCATGATGGTGCTGGTCGGAACCGAAGTCTTCGCCGTGGCGATCGCGTCCGGCTGGGCGCTGGCGGGCCTGCTCGATCTCGGCGACCGCGTCGGGCATGTGTTGATGGTCCTGTTCAGCCTGGTGGCCGTTTGGATCATGGTCCAGTTGTGGCGCCGCGCCACGTCGATCGAGCCGATCCGGACAGCCCGCCCGTCCCACTGACGCTGCCGCCCCGGTGCGGCACTCGCGTTGCCAGGCGCAGGGTTCTTGACTATCCGGCAGGGCAGCTTCCCTCACGGGGCTCGACCCCGTTGCCCATGAAAGCCCGCCCATGAAAGCTCGTATCGTCGTCACCCTGAAGACCGGCGTCCTCGATCCGCAGGGCAAGGCGATCGAGGCGGCCCTGTCGTCGTTCGGGCTCGAAGGCATCGGCGGGGTACGCCAGGGCAAGGTCTTCGATATCGAGCTCGCGGGGACGGATCGCGCCGCCGCCGAGACGACCCTGCGGCAGGCGTGCGAGAAGCTTTTGGCCAACACCGTGGTCGAAGACTACGCGATCGAGATCGTTTGATGCGCGCCGCGATCGTCGTCTTTCCCGGCTCCAATCGCGAGGCGGACGTGGCGCGTGCCCTGCGCCTCGCCGGAGCCGATGTCGTCACCGTCTGGCACACCGAGACGACGCTTCCGCCAGGAACCGACCTGGCCGTGCTCCCGGGCGGGTTTTCCTATGGAGACTACCTGCGTTGCGGCGCCATCGCCGGCCGCGCCGCGGCGATGGACGCGGTGCGCGGCCATGCGGCACGCGGCGGCCTCGTCCTCGGCATCTGCAACGGCTTCCAGATCCTGTGCGAATCCGGCCTGCTGCCGGGCGTGCTGATGCGCAACGTCGACCGGCGCTTCATCTGCCATCGCCAGCTGCTGCGCGTCGAGCGGGCCGATACCCGCTTCACCTCGGCCTATGCCAAGGATCAGGTGATCGACGTCTGCGTCGCGCACGGCGAAGGCAACTACTTCGCCGACCCCGAGACGATCGCGCGGGTGGAGGGCGAGGGGCGGGTTGCGTTCCGCTATTGCGACGCCACGGGCGCGCTCAGCGTCGATGCCAACCGCAACGGCTCGCTCAACTCCATCGCCGGCATCTACTCGGAGAATTTCAACGTGCTCGGGCTGATGCCGCACCCGGAGAACTTCGTCGAGGATCTCGTCGGCGGCACCGACGGGCGCGGCCTGTTCGCGAGCCTCGCCGCCTGACCGGCGACCGCGAGGCCCGGGTCGAGCCCAGGCCTCGCGACTGTCCCTAACGGGAGAACTTCTTGTACTTCAGCTTCTTCGGCATGATCGAATCGAGCCCGAGGCGGCGCTTCTTGTCCTCCTCGTAATCCGAGAAGTTGCCCTCGAACCACTCGACGTGGCTGTCGCCCTCGAAGGCGAGGATGTGGGTCGCGATGCGGTTCAGGAACCAGCGATCGTGGCTGATGATGACGGCGCAGCCCGCGTAATCCTCCAGCGCCTCTTCGAGCGCCCGAAGGGTCTCCATGTCGAGGTCGTTGGTGGGCTCGTCCAGCAGCAGCACGTTGGCGCCACCCTTGAGGGTGCGGGCGAGGTGCACCCGGTTGCGCTCGCCGCCCGAGAGCGTGCCGACCTTCTTCTGCTGATCGCCGCCCTTGAAGGCGAAGGCCGCGCAATACGCGCGGGAATTGATCTCGCGCTTGTTGAAATAAATGATGTCGTTGCCGCCCGAGACCTCCTGCCAGACGGTGGCATTGGGATCGAGGGCATCGCGCGATTGGTCGACGTAGCCGAGGTGGACCGTCTCACCCACGGAGATCGTGCCGCCGTCGGGCTTCTCCTGGCCGGTGATCATCTTGAACAGGGTCGTCTTGCCGGCGCCGTTGGGGCCGATCACCCCGACGATGCCGCCGGGCGGCAGCTTGAACGACAGGTCCTCTATCAGCAGGCGGTCGCCGAACGCCTTGTTGAGGTTGGTGAACTCGATGACATTGTTGCCCAGCCGCTCGTCGATCGGGATCACGATCTGGGCCGAGGCGTCGATCTTGTCGTTCTGCTTGGCCACCAGCTCGTCGTAGCGGGTGATACGGGCCTTGGACTTCGACTGGCGGGCCTTCGGCGAGGCCGAGATCCACTCCTGCTCGCGGTTGATCGCGCGCTGGCGGGCCATGTCCTCGCGGCCCTCCTGGGCGAGGCGCTTCTGCTTCTGCACCAGCCAGGCCGAGTAGTTGCCCTCGTAGGGATAGCCGCGGGCCCGGTCGAGCTCGAGGATCCAGCCGGTGACGTTGTCGAGGAAGTAGCGATCGTGGGTCACGATCAGGATCGCGCCGGGATACTGCTTGAGGTGCCCTTCCAGCCAATTCACCGTCTCGGCGTCGAGGTGGTTGGTGGGCTCGTCCAGCAGCAGCAGTTCGGGCTCCCACAGCAGGAGCTTGCACAGGGCGACGCGGCGGCGCTCGCCACCCGAGAGCGTGGCCACGGGCTGCTCGTCGCCGGGACAGCCCAGCGCCTCCATGGCCTGATCGACCTTGGAGTCGAGCTCCCACAGGTTGGCCGCCTCGATCTTGTCCTGGAGGGCGGTCATCTCGTCCGCCGTCTCCTCGGAGTAGTTCATCGCGAGATCGTTGTAGCGGTCGAGCAGCGCCTGCTTCTCGGCGACGCCCTCCATCACGTTCTCGCGCACGCTCTTGTCGGGGTCGAGGTGGGGCTCCTGCGGCAGGTAGCCGACGCGCGCGCCCTGCGCGACGAAGCCCTCGCCGGTCCAGTCCTTGTCGAGGCCGGCCATGATCTTGAGCAGCGTCGACTTGCCCGATCCGTTGATCCCGAGCACGCCGATCTTGGCATCCGGGTAGAAGGACAGGTTGACGTTGTCGAGGACCTTCTTGCCACCAAGGTAGGACTTGGTCAGGCCCTTCATGTGGTAGATGAATTCGCGGGCCATGAGGCTGTCCTTGTCGGTTGCTCGCCGTCGGTCGCAGGCTTATGCGACATCCGGCGATGCGCGGCGCGATCGGCGGTCCGCAAAACCGGTGCCCGCCGTGCCCGCACCGCTCGCGCTGATGATATGGTCCAGCGAGTATCAGGGCGCCCCGCCCGCGGCAAGGCGGGCCTACGGCACAGGGGCGAGGGCATGGGTGCGCGCCCGGTCAGGTCCCCGCGAAGGGGTTCGGAACCGTCCGGCTCGCCGGGCGCTCCTCGACGACGGCCTCGGGGAGATCCTGCTCGGACAGATGCGCCACGATCGCGTCGAGGATCGCCTTCAGCTCCCTGGCCCGGGCGAGACCGTGGCGGTCCCGGGTGATGTCGAGCCCACCGTGAAGGGCGATCGCTGTCGTGCCGTTCTCGATGGAGAACGCCGCGATCTGGCGGACCGTCGCATCGTCGGCGAAGGGAACGAAGGCGTCGTGTCCATCGGGTTCCTGCATCGGGGCTGTCCTGTCTCGAGCAAAACCGGCTTCCATGTCGACGGCCGCGACCAGGCCGTCGAAGTCAAAAGATCGCCCGCATCAACTCCCGCCACAGGGACCTGAGCAGGCGTTCGATCTGCCGCTCCAACCAGGCGGTGAGCGGATCCTCGCCGCGACGCTCGCGCGACCGGTCGTAGGTCCGGGGCTCGGGCAACGTCATGACCTGCGCCTTGGCCGTAGGCGACAGGCTCGGAAACGGATCGACACCGGTCAGGGCGGCGAGCTCGACGAGCGGGACCTGGCGCCATTCGCCGTCGGCGCGATTGGGAACGAGATAGGCCGCCCCCTCCCGGCGCCGGGGATCGTAGACCGCCTTGAACAGGTCGGTCGGAACCAGCACCCGGCCGTTGATGCTCGTCACCGTGGCGCCCGAGAACACCGGGCCGGTGACGACGAAGAGGGTGCCGCGCTCGGTGGCCAGGCGCCGCACGGCTTCCTCGATGCCCGCCCACAGGTTGCGGTTCACGCTGCGGTCCTGGGGCACGATATTGGCGAGGCTGAAGGATTCGGCCTGTGCCGCCCCGGTCGGCATGTCGCCGGCCGGCGCCAGGTGACCGCGGTCGAAGCCGCTGCGGACGTAGTCGTCGAGGCGCGCCCGCATGGTCGCGGGGAGGCGGTCCTCGTCGTGGAAGGCATCGACCCGGTCGATCGTGCGGGCCGCGGCCACGCTCGCGCGGGTGAGGCTCTGGGCGGCGTAGAGCGGCGTCCGCGCGATGCCGGAATGCAGGACGGCAAAAGCCGAGAAGCACAACGGGACCGTCTCGCCGCGCAGTTTCGGGTTTGAGAGGACGGGCTGCGTTCCGTCGAGGAAGAATACCGGGCAGGTCTCGGCCGCCGTGGCGGGCAGACTGCAGGCGAGCAGCGCCGCCACCACGCCGGCCCTGAGCATCGTGGCCCATCGGCTCGGGAAGGACGGGGGCGTCAGAAGCAGACCCGCACCTTGCGCGTGCCCGACGGCGTGGCGCGCCAGCGATAGCCGCAGGGCCGCCCGAGCGATCCCTCGAACGGGGCGACCTGCCGATCGACGGGCGGGGGCGGCGTCAAGCGGATGGCCGGAATGACGATGTCAGAGGCGGCGCGGCCGGGCGAAGGGGCGAGCCAGGCGCCGGCGAGGAGGACCAAGGCGAGCGTGCGGATCATGGCCTGCCCCGTCGCGGTGCGGAAAGCACAGGTTGCGGAAAAGTGCATGTCGACGTTGATCGGCGCGTCACACATCCTTAACTGCCGCCTCGACGTGCGATCGGGTAGAGTGGCCACGTCGGTCGCGTTTCGTCGCCGGATGCATGGGTTACGGCAGATGCATGGGGTACGGCGGGAGCCCGTGGCGGGCCCCGCGTGCCAAACACTGGCGATATCGGTATGGATATCGCAAAGCAACGTCGATCGTGCCCTGCGGCGACGCTTGCGCGGTATGGTTTTTATGGCTTGGACCCCTCGCGAACGAGCGAGGGACAAGCGAACGAGCGGATAGAGCATTGGTGGCGATGGATACCT
This sequence comes from Methylobacterium sp. Leaf466, assembly GCF_001425565.1. Classification (NCBI taxonomy): domain Bacteria; kingdom Pseudomonadati; phylum Pseudomonadota; class Alphaproteobacteria; order Hyphomicrobiales; family Methylobacteriaceae; genus Methylobacterium; species Methylobacterium sp. Leaf466. The sequence continues at coordinate 96 of NZ_LMRC01000036.1, read as the reverse complement.
CGATTCTGGACGGTCTTGTCGAGACGTCGTCGCTGCGGGCCCTGCCCGAGGGCGAGTTGCAGGCTGTGGCCGATGCGGTGCGGCGGGAGATGATCG
>NZ_LMRC01000035.1:0-176004 GCF_001425565.1 Methylobacterium sp. Leaf466 | reverse complement strand
CCGTACCGGAGAGCAGTCTGCGAGAACGAGGTTAGGGGGTCAGAATTGGACGCCGATCCCCCACCTCACGGGGTCAAAGTTGCACGCCGAAACACACGGGCAGGCACCTTACGACGCGCCAGTATGGCCGGCTCGTCGATGAGTGGGTGGCGCTGATTGGCCTCGACCCGGCGGGGTACGGCACGCACAGCCTGCGGCGGACGAAAGTCGCGCTGATCTACCGGCGGACGGGCAACCTACGGGCCTGCCAGCTGCTCTTGGGGCATACGAAACTGGAGAGCACGGTGCGCTACCTCGGCATCGAAGCGGACGACGCGCTGGTGATGTCGGAGCAGACCGACATCTGACGCTCACCGCGGCGGCCCCCGTAGGCCGCCGCACCCAGTTCCTGGCTTTCCGACAAAGGTACGACGCAGCAGTTCTGGTCTGGTCGAAAGGAGACGGTGCGCTTCCAGCTGTGCGGGGCAGAAAATCGGACGCTTGCCTCAGAGCTTCTAGAACGGAAGGAGCCGCCGAAAGCGGGCAATGCTTACGAGCGCCACGAGGGACGAGGCCACGTACGTGAGGGCGGCGGCGCGTAGTACGGTGCGGGCGCCGGGCATGTCGCCTGCGTCGAGGTAGCGACCCGTCTCCAGGATGGGCAGGGCCCGGCGGAAGCTCGCATCGAGTTCGACGGGCAGCGTCAGGAAGTGGAACAGGACGCGAATGCCGAGGAGCGCGATGCCGATACCCACCTGCAGGGCGAGCAGGGCAGGCGAATGGACGAAGGCGAGCACCACAGGAGCGGTCATCATCACCAAGGCCGCGGCGAACTCGAAGCCTTGCACAACCGGGGCGAACCTCACCCGCGCCGCGAGGAGCCGGTCCCCTGCCGCGTGCTGGAGCGCGTGAGCGACCTCGTGCGCCGCGACCGCGACCGCCGTGATCGAGCGGCCGTCATGATTCCCCGGCGACAGCCGCACGACGTTCGCGACCGGATCGTAGTGGTCGGCTGGCGCGATCTCGACGAGCACGTGCTCTAGCCGCGCCAGATCGAGCAGATGGCGGGCGAGCTCGCCGCCGGTTCCGGGCAAGTCCGGCCGCTCGGTGGCGTGTTGCTGCATCGCCCGCCGCACCCACCACTGGGGGCCGAACACCAGACCGAACAGGAGGGCTGCGCCAAGCGCTAGGAGGACGGGCACGAGAGCTATGTAGGCACGCGGCCGTATCCGTGAAAGCGCGGCGCCTTACTTAGGATGCCCACCGTGCAACAATGGCCTGACAAGCGTCAAAGACCGGATTGGGTGGCAACCGGACCTCGGCCTTTCGTCTAGAAGCAGACACTCCGCATCTGGCCAAGGACGGCTCCTGCGTCGGCATTATCCGGTCAACTTTCCGCCTGCGACGTTGTCAGGATGCGGGCCTGCTGCCTTCGTAAATACCCTCCGACCAGGGCGCCTCGCGTTGGAGGTCCATCCAAGGGCAGTTAGACATCGATGGACTAATTCTGTAGATAATCCCCCAGTGTGGACGAGATACTCGACATCACCCGATCCAATGAAGCGTGCGATCTGTGCGAGATTGTGCCTCAAAACGATCTGGTCGTCGGCAGGAGCAATCCAGAAATTTTGCTTCACCTGATCATTAAGATCAAAGCTTCTGACCATTACGTGTACGAGTACACGCCGGTCGATAGCCATAGTGACGTGATATGGAAAGACGACTCCATCGACATCCAATCCTTCTTCAAACGACGAAGTTGGGAAGGCTGATGTTAGAAGATCAGCGCTGGTATGCAGGATCCTCACGGAGGTGAGATGGAACATACGGTCCCACACCTCGTAGGCACTCGACATGTTTTCGAATGCATCATCCAGGTCGCTTCCCAGAGGGGTGAGATCAGCGCCCTGCTTGACCATGCGCTGGAGAAAGCCTCTGGACAACGGCGTGCGGACTGAGAAGTGGTTCACCGTCCTGTAAAGATCCCTCGCATCGCTTTCAGACAAAGGCCCGCGCTGACCGGCGATGGAGAGGGTCCACGCCGCCGATCGCTGTATGATATTTTCGAGTCGGGATATATCCTCCTCCCTGTCGCGGTAGATCCTTCTCTCTGCACAGGTATATTCAATAGATCTGTCCTCCTCTATCACATTGGTATGCCTTCGTGTGAAGGTTGATATCTTGAGGCGCTCGGCATCACTGGCGAAGCGCTTCAAATAGAACTCCGGAACATAGTGCTGATGACTGGCTGGATTCGGATGAGTTGGCTCAATCATCACCTACTGCACTCACTCAGACGGGGAAGCGTTTGTCTTTGGCCCCCATCGCGCTAGAGACCGTTTCATAACAACCGGTGAAAGACGGAAGTACAAGCCATGGCGCAACCGCATCACCTGCCGGTGTCGCACGTCGCTCCGCCCCACCGCCAACCAGTAAGCGAGCTGCTCGCTTTCGACCCGCTACGGCCTACCGAGACCGACAATTTTGCCTTTGAGCCGACCCCCTGAGCTTCCGAGTCGGGTCGATCAGCGACCGCCGTGCATGTCCTGGGGCCGCACTAAGTTTGCTTGGATCACGCACTGGTCGAAGTGCGCCGCCAGTTCCATGACGGTGCGTCTCGCCTCGACCACGAAGGCGTCGTCCAGCATGATCTTGTTGTTTCTGAGTGGAACGGCGACATAGTCGCGACGGTATTTATCGTCGGCCTTGCCGTCCTGATGGACCAGCATGTGCCGGGCATCCAGATACGGCATCGCCGCGTCGAGGGTAGCCGCGTTGAGCTGAAGGTCGAGCCTGATGCTCGCCTTGGTGATCAGATCCCGTGTGTTCCGTTCGTTCTCTAACTTGCGGAACAGGGCATCGGAGATCATTTTGACGGCGTCGTCCCAGTTGCCAGTCTTGAGGAGGTCAGCCACATGGATCTCGATCTTCACGTTGCCGATGAAGCGGTCGGGATCAATGCCCTTCATCGCCGCTCTCGTCATCGTGTCGGACAGGAAGGCGGAGAAATCCTCGAATATGTCCTTGATAAAAGAGCCGTGAATCGTAGTCTTCAGGTGATTGCCCAGCACCTCACGAGATTTCTTTGTATTCGTAGTCCGTCCGAGATGGGCATGTCGTTGGGGCGTGCTGCTGAGCAACGCGGCCACCGTCGTATTGCTGTTCGGCATTGCCAGAAATTGGCGGACCAGCAAATCGCACAGTTCTAGGTCGTTGTTGTAGGTCTCGATTCGCTGAACGAACCTGTGGTGTGCCTTCGTAGCCATGTTCCTGTCCCGGTGTTTTTAACGTCATGTACGATGGCCTGATCAAGAAGCACACGCCCAGCGCGGATCGAGCCTCTAAGGCGGAGGGCGGCGTCGAGGACCACCTGACCGAAGGCGCTGTACAGGTGGCGTTCGCCATGCACCTTCTGACGACCGTCGTAGGCTTAATGCACGTAGCAATCCATCCCGACGGCGAGCACGCCAAGCAATTCGATTTCGAGGGCTGGCTGGCCGGTCAGGGCTTCGCCCACGAATCCACGACGGGCACCAAGCTCTACGCCGGCATCTACAGGCATGCAGACGGACGAACGGTGTTGATCAACCCTAAGTCTGGCATCGGCGACGTCCTGGCGGATCACCTCGGGCAGGGCTACGTCGCTGAATGTAAGGGCGGCGTGGTTAACAGCCGGCATTCGGGCCAACTGTCCCGTCTGCGAAAGGGTTTGTGCGAGGCGGTCGGCCTGTCCATGGCGGTCGAAAAGCACCCCGGCCGCCGACAGTTCGCGGTCGTGCCGAACACGCCGACGACGCTGGCTCTGGCAGAGAAGCTTTCAAAGCGTTCGGCCGAGGCCGGCATTGAGATCGTGCTGGTGGACGCGTCCGGCCGGATCGTGCCCGTCCCGGTAGTTCACTATTAGAGCAATCGTGTTTGCTACTCGTTACGATCAGGAGTTCGTCTCGGCCGAGTTCGCAGATGCTGAACGCCTGGGGAAACCGGTCCAGCTTCTGCAGGTCATGGGGGCGATCGCCAAACTGGTTGCTAGGGCCGTGTAGCCGAAAGCGGACGCCCTGAATGTCTGAGATGGGTCGACACCGGACAGCCAACCCTCCGCAACAAGACGTCCGCTTCCGGGCGCAACACCAGCTTCCGCTTCTGGCGTAAAGCGGTATCGAAGTTTCCCATATGGCAGCTGATTTGGGTGCCGCAGGTAAGACGGTCCGCGTCGGGGCTGAGCTACAGCTCGCGGATGTCCGCGATGGCACCATCCGGGCAGAAGATGTTTGCGCGGACCGCTCAAGTTTCAAACACTTAGCCTGGTCTATTTTGGGCATCTTTCTTGGATGTGTGCGAGACGGTAGGCGTACTTCCCGTCGCGAACCTGTGACCTTTATTTCGCTGACCAAATGGGAGGTAGTGGCGGGCATGGCGGGAGGACGTGCACCATGAAGTCGGCGAAGGTTCCCTTGAGGGCGCTCCTCTGCCTTGGGCTCAGCTGCAGTAGTGTGCGTCTGAGCGCACGACGTGGCGCTGTTCGGTCAGTCCAAATCGCCGGATGAGTTCGGCGACGGTCTCTGGCCGTTGTAGCCGCCGGTCGGCATAGAGGGTGAACATCCCGGCCGGCCGCATGTAGACGACACGTCCGCGCGGGAAGACCTCGTATTCGTGGGCGGCAATCGCGGTGGGCAGGCCCTGGCGGCGCAGAATCGTGGCTCCGAGCCGGCGCCATCCCTCCCAGACCTCGCTGTGCCCGTGGGGATGGGTGAGGCAGTCGCCGTAGCTTTCCGCTTCCGCCAGGGGGGTGTGGTGGGTGACGAGCACGATTCTGCCATCCTCCGGCACGCCCCAAAAGATGCCGACCGACGGTACGGTCGCCGCCTTTTGCTCCGGGCATTCCGGTCTGCGTTCAGCCGCGAGGTGCATGGAATGTCTCTCTGACCGGTGGGTGGTACTCATGGCCTCAGGATGTCCTCGGGCCGTGCGATCGGCGTCTCCGCCGGTCCTTCCCCCTCCTGCTCGGGATAGCCGAAGCGTCGGGCAAGGTCGGTGATATCCTCTCGGCTGCCTGCGCCGATCGCATGGCAGACGGCGAAGTAGATTGTCGTCGCCGTCTCCAGCACGCCCGGCGGTCCGAACGCGGCGTTGATCGATAGGTACTCCGCGGCCGAGCGGCCCTGTTCATCGCGATTGATCAGTGCCGGCTTCGACTTGGAGCAGAAGACGTAGCTGGTTCTCGCTTGCCCGCCCTGCCGCGGCGTCTTGCGGGCGTAGTTGCCGTCCGGATGGTGGGACTGCCAGCCCTTGAGCACGACCTTGAACAACGCCCCCGCCTTCGCGGTGCCGGCCAGATCCTTCTCCTCGACGCTGAACCAGCTGCAGAAACCCATGTGGCAACGCCCGGAGATCAGCTCGGCCGCGTTGGTCGGTGCAGGCGTCAGGCTCAGGCAGGCGAGGAGGGCCGCGAGCTTTCGTATCCTAGGTCTGTGCATGGGGCCGCTCCAATCATGGTGCTGGGGGTGCTCGTGGGGCATCGTCAAAACACGAACTTCCAGTCGAAGCGGCGAACACGGGCGGCYGTGTCGGTGAGGTGGGCCGTGCACAGGATGACGATGTCCTGCTTGATCGGCGTTGTCCCCGCCCGCACCGGGTTCGGCTTGACAATGAAGCACAGGCCGGTAGCCGGCCAATGCCGTTGGCTGTCGGGGTTCCCCACCGGCATCAGCGTCACCGAGGTCAGGCGCAGGGCGTAGCCGTAAGCGTTCTCCATGTCGGGTGCCTGGGCGGTCGCGAACGCCACCACCGTCTTCACGCCGGCCTTGGCCTCGTCGTAGCCGGTGACGAGTGTGATCTCGCCCTGGCCGTCGTGGACGAGCCGGAAGTCGTGGTTGCAGCGACGAACCTGGCCGTCGACCTTAAGGTCGAGGCACAGCCCCGCCTTTGTCTCGTCGACCGGCGGATTGGCGTGGGCCGCCGGGGCGGCAAGGAGCAGGGCAAGCGTCAGGGTTGCACGCGGCAGCAGGGTGCGCATGAGGCGGTTCCATTTTGGAGGCAGGAGAGAGGGTTGACCGGAGGGGCGGCCAGTCGCGTCAGTGGGCGAGCGCGGCTGTGGTCACGCTTGGTCCTAGTCCGGATCAGCGGCGCTTGAGCGCTCCGGCGAAATCGCAGGACATTCCGTGGTAGTCGCTGCAGCTCTGCGCCGACATCGTCACGCGGCTGCGATCGGGGCTGAAGCGCAGCGTCACCTCGCAGATCTGCTCGCTGCCCTCACCCTTCTGGCGCAGTCGCAGGGTGCCGGGATTGATCAGGGTGGCCAGTCCACCCACGCTGCCGGTGCACTCGTTCGGCACGGCGGTGTCGGTGGTGACGTAGTACTCGGGCCGGTTTTGGTCGGTCGAAACGTCCGCGACGCGCAGGGTGAGGATCCCCTCGCCGCGACCCTGGAAGCGGCCCTCCAGCCGCGGTTCGGACTGGGCGGGTTCGGTAACGCACAGCAGCGCCAACAGGGCGGCATGGAAGGTGCCGCGGGTGAGTGCGAGGGTGGGCAGCGACATGATGACGAAGTCCCGTCGGGGCTCGAACGAGCCGGGACTAGGGATTCACGTAGACCCCCCTCGGAATTTACAGCTGGGCGCAGATTGTGGGTGCGGCTGGCGGTCGCATCCACAATCTGCGAGTGTGTCGAGGCGATTGGCTACAGTCGCCGGAAGGCGTTGCTGGTGCCCGCGCCCGGGTTGCCGATGGCCCGGACTGCGAGACTGAACGGCTCTGCCTGCAGTCGGTTGAGGTGCCCGCCGAGGATGCCGTTGCGCTGGTTGGCGTCGAAGCCGAACACGACGAGCCGTGGGCGCGGGTCGACCCGCAAACACCGCTTTCCCTCGGCGACTTCTGCTGCCAACGGATCGCGCCGCCAGAAATCGGCCTCCGATACGCCTGTGGTTCCCTGCACCCGCTGGCGCAGGGCGTCGAGCCGAGTGAGGTCTCGGCACAGCGCCTGGTAGCCGGCGACGAGCCGATCAGCTTCCCGTGTCAGGGTCTCCGTGTAGCGCGCCACCTGCTCAACGATCGCTGGCACGTTGTCCGGCGCGGCGCGCAGTTCTGGATTCGCGGCGATCTTAGCCTCGTGGAACACCAGCCACGCCTCGTCTGGGTTGCCTCTCTCCTCCAGGCTCGCCACGTCGAGCCGGTCCTGCCTCTGGGTTGGGGGCGCGACTTCCGTGCCGTCGAGTAGCGCCGCGTCGGCCTCGGCACCCTCGTTGTTGTGCTCGTCGTTCCCCGTGGTGGTGTTGCCGGGTGTGGAACCCGTCAGCGCAATCTCGACATCGATCACGTTGGGGGCGTTGCGCAGCAGCCGGTGCAGGCCAGTCTTCTCCAGGCCTGCCAGTGCGGAAGCGGCCCGAAGCATCTCGGCCAAGGTCGCGGGACCGGCATAGTCCGTCCATACGGCGCTGGCCGGGTCGATCCCGAAGCCCCCTGCTGGGTCGAGACGAACCGTCGCCTGACGCTGGCGCAGCAGATACTTGGCGTGCGTCGTCGCTGCGATAGTGCCGTTCGGGAACGTGACCCGGAAGATCGAGGCGCCGCGGTGATAGACGTTCACGGCCTCGCGTCGCACGGCCAGGATCAGGTCTGGGTGGGCGAGCGCGTCCTGCCACCAGCCCTGGCGTTCTGCCAAGGCCTCCAGGGCGTCGAGGAAGCCGGGGCTCAGGACCCGAAACACAGAGGTCTGATCACTCACGCTGCACACTCCCACCAAGTCCCGTCCTGTTCGATGCGCACGCTTGGTCCGAACAGCGCCGGGAACTGCTCGGGTGCGAAGGTGTGAATGGGTACGAGCCGGCTGCACACTCCCACCAAGTCCCGTCCTGTTCGATGCGCACGCTTGGTCCGAACAGCGCCGGGAACTGCTCGGGTGCGAAGGTGTGAATGGGTACGAGCCAGCGCGGGCTGATCGCATCGGCGAGGCGTCGGAGGTCCGGGATGCTGGCGTGCCCCGAAGTGTGGGCGTGGGCGAGCGGGACGGCAAGGGCCGCGAGGTCGGCCGCGAGTGCCTGCCCTCGCGGTTGGCGCAGGTAGCCGTTCCACTGTGACCAGACCGCGCGTGCGTCGGTGAGGCACCCTGCCCGGTCGAGGTCGGGCAATAGCGAGTGGCGGAACAGAAGGGCGGCCCGCGGTGCCATGGCGGCGAGGTCCTCCGCGTAGATGCGGTTCCTGCCATGCCGTTCGATTAAGTCGAACCGGCCGGATCGTTTGATCCGGACGCGCTGGTGGTGAGGCACGAAGACGGCGATGCCAGGCCAATCGGATTGTGGGATGCGCGGATTGCCGGTCGCGGCCAAGACCTCGGCGGCGTAGAGGTCGATGACGAGGGTACGGCCAGCACGCTTGCACGCGCGGTAGAGCGAGACCACCCGGTCGATGTTCTGGGCGGAGGCTGCCACCAGTGCCAGGCCTGCCGTCTCTTGGAACAGCGCGTGGAATCGCGCTTCGATCTCGTTTTCGCTCGGGAAGGTTCGGTCCGGGTCGAGCCGACCGAGGCTGGAGCCTTCCATCAGCAAGGTGTCGATGTCTCGCGGTGGGTTGCTCAGGAGGCGCTCGAACAGTGCGCCCTTGCGCCCGTGCCCGCGTAGGTCGCCCGAGTACAGAAGGCGCTGCCCACCAGCTTCCACCAGCAGGGCATAGGCATCGTAGGCCGAGTGGTCGACGAGAATCGGCGTGACTGTGAACGGACCGAAGGTGAGCGGCTGGCGGTCGGTCAACGTGATGGTGTTGGCCGGGACGTGGCAATCAGGGACAAAGGCGGATGCCGCCTGCAGGATACGAAGTGTGGCGGCGCCGAGCGCCACCGGCAGGTCAGGCCCGGCGAGGTGACTGAGGCCGGTGTGGTCGCGGTGGCCGTGGCTCAGGACGAGGCCCAGCAGACTGCCGCCACCAGCCAAACCTTCGATGTCGGGATGACACGCGGGGTCTGACGATTCTCCGTCGAGAGGCAGGCCAAGGTCGAGTAGGAGACGGGCACCAGCATGCTCCAGCTCGATGTTGGAGCCGCCGATCTCGCGCGCGCCACGGTGAATGCGCACCCGCATCGGACGTCCCATCTCCCCTAGGTTGTGGAACGAGCTTAGCCGTAACGTGTGGCTATTGCCAGTGGTTAGATAGCCCCTCCCGCGTGCTGATCCGTCTCATGAAGGGTCGGGCTCTGGTCGCGTGGAACCTACGCCGGGTGCGTGTGGCGCAAGGCTTGTCGCAGGAGCGGCTGGCGGCGGATGCCGGCGTGGACCGAGCCTATCTCGGCGGTCTGGAGCGGCAGGCCGAGAACCCGACGGTCGACCTGCTCGACAAGGTCGCTGATGCGTTGGCCGTGCCGTTGGGCGAACTGTTCGTGACGCCTACTGAAGGCGACGCACCGCCCGAGCCGCTTCGAGGCGGGCGTCGGCGCTGACGCCTCACCGGACCCTGGCGATCTGGGACAGGTGTTGGAAGACGATTTAACCAGCCGCTTTGACGTGTAGACTGGAGAAATCCACCCCGATCGCGATCAATTCGATGGCGGCCTGTAGTTGCGGCAGGGTCGAGCGCTTGGTGTATCGGGCGGTCTCGCCTGCTGTCGCGTGACCCGTGATGTGGTCAATCACGGCCGTGGCTACACCGGCTTGATGCATGAGCGTCGTGGCCGTGTGTCGGAAGGAGTGGAAGTCGAGCCCAACTCGGTAGATCCCAACGTCTCGGCGGTAGCGCGTGAACCATTTGGTGAAGGCGTGGCCGAGCCGTGCGTCGGCCCCGCCGGGTTCGAGGCCGGGAAAAACCCGCGGCTGCTTGATGCGCCGCTGCTTATCGACATGGGCGAGGAAGCCAAGGCGGATCAGTTCGGAGTGGACCGGCACGCGACGTACGGCTGTCACGTTCTTCACTTTGCGCGGGGGGCGGTCGTTGATGTCGACGAACCAGACCCCCTCGTCCTGCCGGATGTCCTCGACCTGCAACTGGCAGATTTCTTCCTGACGCATGCCGGAGAAAACGGCGATCAGGGGTAGCCAGAACTTCTCGTCGCGCACGATGAGCGTCCCCGGCGTCGTGCGTCGGGTCGGCGACATGCAGCCCGTCCAGACTGGTGTCGCGAACAAGCGGGCGAGTTCGGCCCGCTCCCACATATCGCGCTGCTCGCTCGCCTTGCGACTGCTCGTAAACCTGAAGCCGGCGAAGATATTCGCTGCGGCCTCGTCTTTCGCTACAGCTGCGGTCCATAGCGTGGAGAGCGCCGAAAAGTGTCGCTTCACCGTCTTCTGCGTGATAGCCGCCGTCCGGTCCGTAGTCGTGAGCGCCCCATATGCGGTGAGGATCTCATCGACTTTGAGGCCCCGATAGCGCGGATGCTTCCCGTAGTCGTTGGGGAGGCGTTCGACCTGCTCTCGGAAGCGACCCGCATCCTTGCGACTGTAGGCGGCAAGTGGCTGGTCACCGCATACCTCGGTGAACAGGCGGAAGGTTGCGCCCGCCTGGGCTGCTGTCTGCCGGTCCCACGCGCCGATGGCAATCTGCGTGTTACGGAACGCGGCTCCCACGACCGAGAGAGGGCTCGCTTCCTGAAAAGCCGCGTAAGGCTCGGGGGCCGCAGCCGGCGTGGCAGGGGGGTGAGATGTCGATGAAGGCTTAGGAGCCCGAGCCTCCAGTTGAAGCTTAAGGAGCCGATCGCCGGGCTCGAAGTTGAAATCGCCCTCGTAGCGGGCCTTAAGCGCTTCAGCGACGTCGATCCCAGCGCGTAGCATCGCCTGTCGCGCTTGTGCGAGTTCTTCAGGGGCTAGAGTGGCCGCTGCAATGCCCTGCCGTTTCAGCATGTGGCTCGCAACGAAACCTGCTTCTTCCAGACGGTTGCAGGCTAGTGCCTCGCGGTTCAAGGCCGCCATCGTCTCGAATTGAACGACACGGCGCTTGCGCACGTCATTCGGAACCGCACCACGGGTGAAGCGACCCTTGCTTTCCTGATCAAGAATCAGCCCGTAGAAGTCCTGTACGAGGCGAGCAAGTTGGTCGTCGGTCAGCATCGGCGTCACGCTGAGAGCCGAGAACAGGCTCTCCGAGGCGAGGTATAGCCGATATGCGCGGAGCTTGGCAGTGCGCGGGTCTGAGGTCGCGAGGCTACGAAGCAATTCGCTGAGCCGCAGATGCGGCCGCAGGCCGTTCGGTACGCGTCGCCGGAAATAGAAAATTCGCCCACGCAGGACAACGTTCTGGATCGTGCCCACTCCGCTCCTTCGGTGCCCGGGTGGGCGACCTGTGTAGCAGCGGTGTGTAGCAACAGGCTCACGCCGCAGGGCGACTGCGCGAGAAGCTCAATGATCTGAAAGGCTTAGTTCTGACAGTGGCTGGGGGACGAGGATTCGAACCTCGACTAGAGGAGTCAGAGTCCACTGTTCTACCGTTAAACTATCCCCCATCACGCCCGGCGATCCTGGATGTGGACACCCTTGGAAACGCACCGTGGCCTGACGTTCTCCCGGCCGAGCCGCGAGAGACGCCCCATTAGGGCACCTTTCGCGCAGGGTCAACCGCAAGGTTACGGGTCAGGTCAGCAGCTTGTCCAGCGTGATCGGGATCTCGCGCACCCGCACCCCGGTGGCGTGCCAGACCGCGTTGGCGATGGCGCCGGCTGTGCCGGTGATACCGAGCTCGCCGACGCCCTTGATGCCGAGCGGGTTCACGTGCGGATCGTGCTCCTCCACCAGGATCGTCTCGATCGACGGCAGGTCGGCGCTCACCGGCACGTGGTAGTCGGCGAGGTTGGCGTTCACGATCCGGCCCGAGCGCCGGTCGTGGGCGGCGTGCTCGTGCAGCGCGAGGGAGAGGCCCCAGATCATGCCGCCCTCGTACTGGCTGCGCACGAGGCGCGGGTTGACGATGCGGCCGGCCGCGAAGGCCCCCACCAGCCGCATCACCCGCACCTGCCCGAGGTCGGGGTCGACCTTCACCTCGGCATAGACCGCCCCATGCGCATGCATCGCATAGGTCTTTCGCGAGGCGGGCTCGCCCGCACCCTGGCCCTTGGCCGCCACGGACGGTTTTCCGGCGCGCGCCAGGATGTCGCCGAAACGCTCGGAGCGGGCCGGGTCGTCGCGGCGGGCGAGGCGGCCCTCGCTCGCGGTCACGCCGGCATTGCCGGCCCCGTAGAGCGGCGAGGCCGGGTCCGTGGTGGCGAGATCGGCGAGTTGCGCGATCACGGCCTGCGCCGCGGCGTGGACCGCGGTGCCCGAGGTGGCGGTGCCGGTGGAGCCGCCGGCCAGGCCGCCGTTGGGCAGGTCCGAGTCGCCGATGCGCAGGGTGACCCGGTCGAGGGACAGGCCGAGGCCGTCGGCGGCGATCTGGGCGAGCACCGTCCAGGCCCCCTGCCCCATGTCCTGGGCCGCGGTCTCGATCAGCGCGGTGCCGTCGGCCCGGATCGTGGCGCGGGCCTCTCCCTGCATCATGCCGGCGGGATAGGTCGCGGTGCCCATGCCCCAGCCGACCAGGAGCCCGTCGGTGTCGCGCATCGCCCGCGGCGCCCGCGGGCGGCGGTCCCAGCCGAAGCGCTCGGCCCCTTGCGCGTAGCACGCGCGCAGGGCCTTCGAGGAGAACGGGCGCCCGGTAATGGGCTCGACCTCGGCGTAGTTCTTCAGGCGCAAATCGAGGGGGTCGATGTCGAGTTCGAGGGCCAGTTCGTCCAGCGCGCTCTCCACCGCGACGCTGCCCGAGGCCTCGCCGGGCGCGCGCATGAAGATCGGGGTGCCGATGTCGGCGCGCGAGCCCTCGTGCGTCGTTGAGATCGCCGGCGAGGCGTAGAGATGGCGCGCCACGAGCCCCGAGGCCTCGAAGAAGTCGTCGTAGGCGCTGGTCTGGCTCAGGGTGTGGTGGCCCAGCGCCGTCAGGGCGCCGTCGCGGGTGGCCCCCAGGGTGAGCGTCTGCCGGGTCGGCGAGCGGTGGCCGACCGGGCCGAACATCTGCTCGCGCCGGGTCACGAGCTTGACCGGCCTGCCCGTCAGCTTCGCCGCCATGATCCCGAGGATCTGCGGCGGGCTGAGAAAGCCCTTCGAGCCGAAGCCGCCGCCGAGATAATGGCAGACGACGCGGATGTTCTCCGGCGGGATGCCGAAGAAGCCGGCGAGCCGGGCCTTGGCGATCCAGAGCGCCTGGCTCGGGGTGTGGAGGGTGAGCCGGTCGCCGTCCCACTGCGCGACGCTGCAATGGGGCTCGAGGGGATTGTGGTACTGCCCGGCCGTCTCGTAGGTGGCGGTGACGCGGGCGTCCGCCGCGGCCAGCCCGGCCTCCATGTCGCCCGTCCCGTCCGAGGTCGGCGAGCCGGCCCCGACGCTGTCGGGGGTGAAGATTCCGCCCTCCCCCAGCCCGATCGTCGGGGCCTCGCTCTCGTAGCGGGGGCTGAGCAGGGCGGCACCTTCGGTGGCCGCCTCCAGGGTCGTGGCGACCACCACCGCGATCGGCTGGCCGGCGTAGCGGACCGTGTGGTCCTGCAGCAGGTTGAGGCGGAAGGCGAAGGGATTGTCCTTCTCGTCCGGCGACTTGGCCAGCGGCGGTGCGTTGTCGGGCGTCATCACCGCGATCACGCCGGGGTGGGCCTCGGCCGCCGCCAGGTCGAGGTGGGTGACGCGGCCCTTGGCGATGGTGCTCGTGGCCATCACCGCATGGACGAGCCCGTCGGGCCGGATGTCGGCGCTGTAGCGGGCCGCCCCCGTCACCTTGTCGGGGCCGTCGCGCCGAGTGAGCGGCAGGCCGATGGAGGAACCGTGGCGTTGGCGCTCAGGCATGGTGGGACGCTCCGGCGGTGGGGCTGGTGGCGAAGGGGCTGGCAGGAAGCGCGGGCATGCGCCCCGGCGTTCCGGCCGCCGCGAGGGTGAGCGCGCGCACGACGATGCGCCGGGCCAGTTCGATCTTGAAGGCGTTGTCGCCCGAGGGCGTGGCCCCGGCCAGCGCCGCCCGCGCCGCCTCGGCGAACACCTCGGGGCTCGGTGCGCGGCCGGCCAGCAGGGCCTCGGCCTCCCGGGCGCGCCAGGGCCTGAGGGCGACGCTGCCCAGGGCGATGCGGCCGTCCGCGATCCTGCCGTCCTCCAGGCGCAGGCCCACCGCCGCCGAGACCACGGCGAAGGCGTAGGAGGTGCGCTCGCGGACCTTGAGGTAGCGCGAATGGCCTGCGAAGCCGGCGGCCTCGGGCGGCAGCCGGATCGCGGTGACCACCTCGCCCGCGCGAAGCGCGGTCTCGCGCTCGGGCGTGTCGCCGGGCAGGAGGTGGAAGGCGTCGAAGGGCACCTCGCGGCGGCCTGTCGGCCCCTCGATCTCCACCACCGCGTCGAGGGCGGCCAGCGGCACGCAGAAGTCGGAGGGGTGGGTGGCGATGCAGTGCTCGCTCCAGCCCAGCACCGCATGGGTGCGGGTGATGCCGCCCCGCGCCTCGCAGCCCGCCCCCGGCGAACGCTTGTTGCAGGCGCTGGCGGGGTCGTAGAAATAGCCGCAGCGGGTGCGCTGCAGGACGTTGCCGGCCGTGGTGGCCGCGTTGCGCAGCTGCGCCGAGGCCCCCGACAGCAGGGCCTCGACCACCGCCGGATAGCGCCCGGCAAAGCCGGCGTCGCGGGTGAGCGCGCCGTTGCGGACCAGGGCCCCGATGCGGGTGGACCCGTCCGGCAGGGTCTCGATCCGGTCGAGGCCGGGCAGGCGGGTGAGGTCGACGAGGCGGTCAGGCCGCGTCAGCCCGCCCTTCATCAGGTCGACGAGGTTGGTGCCGCCGGCGAGATACGCGCTGCCCGGGGTGGAGGCGGCCGCCACCGCCTCGGCGAGGGAGCCCGCGCGTACGTAATCGAAGCTCTTCACGCCGCGTCCTCCGTCAGGTTGCCGCCGGGCAGCACGTCCGGTGCGTGCATCGCTGCATGGGTCATGGCCGCGTGGGCCTGCAGCACCGCCTGGGTGATGCCGGCGTAGGCGCCGCAGCGGCAGAGGTTGCCGCTCATGCCCTCGCGCACCCGCTCGGGGTCCGCCGGCCCGCCCTCCTCCGCGAGCCCGCCCTCGCCGATCAGCGCCACCGCGCTCAGGATCTGGCCCGGGGTGCAGAAGCCGCACTGGAAGCCGTCGTTGTCGAGGAAGGCGGCCTGGACCGGGTGCAGCACGTCGCCCTGCGCCAACCCCTCGATGGTGAGAAGGCTGGCGCCGTCGTGGCTCACGGCCAGCGCCAGGCAGGCGTTGATGCGCGTCCCGTCCACCAGGATGGTGCAGGCGCCGCACTGGCCGCGGTCGCAGCCCTTCTTGGCGCCGGTGAGGTCGAGGCGCTCGCGCAACAGGTCGAGCAGCGTCACCCGCGCGTCCTCGAGGACGATCTCGCGGCGGACGCCGTTCACGGTCAGCGTGATCGGTATGCTCATGATGGACAGACCCATGATGGGCGTGCAGAGGACCGGCCACGACCGGGCCGGCTTCCACAGCGGATGTCTGGAACCGCTCCAGATAGCCTTGCCGCGCCGGCCGACCAGGGGCGGCGACCCTTGCCGTCGCGACCCTGGCAGTCACGACCTTTGCAGTCGCGACCTTTGCAGTCGAATGGGACCTGCGCATGAGACGGATCCTCGTCATCGGCATCGGCACCGGCAACCCGGAGCACCTCACGGTCGAGGCGGTGCGGGCGCTCAACACCGTCGACGTGGTGTTCGTCCTCGACAAGGGCGGCGACAAGGACGCCCTCGTGCGCCTGCGCCGGGAGATCTGCGCGCGCTACATCACCGGGCGACCCTACCGCATCGTCGAGGCGTCTGACCCCGAGCGCGACCGCAACCCGGCCGACTACGGCGCCACCGTCGAGGCCTGGCATGCCGCCCGCGCCGCGCTCTACGAGACGATGTTCGCCCGCGAACTCGGGGAGGACCAGTGCGGCGCCATCCTCGTCTGGGGTGATCCCTCGCTCTACGACAGCACGATCCGGATCATCGACCGGATCGTGGCGCGCGGGCGCATCGCCTTCGGGTTCCGGGTGATCCCCGGCATCACCAGCGTGCAGGCGCTCTGCGCCGGGCACCGCATCCCGCTCAACCGCATCGGCGCGCCGGTGCGGATCACGACGGGGCGGCGGCTGAGCCGGGGGCTGCCTCGGGATGACGAATCGGTGGCGGTGATGCTCGACGGCAATCCGGCGCTCTCCGCCCTCGATCCCGACCTCGAGATCCACTGGGGCGCCTACCTCGGCTCGCCGGACGAGATCCTGGTCTCGGGGCGCCTGGGCGAGGTCGCCGACACCATCGCACGGGTGCGCGCCGAGGCGCGGGCCCGCCACGGCTGGATCATGGACACCTACCTGCTGCGCCGGCCGGACTCCGAGTCCTGATCGGCCGCCGCACGATCCCCACGGCCATCCCCGTCCCGGCGAACGACCGGGCCGCCCGCCTGGGGGTGTTTGCAGCCACCGGCCGGCTCGCGGCGACCTGAGCCGGCGGTTCAGGCCAGCATGCGGCGGGCGGCGGGGCTGATCCAGTCCCAGCCGGCGCCGCTCGCGGTGAGGCAGGCGAGGCCCTGCGCCTCGGCCAGGGCCCTGCCGTGTTCGGGGCCCAGCACCATCACGGCGGTCGCCCAGGCGTCGGCCATGAGGCAGGAGGCATGCAGCACCGTGGCGGCCGTCAGGCCCGTCTCGATGGGCCGGCCGGTGCGCCCGTCGAGGGTATGGCCGATCCGGCGCCCGCCGAGGTCGCGGGCGCGCCGGTGGTCGCCCGAGGTGGCGATGGCGAGGTCGTGCAGGGCGGCGACGGTCTCGGTCGTGCCGGCCGGCGCTTCCAGGGCCACCCACCAGGGTTGCCGGTCGGGCTTGAGCCCGCGCCCGCGCAACTCGCCGCCGATCTCCACGAGGTGGTGGGCGAAGCCCCGGGCCGCGAGCAGGTCCGAGATCGCGTCGACGGCGTGGCCCTTGGCGCTGCCGGAGAGGTCGAGCCGGAGTCCGCCGGGCTGAAGCGCGCTGCGGTTCTCCCCATCCAGGGCGAGACGGCGCCAGCCGCAGCGGGCGCGCGCGGCCGCGATGACGGCCTCGTCCGGCGGCTGCGCGACGGGACCCGGCGGCCCAAAACCCCAGAGGTCGACGAGGGCGCCCAGGGTCGGGTCGTGGGCGCCCCGGCTCGCCCGTGCCACGGCGCAGGCGGCCTCCAGCACCCGGAACAGGTCGTCGGGCAGCACGTGCCGGCTGCCGGCGGGCGCCCGGTTGAAGTGGCAGAGGGCGGATTCCGGCTCCCAATGGCTCAGCTGCGCCACGAGCCGGGCGAGTTCGACCACGACCGCGTCCCTCACCGCCGCGCCCTCGCCGGGGCGGCGCGTCACCACGCTCACCGACCAGGTCGTGCCCATGATGCGGCCGCCGACCCGCTCCACCGGCCCTGCGGGGAACGCATCCGGGCCGATCGGCGCGAGGATTTCGGGGATCAGCAGGCGGCGCATCGGTCGCTTTGGTATGTCGGTGGCCTTCGACCGTGACGGGGCGAGGGCGTCCGCGTCACGGGCGGCGATTCCCAGGTTCCTATTGCGGCAGCACCTCGAAGGTCGCGGCGTAGACGGACCGCCGCCGGGCGCCTTCGATGCCGGACTTGTCGTCCTGCGCCTCGGCGCCGAACCAGTACTGGCCGGCCTGCGCCCAGGTGACGGAGACGACGCCGTCAGGGCCGGAGGTGAGTTTCTGTTCCTCCGACTTGTCGCGGTAGCGGCTGCCGCCGCGCACCACCTCCACGGCGATCCCCGGGGCCGGCGCCCCGTCGAGGAGCACCGTGAAGCGGGCGGTCTCGCCGGCGGTGAGGTTGTTGGGATGGGTGTCGAAGCGCAATTCCAGGCCCCGGCCGGCCGGGGCGAAGGCGGTGGCGTCGGGCTTGCCCAGCGTCACGAAGGTCTCGGTGCGCTGCACCACCCGCGTCACCTTCACGTCCTGGGCCCCGGCGGGAAGGGCCTGCTTCAGGGCCTCGGCCTTGCCGCGCCAGCGCTTCTGGGCGCCGTCCAGCTTGTAGCTCGCGGTGACGCCGTCGTTGACGATGGCCGCCCGGTAGCTGCCGGGTTTCGTCAGGTGGATGTCGAAGGTGCTGCGGAACTTGCCCGTGGCGGCGTTCTCGTGGGCGAGCGCGGTGCCCTCGGGGCCGGTGACGGCAAGGCCCTCGAGGCGCATCGGCACGTGCTCGAACACGAACAGGTCGTTGGACACCGCGGCGTCGAAGGTGACCCAGGCGTCGCCCCCCGAGAGCACCGTCGAGGAGGGCAGCATCCAGACCCGGTGGGCTGAGGCCGGGAGGACGAGGGCGAGGCTCAGGACGGCGGCGAGGGACAGGGCGCGCATGGGATCGGTCCTTACGGTGTGACGGTGAGGGAGACGGCGCCGAGCTCGTCCTTGCCGCGAACGGACGCTTCGGCCGCGGCCGGCGGCCATGCGAGGGGCAGGCGCACCACCTCGCGGCCGCCGACCTCGCGGGCGGCCTCGACCACGATCTCGTAGGTCCCCGGCGTCAGGGCGGCGAAGGGGGCGGCGGCGGCGTCGAAGCGCAGGGCGTGGGTGCCGGCCGGGCGGGTGGCGCCGCTGACCCCGTCCAGCGGCATCTCGGTCTCGCGGCCGATGCGGCGCCACCATTGCCGCATGTCCTTGAGCCACTTGGCGCCGCCCTCCCCCTCGCGCTTGCGCACGTCGTACCAGACCGCGAGGTTGGCCAGCGCCCGGCCGTCGGCGCCCTCGATCCAGGCGGCGAGGTACGGCCGGTGGTATTCCGAGACGTCGAGGCGGGGGATCTGCACGCTCAGGACCACCTCTCCGGCGAGGGCCGGCGCGGCGATGAGGGTCGAGAACGCGGCGGTGACGGCCGTGCGCATGGGGCGCGCCTTTCAGGCGTGGATGAACAGGAGGGCGAGGAGCACGGGGGAGAGCAGGCCCAGGCCCACCACCGGCCAGGTGGCCGGGCGGCGGGCGGAATGGAACTGCAGCAGCACCAGCCCGGTCAGGCAGAACACGAGGCAGGCCCCGGAGAACACGTCGAGGAACAGGCTCCAGGCGAGGCCGGCGTTGCGGCCCTTGTGGAGGTCGTTGAGGTAGGAGACCCAGCCCCGGCTCGTGCGCTCGTGCAGCACCGCGCCGTCGCGCCGCCCGAGGCTGACGAAGGCGTCGCCACCCGGGCGCGGCAGCGACAGGAGCACCTCGTCGCGGGTCAGCTCGGCCTCGCGGGCGCCGGCCGCGACGCCGAGGCTCGCCGCGAGCCAGTCGCTCACCGCGCCCGGCAGGGCCGCCCGGCCGGTGGCCGGCAGCGTCGCCAGCAGGGCCCGCAGGTCCGGCGGCAGGCTCGCTTCGCGCGCGTCCACCACGGGCTTCGATTCGAACCGCCCGGCATGGTTGAGGGTGATGCCGGTGAGCGCGAACAGCAGCATGCCCACGAGGCAGAGGGCCGAGCTGATCCAGTGCCAGGCGTAGAGCTGCTTCAGCCAGAACGCCCGGCGCGCCTTGGCGCGCCGCAGCGCCGCGGCGGCCTCCCGCAGGGCGAGGCCTTCGCTCACAGCTCGGCCCAGCGCCGCAGGAGGTTGTGGTAGCTGCCCGTGAGCGCGATCACCGACGGGTAGTCGTCGGTGAGGGCGGCGCGCACGCCGGTGATGCCGCGGTCGAGGTCGTAGAGCAGGGCGCGGGCGCCGTCGTCCTTGACCATCGACTGCGACCAGAAGAACGACGACCAGCGCGCGCCGCGGGTGATCGGCTCGACCCGGTGCAGGGAGGTGGCGGGATAGACGATCATGTCGCCCGCCGGCAGCTTGACCGCGTGCGAGCCGAAGGTGTCCTCGATCACGAGTTCGCCGCCGTCGTAGTCGCCCGGGTCGGTGAGGAACAGCGTCGTCGAGATGTCCGCCCGCATCCGGATGCCCGCGCCGGGCACCGCCCGGATCGCCCCGTCCACATGGGCGCGAAAGCCCATGCCGGTGTCGTAGCGGTTGAACAGGGGCGGCAGCACCCGCAGCGGCAGGGCGGCGGCGTTGAACAGGGGGCTGCGCCCGAGGGCGCGCAGGATCAGGTCCCCGAGTTCGCGCGCCACCGGCGCATCCTCGGGGATCTGCAGGTTGTGCTTGGCGCGCGCGGCCTGGGCGCCCGCGGTGACGCGCCCGTCGACCCAGTCGCTGGATTCGAGGCGTGCCCGGCAATGGGCGACTTCGTCGGGGGTGAGGACGGATGTGACGTGGACGAGCAAGGGTTCGGGATCCCGTGGCGGGCTGGCGATGGCGCGCCTCCCCTCCCCGCGAGGAGGCAAGTCCCCTGGAGGAGGCAAGTCCCCATGGGGAGAGAAGTCCCCTGGAGGAGGGAAGGCGATCGCGGTTTCAGAAGCGGGTGCCGAGGCTCACCAGCACGGTGCGGCCCGACAGCGGCACGGCGCGGGTGGAGAAGGCCGAGCCGTAGTTGAGTTCGTCGGTGAGGTTGTAGGCGTTGACCGCCAGCCGGTAGGTGGGCGTCTCGTAGGAGAGGAGCGCGTCCAGGGAGAAGCTGCCGGGGATGCGGGTGATGTTGTCGCTGGCCGGGAAGTAGCCGTCGTCCACCGTGATGCCGCCGCCGATCGTGACCTTGCCGGGCAGGTCCCACAGGGTGCGCATGGGGGCGGTGAGGTCGTAGGTGGTCCACAGCGAGGCCGAGTTCTCGGGCACGAAGGGGGCCTTGTTGCCGATGCTGACGCCCGACTGGACCTTGCCGTCGAGGTAGGTGTAGCCGGCCAGGATGTTCCATTCGTCGGTGAGGCGGCCGGTGATCGAGGCCTCGAAGCCCTGGACGCGGCGGCGCTCGCCGGCATCCAGCGGCCCGAGGATGAGGCCGCCGGTGACGGGGTCGACGTCGAAGCTGTTGCTCTTGTCGACCCGGAACAGGGCGCCGGCGACGCCCAGGCGCCCGTCGAACAGGCCGACCTTGGCGCCGATCTCGTAGAGGTCGCTCTCCTCGGGCGAGAGCTGGTTGGCGGTCGGCACCTCGATGCCGGTGGAATTGGCCACGAACTGGCCCTGGGGCGAGAAGCCCTTGGCGTAGGAGACGTAGTAGGTCTGGTTGGGCGTCGGCTGCCAGATGCCGCTGACCTTGGGGCTGGCGGCGTTGGTGTCCGAGGTCTGTCGCGGCAGGAACTGGCCGATCTGCGGGCCGGTCGTGGCGGTGGCGTCGTAGCGGCTGAGGAACCGGTCGAGGCGCACGCCCGCCAGGATCGAGAACTGCTCGTTGAGCCAGACCCGGTCGCTGACGAAGAAGGCGGCGTTGGCGCCGTCGCCGAGGCGGCGGTTGCCGTAGTTGCGGGTGAGCGCGTAGCCCTCCTGGGCGAAGGAGGGGGTGCGGACCCTCTGGTCCCGGCGCGCGCCGCTGACGGCGAAGTTCACCCGGTCGTCGTTCTGGTAGAAGAAATCGAGGCCGGCCACGACCTCGTGGCGCAGGAAGCCGGTGTGGAACTTCATGATCGCGGTGGTGACGTTCTGGGCGCCCCAGGCCGATTGCTCGAAGGTCTGGCCGCCGCCGGCGCTGTAGGTGACGAAGGGGTTGCCGCCCGAAAAGAACCCGGTGATGCAGCCGAGCGTGCAGGTCGCCGCCGTTGTCGAGAAGTTGCGGTCGTAGAACGACAGCCGCGAGTCGTTGGTCACGGTCAGCCAGGGCGCCACCTGCCACTTCATCAGCGAGGTGGCGAGGTGGACGTTGGCGTCGTCCCGGTCGGTGGCGCGCACGTAGGAGGTGGCGCGCGGCAGGCCGTATTCCGTGAGCGGCCGGGCGAAGCGGTCGCCGGGTCGGCGCGCGGTGGGCACGCCGTAGTCGGGCGTGCGCTCGGAGTGCTGGTAGAGGTAGTTCAGGTACCAGGTGGTGTCGGTGCCGATGCCGAAGCCGAGCGAGGCGGCGAGCCCCGCCCGGTCGGACGAGACGTTGTTGCGGTCCTGGATGTCCTGGCGGTGGATCATGCCGTTGAGGCGGATCGCCGTGGTCGCGTCGATCTGGCGGTTGACGTCGAAGGTGCCCCGCCCGGTCGGGCCGCTGCCGCCGGTGCCGTCGATCGCCGTGAAGTCGGTGAGCAGCGCGCGCTTCGAGATCGTGTTGATCGCCCCGCCCGCGGTGCCGAGGCCGAAGGTCTCGGATGACGGCCCCTTGATGACCTGGACGTCGCCGATGTTGAAGCTGTCGCGGGCGTAGACGCCGAAGTCGCGCAGGCCGTCGAGATAGATGTCGTTCTTGGCCTGGAAGCCGCGGATGCGGAACTGGTCGCCGTTCAGGCCGCCGTTGCCCTCCCCGGCCGAGACCGTGATGCCCGGCACGTTGCGCAGGGCCTGCTCCAGGGTGGTGGCGTTCTGCTGGCGGATGACCTCGCCGGGCACGACGCTGATCGCCTGGGGCGTGTCCTGGATGCGGCCGGGCAGGCGCGACAGGCCGGTGCCCTCGTTGAGGGTGTTGGGCTGCCCCCCGCCCCAGCCCTCGACGCTGAGCTGCGGCAGTTCGGCGGCACCCTCCTGGGCCTCGGCCTCGAACGGCAGGAAGGCGCCGAGCGTCGCCGCCAGGCCGATGCCGAGGGAACCTGCCCCGGTCCAGTCCCGCACTGACAACGACTCGCTCATCGATCGAACTCCTGACGTACTCGCCAGGGCGCTTGAAGCATTTGTGATGCTGTCTTTCAAGACAGAAACACAATCGTTCCCGACGAGTTGCAGAACCACAACAGACTAAAATCGTTATAAATTACTTTTGAACCGATACAAACTGGAAAAAACCGATCTTGCTTCGCCGCTGGCGCGAAACTATTCATCGACGATGACGAGTTTTACTCTGGAAGCGTTCCAGATTGCTGGCTCGTGGGAGCCGAGACAGGCATTATGATACGTCTTTCCCGGGGTCGTGACCGGGCCGGGCCGGTGGTCGGCCTGTGGGACCTGCATCAAAAGACCGAGGCCGAGTGGCGCCGCATCCTCGCCGCCCGCCCCGACGAGGCGGTGGCGTGGATCGCCCTGGCCGCCGCCAACGGCTTCAAGGCGGCGCAGCTGGTGTTCGGCCAGATGCACCTCGACGGGACGCTGGTGGCGCGCGACCCGGCCGCGGCCCACGCCTGGTTCGTGAAGGCGGCCGCGATCGGGAGCGTCGAGGCCCGCAACATGGTCGGGCGCTGCCACGAACTCGGCTGGGGCGTGCCGGTCGATCAGGCGATCGCCCTGCTGCATTACCGCAAGGCGGCCGCGGCCGGGCTCGACTGGGCGCATTACAACGTCGGCTGCCTGCTGCTCTACGGAACCGGCGTCGGCCGGAACCACGGCGAGGCCGTCGCCAGTTTCACGGCCGCCGCCGATCTCGGCCACGCCAAGGCCATGGGGATGCTCGGGCGCTGCCACGAGGAGGGCTGGGGCACGGACCGTGACCGGATGGCGGCCCGCGCCCTCTACCGCCGTGCCGCCGAAGGCGGGGACGGCTGGGGCGCGCTCAACCTCGGCCTGATGCTGGTGGAGGACGGCGCCCGGGCCGAGGCGATCCCGCATCTCGCGCAGGCCGTCGCGACGGCGACGCCCGGCGGTCTCTCGGCCATCGTCGACCTCTTCGAGCGCCGGCCCGAACCCGACCTCGCCGCCATCGCCGCCTCCGCCCGGGCGCGCCTCGGCGAGGTGCGCGCCAGGCCGGCCGCGAGCGAGGGCGGCCGGGGATCGCGCCGGATCCCGCGGCGGGTCCAGGGCCTCGTCCTGGCGGCCCTGCTCGCCCTGGCCGTCCGCAGGATACCGCGGAGCGCTTGAGAGGCGTCGATCGGGCCTATTCGACGATGATGCGTGGCGGGGTCGCCGGGTCGTCGGCCAGCGCGGCGCGGACCTCCTCGGAGGCCACCACCCGTGTGGTCCCGGCCGGTTCGATGCCGTGCTCCGTGGCGATCGCCGCCACGGCGTCGGGGTGGATCAGGCCGAGGCCGGCGGCGTGCTCGGCCATGGCGATGCTGTCGGCGGCCAGCACCAGGCTGCTGCCGGCCGCCGTCACCGCCGCCGCCAGGCGCTCGATGTCCTCGATCCGGCCGCTGCTGCGCGAGACGCTGCGGATGTAGACCGCCTTCACCCGTCCGGGATGCGCCTCGACGATGCCCGCGTAGACCTCCGGGTCGTGCTGGCCGCTGTCGCCGATGAGCACCACCGGCAGGTCCTCGTAGAGGGCGAGCATGCGGGTGATGAGCGCCCGCTTGTGGTCCTCGGCCTTGCGCGGCAGCGGCCGCGTCCACGACAGGCCCCATTCGCGCAGGAACAGCACCGGCCCGGCCGGGATGCGGTGCATCTCGAAGAAGGTGCTCAGCATGTCGTAGATGCCCCAGGGCGCCCGCGAGACGTAGAGCATCGGGTTGCCCTGGTCGCCGGTGTCGCCGACGTGCAGCGCCCGGTAGAACGCCGCGACGCCGGGAAACGCGACCCGGCTCTGCGCATCCGCCACGAACAGGCGCCAGAGCATGGTGAGCTTGTTGGCGACGCCCGTGTACATCACCGTGTCGTCGACATCGCTGATGAGCAGGAACCGGCAGCGCTCGGTGGGGATGAACACCTGCCCCTCCCCGCGCACCGGCGGCTCCATGTCGACGTGCAGGGCGACCGGGTGCCAGGAGGCGTCCTGCGGGGGCGGCGCGAGGGGGCGCAGGGCGATGCGGAAGTAGCCGTCGCGGTCCGTGACGACGCGCTGCTCGGCACCCGCGAACCGGGCGACCACGGGGGCGCCCACGACCTTGCGCCGCCGGATGCGCCGGCCGATGTCGCGCAGGGCGCGCCGGATCTCGCCGTCGTCCCGGTCGTCCTCCGGCCGCGACTGGCGGAACACCCGGCCGATCAGGAAGATCTCGTCGCGCGAGCCGTAGCCGCGATAGGCTTCGAGCACCGTGCCGTGGCGGCCTTGGGCCGATCGCACCGGGCGTGCCGCCAGGGCGAGCAGCCGGCCTGCCGCCCGCCGCCATTTCGCCGACCTCGATCGCGTCACCTGATCGTCTCCCGAACGCCTGCAACCGGTCGGCAACGCCCCAGCGCGCGCACCGTTCAGGCCATCGCGTCCGCCAGCCGGCCGGTCTCGGCGTACACCCGCCCGCCCGGCATGCGATAGTGGACGCTCTGGGACAGGCGGCCGTTGGCCACCACCCGGATCGCCAGGGGGCGCACGAGGTCGCCCTGCCGGTCGAGGGCCTCGGCCACCGTCATCGGCGCGGCGCCGCCGCCGAACCCGCGCCACCACGCCACCGCCTTCTCGCGGGGGTGGCCGCGGTGTTCGAGGCGCACGCGCAGCACCGTGCGATCGCCGCCGGCGAGGTGCAGGGTCACCGCGAGGCTGTCGCTCCCGTCCCGGTCGGCCCGGCTGGCGAGGCTCCAGCCCTCGACGCGCAGCCAGTCGGCGGCGGCGATCGAGAGGATCGGGGTCTCGTCCTCGGCGCTGGCCCCGTGCGAGGGCTCGCCGGCCTCGCCGTCGGGCTCGACCCAGCAGGCCTCGCAGGTGCTGGCGTTCAGCGCGATCAGCGCGCCGCAGCCCGGGCAGGCCTTGGCCCGGATCTCGCCCTCCCGGCCCTTGATCGCGGCGGCGGTGCGGGCGGTGACGATGTCGACCGGGCCGTGCATCCGCACCAGGCCGGCATAGTCGAGGACGAGGCCGTTCTCCTTGCCCGGCGCCAGGCGCAGGGCGCGCCCGACCTGCTGCACGTAGAGGCCGGTGCTCTGGGTCGGGCGCAGCAGCGCGACGAGATCGACGCGGGGCACGTTGAACCCGGTCGAGAGCACGCCGACCGAGGTGAGGCAGCGCAGCCGTCCGTCGCGAAAGGCGGCGACGATGCGGTCGCGCTCGCGTTTGCCGGTCTCGCCGCAGATCGTCTCGCAGGAGACGCCCTCGGCCCGGATCGCGTCGCGCACCGCCCGGGCGTGGTCGACCCCGGCGCAGAAGGCGAGCCAGGCGCGGCGGCCGTGGCCCAGGGTCACCATCTCCTCCACCGCCGCGCGGGTGATCCAGTCCTGGTTGACCGCCGCCTCCAGGGCGCTCGGGATGTAGTCGCCGCCGCGCTTGGGCACATGCGCCACGTCGAGGGTGGTGGCGGTGGCCTTGCACACCAGCGGCGCGAGGTAGCCCTGGTGGATCAGGTCGCCGACGTTGGCCTCGAAGACGATGCGCGAAAACAGGCGGCCCTCGCCCTCGTCGAGGCGACCGCTGTCGAGGCGGTAGGGGGTAGCGGTGAGGCCCACCACCCTGAGGTCGGGCCGGGCCTCGCGCAGGTCGGCCAGGAAACGCCCGTAGCGGGTCTCGGCGGTGCGCGGGATCAGGTGCGCCTCGTCGACGATCACGAGGTCCGCGGGGCCGATCTCGGCCGTGCGTCCGGCCACCGACTGGATGCCGCAGAACAGCACCTGCGCCCCGGCCTCGCGCCGGCCGAGGCCCGCCGAATAGATCCCGGCGGGCGCCTGCGGCCAGTAGCCGAGGAGTTCGCGATGGTTCTGGGCGATCAGTTCCCGGGTGTGGGTGACCACGGCGATGCGCCGGTCCGGCGCGGCGGCCAGGACCTCGCGCACCAGGGCGGCGATGACGAGCGCCTTGCCCGCCCCCGTGGGCAGGACGACGAGGCCGGCCCGTTCGCCCGCGGCCCAGGAGGCGTGGAGGGCATCGAGGCTGGCGCGCTGGTAGGGTCGCAGGTGCATCACCCGCCACCCTCTACACGAGGGTGCGGTGGGGTGTCCGTGGCCGATGGGCTGCACCCCTGCCCTCACGCCGGCAGGGTCAGCTCCGCACGCAGGCCTCCGAGGCCGGCGCGGCCGAGGGCGAGGCCGCCGCCGTAGAGGTCGGCGAGTTCGGTGGTGATCGACAGGCCGAAGCCGTGGCCGGGCAGGCTTTCGTCGAGGCGCCGGCCACGTCGCAGCGCCTCGGCCGCGGCCTGCGCGTCGAGGCCCGGGCCGTCGTCCTCCACCGCGATGACGATGCCGGCCCCGCGGGCCGCGGCCGCGATGCGCACGCGCGTCCGGCACCAGCGGCAGGCGTTGTCGACGAGGTTGCCGAGCATCTCGTCGAGGTCCTGGCCGTCGCAGGCGACCCCCAGCCCGGCCGGCACGTCGAGGGCGATGGCGACGCCCTTCTCGGCGTAGAGCCGCACGAAGGTGGTGCGCAGGTCGGCGACGGGGCCGGCCAGCTCGAGGCGGGTGCGGGCGGCCTCGCCCAGGGCCGCGGCGCGGGCACGGCGCAGGTGATGGCGGATCTGCCCGTCCATGGCCGAGACGAGGGCCGAGAGGCGGCCGTCGGTGTCGCGGCCCTCGCTCGCCAGGGCCATCGACAGGGTCGCCAGGGGTGTCTTGAGGCCGTGGGCGAGGTTGGCGACATGGGTGCGGGCGCGCTCCAGGTTGGCCTCGCCCTGGTCGAGGAGGGCGTTGACCTCGGCGACCAGGGGCTTGATCTCGGCCGGCTGCGCCGCGGGGATGCGGGCGCGGCGCCCCTCCCGGACCTGCGCGAGATCGCGGCGCAGGCGCTCCAGGGGGCGCAGCCCCAGGTGCACCTGCGCCACCACCCCGGCCATCAGGCACAGGCCGAGGACGCCGAGCGTCAGGGCCAGCGCGCCCAGCGCCTCGCGCAAGGGGCCGTTGAGGGCGGCGGCCGGCGCGGCGGCCGCGATCACCGTCGGCCCCGCCCCGGCCCCGGGCGGCAGGGTCAGCACGCGCAGGATCACCGGGCGGCCCCAGGGATCGACGCCGTCGGCCGGATGCGGCCCGTCGCGGTCGCGCGGACGCCGCGGCCCGGCGGGGACGTCGAGGTCCCGTCCCTCCAGGGCGTCCGAGCGCAGCACCGTCCCGTCCCGGCGCACTTGCCAGTACCAGCCCGACCGCCGCCGGTCGAAGGGCGGCCCATCGAGGCCGGGGGCGGTGGCGAGGCCGTTCGGACCGGCCTCGAGGCCCGTCGCGATGGCGACGATCTGGCTGTCGAGGCGGCTGTCGAGCTGGCCGCGCACGAACCGGTGCAGGATCAGCCCGATGGCGATGCCCGCCACCACCAGGGCCGCCACCACGAGGACGAGGGCGGCCGTGAGCAGGCGCCGGCGCAGGGAGCCGAGACGGACGTGGGGCGGCCCCTTCCTGCCAGAGGACGGCGTCGCGCCCGGCGACCTCACGCCCCCTCCCCGTCCAGGAGGCGGTAGCCGTGGCCGCGCACGCCTTCGATCCGGGCCGGGGCGATCTTGCGGCGCAGGCGGGTGATGATGACCTCGACGGAGTTCGAATCGACCTCGGCATCGCCGTCGTAGACGCTCTCGATGAGGTGGTCGCGGGGCACCACGCCGTCCTTGCGCAGGATGAGGCAGGACAGCACCCGCCATTCGAGGCCGGTGAGCTTCAGGGGCAGCCCGTCGCGCTCGAAGGTGCCGAGCCCGGCGTCGAAGCTCAAGGGGCCGCAGGCGATCCGGGCCGCACCCCCCGCGCTCGCCCGCCGCACCAGGGCGCGCAGGCGGATCACCAGTTCCTCGATGCGGAAGGGCTTGACGAGGTAGTCGTCGGCGCCCGCCTTGAAGCCCGCGACCTTATCGCTCCAGCCGTCGCGGGCGGTGAGGATCAGCACGGGCAGCGTCAGCCCGGCCGCGCGCCAGGCCCCGAGCACCGCGATGCCGTCGCGCTTCGGGAGGCCGACGTCGAGCACCACCGCGTCGTAGCGCTCGGTCTCGCCCAGATGCTGGGCGTCCACGCCGTTGCCCGCCCGGTCGAGGGCGAAGTTCTCGGCGCGCAGGGCCTTTTCGATCTCGGCGGCCAGGGGCGCATCGTCCTCCACCAGCAGGATTTTCATGGCGGCTCGTGGTCCTTGCGATCGGGCGGCTTAACCCGGCTCGTTGAACCGGGGCTTAACCGGCCGGTTCAGTCCGGGTTGGAGGCCGTGTCCTAGACCGGCGTCGACCCGAGAGGGGACTTCGCACCGACAGGACATCGCCATCATGACCACCGAGACCGAGACCACCCAGACCCCTGCCGCCGTTCCCGCCGCCGTTCCCGCCGCCAAGCGCCCCCGCCGCCGGGCGCTCGTGGTCGGCGCCATCGCCGCCCCGCTGGCGCTGGGTGCGGCCGGACTGTCCCTGGCCCAGCCCGCCGCGGTGGCGCCGACGCCGGTGGCCCCCGTCGCCGTCTCGGCGCTGGCCTCCTCGGCCGCCACCGCCCTCAAGGGCGAGGTCGCCGAGATCTACGGCAACAAGTTCGTCCTGCAGGACGCCACCGGCCGGGCGCTGGTGGAGACCGGCCGCGAGGGCGAGGGGGCCACCCTGGTGACCAAGGGCGAGGCCGTCACCGTCCAGGGCCGCTTCGAGAAGGGTTTTTTGCGCGCGGCGACCATCACCCG
The DNA here is from genome assembly GCF_001425565.1 of Methylobacterium sp. Leaf466. Lineage (NCBI taxonomy): Bacteria > Pseudomonadati > Pseudomonadota > Alphaproteobacteria > Hyphomicrobiales > Methylobacteriaceae > Methylobacterium > Methylobacterium sp. Leaf466. The sequence goes on along the minus strand of NZ_LMRC01000035.1, from coordinate 146,747 downwards.
TGCGGACGGGCGTGTCGTGGTCCTCGGGCCGGCGGGCGGTCCGCGTCCCGGCGGCCTCGACTGGGCCAAGGACAAGGTCGGCCTCGGCCCCACCATCGACGTGCCGGCCCTGACCGCCAGGGTCGAGGCGGCGGGCTATTCCGACGTCCGGGTGATCAAGCGCGGACCGCGCCACCTCGATGTGGCCGCCCGTGGCGCCGACGGGCGCGAGCGCGAACTCCACGTCGGCTTCGACGGGCAGGTGCGCGAGAAGCGCACGTTCTGAGCCGCAGGACGACCGGGCGGGCGGCCCATCCGGGCCTCCCGCTCGCCTCAGCCCGACCTCACGCCTCTTCGGGCGCCTGCCGGAAGTAGGGCTCGACCGGGCCCTTGAGCTTGACCGTCATCGGGTTGCCGGCGCGATCGAGGGTCTTGCCGGCCGACAGGCGGACCCAGCCCTCGCTGACGCAATACTCCTCGACGTTGGTCTTCTCGACGCCCTTGAAGCGGATGCCGATGCCGCGCTCCAGGATCGCCTCGTTGTAGAACGGGCTGTTGGGGTTCACCGCGAGGCGGTCGGGGGGCGTGTCGGACATCGTCGGGGCCTTGAAGAGCAGGTCGGCAGGCGGCGGGTTTAGGAAATTCGCGCCGCCGCCGCAACGGCGGGCGGCCTTTGGCTTCTCTCGCGATCCGCTCGCAGCGCCGCCGCCACCTCCGCCACCCGCCCGCTTTGCAAGAGCGGCACCAGGCGCGCGACGGTGGCCGGGTCGCGGTCCCACCAGGCGGTCTCGAGGAGGTCGGCGATGGCGGAGGCCTCGAACCGGTGGCGGACCACCCGGGCGGGGTTGCCGGCCACCACCGCGTAGGGCGGCACGTCGCGGCTCACCACCGCGCGGGCGGCCACCACCGCCCCGTGGCCGATGGTGACGCCCGACAGGACCAGGCAGCCCGTGCCGAGCCAGACGTCGCTGCCGATGGTCACGTCGCCGCGCGAGACCTGGTAGTCCGGCGGCGCCTCCACGCCCGGCCACAGGCCGTCCATGGCCGCGAAGGGGTAGGTCGTCACCCAGTCGAGGCGGTGGTCGCCCCCGAGCATGATCTCGACATGGTCGGCGATGGAACAATACCGGCCGATCGTCAGGGATTTTCCCGACCCGGCGAAGCGCACCTTCGGGCACCCGTAGGAGTAGGCGCCGATGCTGAAACCGTGCCGGCGCGCGAGCCGCGCCAGGTGCAGGCGGGTCTCGTTGTGCGGGTTGCGCAGGGTCCGCAGGCGGTGCAACAGAGTCCTCAACGGAGCCATCCGGATCGGGACGGCACGAGGGCGCGACAACGGCGCGCGATCCAGGGAGGGAGGCCCATGGGCGACAACATGTCCGACGATCTCAGGTCCGGGGCGCTCGTCTACCACCGCCTGCCGCGCCCCGGAAAGCTGGAGATCCAGGCGACGAAGCCCCTGGGCAACCAGCGCGACCTGGCGCTGGCCTATTCCCCCGGGGTCGCCGCGGCCTGCGATGCCATCGCCGCCGATCCGCGCGAGGCCGCCACCCTCACCATCCGCCAGAACCTCGTCGCCGTGCTGACCAACGGCACCGCTGTGCTGGGCCTCGGCAACATCGGCCCGCTGGCCTCCAAGCCCGTGATGGAGGGCAAGGCGGTGCTCTTCAAGAAGTTCGCCGGCATCGACGTGTTCGACATCGAGGTCGACCAGAACGACGTCGCCAAGCTCGTGGACGTGGTCTGCGCGCTGGAGCCGACCTTCGGCGGCATCAACCTCGAGGACATCAAGGCGCCCGAGTGCTTCGAGGTCGAGGAGCAGTGCCGGGCGCGCATGAACATCCCGGTGTTCCACGACGACCAGCACGGCACCGCCATCATCGTGGCCGCCGCCGTCCTCAACGCGCTGGAACTCGCCGGCAAGCAGCTGTCCGACGTCCGCATCGTCACCTCGGGGGCCGGTGCCGCGGCGCTGGCCTGCCTCAACCTCCTGGTCTCGCTGGGCGCCCGCATCGAGAACATCACCGTCACCGACATCAAGGGCGTGGTCTACAAGGGCCGCCCCGAGCTGATGGACCGCTGGAAGGACATCTACGCCCAGGAGACCGAGGCGCGGACCCTGGCCGAGGTCATCCCGGGGGCGGACGTGTTCATCGGCCTCTCGGCCGGCGGCGTGCTCAAGCCCGAGTATCTCGAAAAGATGGCCGAGAAGCCGCTGATCATGGCGCTGGCCAACCCCTACCCAGAGATCATGCCGGATCTGGCGCAGGAGATGCGCCCCGACGCGATGATCTGCACCGGGCGCTCGGATTTCCCCAACCAGGTCAACAACGTCCTGTGCTTCCCCTACATCTTCCGGGGGGCGCTCGACGTCGGCGCCACCTCGATCAACGAGGAGATGAAGAAGGCGGCCGTCAAGGCGATCGCGGCGCTCGCCCGCGAGACGCCCTCCGACGTGGTCGCCCGCGCCTACGGCGGCGAGGCCCGGCCGTTCGGCCCGCGCTCGCTGATCCCGAGCCCGTTCGACCCGCGCCTGATCCTGCGCATCGCGCCCGCCGTCGCCAAGGCGGCGATGGATTCGGGCGTGGCCGGGCGGCCGCTGGAGAACGTCCAGGCCTATACCGACAGCCTCGACCGCTTCGTCCACCGTTCCGGCTTCATCATGAAGCCGATCTTCTCCAAGGCGAAGGAGAACCCCAAGCGAGTCATCTATTCCGAGGGCGAGGACGAGCGGGTGCTGCGCGCCGCCCAGGTCCTCGTCGAGGACAAGGTGGCCCGGCCGATCCTGGTGGGACGCCCGCGGGTGATCGAGACCCGCATCAAGCGGTTCGGCCTGTCCCTGCGCCAGGGCGAGCACTTCGACCTGATCGATCCCGAGGACGATCCGCGCTACCGCGACTACGTCGCCACCTATCTCGAGGTCGCCGGCCGGCGCGGCATCACGCCGGACGCCGCCCGCACCATCGTGCGCACCAACGCCACGGTGATCGGCGCGATCGCGGTGCGCCGGGGTGAGGCGGACGCGCTGATCTGCGGCCTGGAGGGCCGGTTCGAGACGCGCCTGCGCGCCATCCGCGACGTGATCGGGCTCGCCCCCGGCGTCCTCGACTTCGCGGCGATGAGCCTCATCGTCACCAAGAAGGGCGCGTTCTTCCTCGCCGACACCCACGTCCGTCCCGACCCGAGCGCCGAGGAGATCGCCGACGTGGCGGTGGCCTGCGCCGGCCACGTCTCGCGCTTCGGGCTGACCCCGAAGATCGCGCTCCTCAGCCATTCCGACTTCGGCCAGTCCGATTCCCGCTCGGCCATGAAGATGCGCAGCGCGCTGGGGCTGATCCGGGCGCGGGCTCCCTCCCTCCAGGTCGACGGCGAGATGCAGGCCGACACCGCCCTGTCCGAACTGATCCGCGACCGGGTGATGCCGGTCTCGCACCTCAAGGGGGCCGCCAACGTGCTGGTCTTCCCCAACCTGGACGCCGCCAACATCGCCTTCCAGTTCGCCAAGGTGCTGGCCGACGCCCTGCCGGTGGGGCCGCTCCTGATCGGCCCGGCCCAGCCCGCCCACATCCTGTCGCCCTCGGTGACGGCGCGCGGCATCGTCAACGTCACCGCGGCCGCCGTGGTCGAGGCGCAGGCCAGCGCCGTGCGCCCGAAGCCGGATGCCGCCGAGCCGGGGGCGCTGCCCGTCGCGGGCTGATGCATTTCCGGTCGATCACCTTGTGCTGCGAACCGGCGAACGAAAACGGCCCCCGGAGCGATCCGGGGGCCGTTCTCTTGTCAGGTCTGGCCGTCAGCCGGCGTCAGTGACGACGCACGACCGGCGACACCGAACCCATGCGGCCGGCGAAGAAGGCCGCGAGGGCACCGAGCACCAGGGCGAGGGCGGCGTAGAGGGCACCCTGCGCGGCGGCGCTGCGGGTCGCCTCGGCGGCAGCCGTGGCCTTCTGCTTGGCGTCGGCCACGGTGGCCTCGTACTGGCGCTGGTAGTCCTGGATCTGGGCCTTGGCCTGGTCCGCCGGGATGCCCTGCGCCTTGGCGAGGGCGTCGGCGGCCTTGGTCTCGGCCTGGGCCTTCTGCGAGGCGTCGCCCGAGAGATAGGCGCGCACGGCGGCGGCGGCGGCGTCACGCAGGGCCTGCGGGTCCTGGTTGCCGGTGGACTGGCGGACCTGGTTCTCGATGCCGTCGAGCGGGTTGGAGATCTTGGTCAGCGAGGGGGCCGCGGCCTGGGCCGCCGTCTGGGCCGCGCCGCCGACGGCCGAACCGGCCCCGCCGATCACGCTGGTGATGCCGCCGAAGGCACCGCCGATGAGGCCGCCCACCGCCGAGGTCAGGAGGTAGACGATGACGAGGGTCGTCACCGCCCAGGACACCAGGCCGTGGTAGGCGGAGGTGCCGGCCGGCCGGCCCGACAGGCGCCCGGCGAGGAAGCCGCCGATGGCCGAGGCGACGATGCCCGAGATCACCCACCACAGGCCGGCGCCCGTCGACAGCGAACCGGCGGTCGGGGTGTCGGTGCCGGTCGGGTTGAGGACGGAGAGGCCGATGCCGAGGCCGACCATGTTGAGGATCATCTGCGCGACCAGCGCCGCGACGGCTCCGGCGAAGACGGCGCCCCAGGAGACCTGGTTGAGGGCGACGGTGGTACCCGCGTCCCGAACCTCGGCGGTCGTCGATGCGGATGGGTGGAGGGTCGTAGAAAGGGCCAAGGTGGGACTCCTGATGGTCGTACGCGAGAAAGACGAAAGCTGGTGGTATACCAAATAATCGTATTCATTCTCCGCCGGATCCGACGGGGAGCGAAGACGACCCAATGGTGGAGTGAGCGTGAGGAACCCGTTGTGCCGGGTCGAACCTGCGTTTCACCGACCGCCAACGTGTAGAGACCCGTCGGGTTCGATCGTTTTTCGGAAAAACGAAATTCGCGTGGCAGATATGTCTCAGGCGACGTCGCCGCCGTGCCGGAGACCCGATCTCGACGAAGCCTGGCCTGCACGGACTTTGGCCGCTGGCTTGCATACATGTTTTCCGCGACGGGTGGCGGGAGCGACGCGATGTGCCGTGGTGACGATCCGAACTGCGCCGGCTTCGAAGAGCATCGCCGGCGCTTCCTCGGCGATCTCGCGCCGGAGCGGCGCGCCTTCCTCAAGAGCGGCTTTCTCGCCACCGGTGGGGCGGCCGCCCTCGCCGCGGGCGGCATCTCGCTGGTCGGCCCTGCCCTGGCGCAGGCGAGCGCTAAGGGGATCAGACGGACCGCGCACTACCATCTGCCGGCCACCGCCGAGACGGTGCATTGGGGCTACTTCTCGAAGCTCCTCAAGCCCCAGGTCGAGATCGCGTCCGGTGACTACGTCACCATCGAGACCCTGACCCACCACGCCAACGACGATGCCGAGCGCATGGTGACGGGCGACCCCGGCGCCGAGAGCGTCTTCCTCTGGACGAAGGAGGCCAAGGGCGTCGCCCGCCGCGGTGCCGGCCCCGAGACTTCGCCCCTCGGCCCGGGCGGGGGGCTGGGCGTCCACATCTGCACCGGTCCGGTGGCGATCCGCGGGGCGGAGCCCGGCGACGTCCTCGAGGTCCGCATCCTCGACGTGGCGCCGCGCCCCTGCGCCAACCCGACATTCGAGGGCCGCAGCTTCGGCAGCAACGCCGCCGCCTGGTGGGGCTACCACCACAAGGACATGATCACCGGCGACCGCACCCGCGAGGTCGTGACCATCTACGAGGTCGACGCCAGCGGCGCGAGGGACTGGGCCAAGGCCGTCTACAACTTCCCCTGGCCCGGCGTCACCGACCCCGACGGGGTCGTCCATCCGACCATCGACTATCCCGGCCTGCCGGTCGACCACACGAAGACCAAGCGCAACTTCGACGTCCTCAAGGGCGTGCGCATCCCGATCCGCCCGCATTTCGGCACCATGGGGCTCGCGCCCAGGGAGGCCGACATGGTGAACTCGATTCCCCCGAGCTACACCGGCGGCAACATCGACAACTGGCGCATCGGCAAGGGCGCCACGATGTACTACCCGGTGGCCGTGCCCGGTGCCCTGTTCTCGGTGGGCGACCCCCACGCCAGCCAGGGCGATTCGGAGCTGTGCGGCACCGCCATCGAGTGCTCGCTCACCGGCACCTTCCAGTTCGTGCTGCACAATAAGGCGGATCTGGCCGGCACCTCCCTCGAGGCCCTCGATTTCCCGATGATCGAGACGGCCGAGGAGTGGGTGCTCTCAGGGTTCAGCTACCCGAACTACCTCGTCGACCTCGGGCCCGACGCGCAGGCCGCGATCTTCGGCAAGTCCTCCATCGACCTCGCCATGCGCGACGCCTTCCGCAAGATGCGCCAGTTCCTGATGCACGCCCACCGGCTCACCGAGGACGAGGCGATCTCGCTGATGTCGATCGCCGTCGACTTCGGCATCACCCAGGTCGTCGACGGCAACTGGGGCGTCCACGCCATCGTCAAGAAGGCGATCTTTTCGGATCGGCCGAGCTGACCCGCACCCCGCGCGGGCCTCTCCGAACACCTCCCTTCCCCACCCGCACGTCCCTCCCCCCACCGAAACGCCGAGGTTCCCCCGTGACGGCACTGAGCAAGACCCTCCCCGCCCTCGCCCTCCTGGGCTCCCTCCTCTCGGCCGGCCCGGCCTGCGCGCAGGCCCTGAAGGCCACGGTCTCGCAGGCCTTCCAGTCGATGCTCTACCTGCCGCTCTACGTGGCCATGGACGAGGGCCTGTTCGCCAAGGCCGGGATCGCGGTGACCAAGGAGACGGCCGGCGCCCCGAGCGTCGCCCTCTCGGCCGTCATCTCGAAGAGCGCCGAGTTCTCGATCCACGGGCCGGAATGGACGGCGGTGGCCGCCTCGAAGGGCGCTCCCGTCAACGTCATCGCCAACGTCGTCAACGGGGCGGCCGTGTGGATCGCCACGACGCCCGACTTCAACTTCACCGGCGTCAAGGACCTCAAGGGCCAGACCATCGTCACCGGCCTGATGCCGACCACGAGCACGTCGCTGTTCCTCAAGCTCCTCAAGGAGAACGGCCTCTCGAAGGACGACGTGACCCTCACCCAGGTCCAGCTCGGCACCGAGCCCGGCCCCTTCCTGGCCGGCCAGGCCAAGGTCGCGGTGCTCTACGAACCCGGCCTCGACCAGGTCGTGGCCAAGGGCATGAAGGTGGTGCTCGGGTTCCCCAAGCTCTACGGCCCCTACGCCTTCTCGGCGGTGAGCGCGCGCAAGGACGTCGACCCGGCCGCGGCCCAGGCCTTCGTCAACGGCATGCAGGCGGCGGTCACCCTGATGCAGGCCGAGCCGGCCAAGGCCGTGGCGGTGGCCAAGCGCCAGTTCCCGAACCTCGATCCGGCCGTGGTCGAGGCCGCCGTCAAGCGCATGATGGACGAGAAGGTCTATCCGGTGAGCGTCGACATCACCAAGGCGGCGCTGGTGCTCGGCCTCGACACGCAGATTGCCCTGGGCAACCTCGCCGCCCAGCCCGACTACGACACCTTCGTGCGCAAGGACTTCATCGCCAAGGCCCTGGCGGCCAACTGACGGCATGGCCATGCACCGCCTCGGCCTCCTCGACGCCCTGCGCGCCCTGCGCGCGGGCACCCTCGACCCCGCTGCCTACCGCGAGGCCTGCCTCGACCGGGCGCGGTCGTGGGAGCCCCGCCTCCACGCCTTCGCCCACCTCGACGCGGCGGCGGCGGTCGACGCCCCCGGGGCGCCGCTCGCCGGCATCCCGGTGGCGATCAAGGACATCGTCGCCACGCGCGACATGCCCACCACCAACGGCTCGCCGATCCATGCCGGTGATGTGCCCCGGGCCGATGCCGAGGTGGTGGCGCGCCTGCGCGCGCTCGGGGCCACCATCTTCGGCAAGACCGTGAGCACCGAGTTCGCGTTCCGCCATCCCGGCCCGACCCGCAACCCGTGGAACCCCGGCCATACGCCGGGCGGCTCGTCGAGCGGTTCGGCGGCGGCCGTGGCCGCCGGCATCGTGCCGCTGGCGCTGGGCACCCAGACCATGGGCTCGGTGATCCGGCCGGCGGCGTTCTGCGGCGTGGTCGGCTTCAAGCCGAGCTACGGCGCGATTCCCCGCACCGGGGTGCATCCCCTCGCCGGTTCCCTCGACCACGTCGGGTTCTTCACCCGCGCCGTGGCGGACGCCGCCTACGCCCTGAGCCTGCTCGCGGCGGCCAGCGACGCCGACCCGCACGGGCTGCCGCTGCCGCCGTTCCGGGTCGGGACCGAAGCCGACCTCGACATCGACCTCGACCTCGGGCGCCCGCCCCGCCTCGCCCTCATGCGCACCTCGCGCTGGAGCGAGGTCGAGGGCGCGCAGCAGGACCTGCTGCTGGCCACCGCCGAGCGCCTGCGCATGGCCGGGGCCGTGGTGGTGGAGACGGAGTGGCCCCAGGCCTTCGACGCGCTCTGGACCATCGCCGCCGTGATCCTGGCGGCGGAGGCGAGCGCCACCTTCGGCCCCTTGCGCGATCGCTGGCCCACCCTCGTGAGCGAGCCCCTGGCCGGCCTGATCGCCGAGGGCCGCGCCGTGCCCGCTCCCGACTACGTGGCGGCCCTGCGCCGGCAGCGGGACCTGCGGGCCGGGCTCGGCCGGGTTCTCGATGGGTTCGATGCGGTCCTCACCGTGCCCGCCCCCGGCGCGGCGCCGGAGGGGCTCGCCAGCACCGGCGATCCGGGCTTCAACGTGCCCTGGACGTGCCTGGGCGCCCCGGCCCTGACGCTGCCGGTCGGGTTCGCCGACAGCGGCCTGCCGCTCGGGATCCAGCTCTGCGCAGATTATCGCCAGGACCTGCGGCTGCTGCGGGTCGGGCGCTGGTGCGAGGCCGCGATCGGCCGCGAGGTCCGGTTTCCGGCGTGAACCCCGTCAGGCGGCGCGGTTGCCGGCGGCGGGCAGGCGCAGGCCGCCGATCAGGCCGACGAGCTGGTGGCCGTGGTAGGGGGTGCGCAGGCAGGGTGCGCCGGAGACCTTCTTGTTCTCGGGGATGCGGTAGGGCAGCCGGGCCGTGTAGATGACGCTCACCGTGGGGTCGAGGCAGCGGGCGACGCTGGCCAGGGACAGGCCGTCGACGGCGTCGCGCACGTCGGCGTCGGTGATCACCACGTCGACGCGGCGGGTGGCGTGCAGCGACAGCAGCAGGCGCTCGGCCTCCTCGGCGGTGCGGGCGCTGACCACTTCGTAGTCGAACGCTTCGAGGCAGCTGGTGCTGATGCGGCGGGTCAGCTCGTCGCCGGCGAGCAGGAGCACGAGGGGGCGGCGGGACGGTGCGGACATGCGATGGATCCTGCGCGAACCGGCTTGAGGGCTGAACGATCCCCGATCTGACGCCGGTAACCTTACGTCGAACGCGGTTAACGAGGCGTTAACGCAGCCGATTGCTTGCTATAAGCGTGACCATACCAAGTAACGGTCCCGTACCGTCCTGGTGCGGACGCGATCTCGGGCCGGGGAGATCTGGCGTCGAAAGCGGCACTATGGTGCCGTCATCGTCGGCTTTCCTCCGGCAAAGACCAGAGGCAAGGGCCGTCGCGTACCGCTCCCCGTGCCTTCGGCCGCCTCGTCACCACGCCCGAACACAGGCCGCCCCCGCCGGGGAAGAATCTTTTGCAAAAAACCTCGGAACCATTTGCCGTTCGCCGCGTTGTGCTGCGTCGCGCGGTAGCATGTCTTGGTCGGCCTTGCCGGCGAGGGTCCGAATTCGGACCTTCGTGGCTCAGGGATGCGCGAGCGATGCGGGACGCAGGCGCGCCGCGTTCGCACGTGTCGCAGGGCCCGGCCGCAAAACCGCTGGGCACCCTCGCACAACCTGCTTAGCTTGGTGGCATGACCGACGATCCCATCCGCGAATCGCGCGCCGCGCTCATCCTCCTCGCCCTCTGCGTCACGTCCGTGCTGCTGTTCGGCGCGATCACGGTGCTGACCCAGATCGATTGATCCGCCGCCGGCCGAACGGGTGCGGCGGCGAGGCCCGATTCACCCTGCCACGGGATGATCGCGGCGGGGATGGACGAATTGCACCGCCCTTGCGTTCACTTCCATAGGAGCCCGCCCGCGGGCGCAGGAGGGATCGCCTTGGACCAGGAACTATCCGGACGGCACATGGCGGCGATGTGCCTGGCCGCCGACAACCTGCTGCGGCAGCTGGCGAGCGAGGGGATGGACTATCGCATCACCGCCTCCGGCGGCACCGCCACGACGCTGCACCTGACGGTGCGCGACCTCACGCCCGAGATCTCGGAGCGGATCGTTCGCTGCCTTCGCGGCATCGGCGCCGAGCTCGATATCGTCCCGGACGCCGGCGAGGATCGCCGCCGCTGAGGTGCCGCCCCTACCGCAGTACCGATTTCTCGGGCCGGACGGGCGGCGGCAGCGCCTCGCCCAGGGCATCGCGCACGATCGATTCCACCTGCCGCAGCATCGCGTCGAGGGGCAGGTCGTTGGGCTCTGTGCCGAAGGGCTCCTCGAGTTCGTCGCCCAGGGCGTCGAGGCCGAAGAAGGTGTAGGCGACGAGCGCCGTTGCCACCGGCGTCGCCCAGCCCAGGGTGCCGGCCAGCCCGAACGGCAGCAGCAGGCAGTAGAGCCAGGCGGTGCGGTACAGCAGCAGCGTGTAGGCGAAGGGCAGCGGCGTGCCCTGGATGCGCTCGCAGACCACCTGCACCTGGGCCAGGGCGGCGACCTTCTGTTCCAGCATCCCGAGCACGATGTCGCTGAGGTTGCCCGCCCGGAACGCCCGGCCGAAATCCCCCCCGAGGCCGGCCAGGATCGCGTTGGCCGGGTTGGGGCTGTGCGCGAGCGCCTCCGCCTCCGCCGCGGGCAGCCAGGCACGCGCCACCTCGGCCTCGTCGCCGGTGCCGCGCAGGCTGGCGTGGAGGGCATGGGCGAAACCGCAGGCCCGCCGCAGGCTGCGCTGCGACAGCGCCTCCTGCTCGGGACCGAGCACGGCGGGCAGGAGGCGCGCGAGGCCGCGCACCTCGAGGATCAGGCTACCCCAGGCGCGTCGCCCCTCCCACCAGCGGTCGTAGCAGGCGCCGTTGCGAAAGCTCAGGAAGATCGACAGGGCGAGCCCGATCAGGGTGAAGGGCGCGATTCCCGGCCCGACGGGAAACAGTTCCGGAAAGGCCCGTTCGATCGCCACCACCGCCAGCGCGGTCGCCGAGATGCCGAGGATCTTGGGCGCCACGCGCGGCAGGATCGAGCCCTGGAGCGCGAACAGCACCACGAACAGGTTCGGGCGGGACCGGACGACCATGCTGCCTCGACGGCTGGACCAACGCCCGACGCGGCGCGTCCGGCGTGCCCTCCATCGGAGCCTTGGCAAACGCGGTCAACCGGGCAGTCCCGCCCGACGTCTCATCCCCTTTCCGGTTGATCACTTCGTGATGCGGACATGGGCTTCGCTCAGGCGCCGCGCGGGCTCGGTGAGACGGGTCCCGCTTGATCCAAGCGGAAACCGTCTCAGTGCGCCTGCGCGAAGCCCGCAGCCATGTTGATCGCCAGCGCCAGGACGCTGGTGTTGAACAGGTAGGCGTAGACCGTCTGCACGGTGACGAGGCGGCGCATGTTCTTGGCGGTGATGTCGGTGTCCGAGGTCTGCGAGGTTGCCCCGATGGTGACCGAGAAGTAGAGGAAGTCCCAGAAATCCGGGTCGGGATCGCCGTTGAAGTCGAGGCCGCCCCGGCTCTCCCCGGTTTCGCCCTCGCCGTAGTACAGATGCGCGTAGTGGACGGTGAAGACCACCTGCACGAACACCCAGGTGCACAGCATGGTCAGCGCCGCGAGGGCGAGGCGGGCCCCCTTCATCGCCCCCGGCTCCTGCTCGCCGAGCACGAGCATGGCCACCGCGCCGCAACTCGCCGCCGCCGCGAGGATGGCGAAGAGCGAGATCACCGTGGCGCTGTCGTCGAGGCGGGAGGCCTCCTGCCGCAGGGCGTCGCGGGGTTGCCGGGCCGCGTTCCAGACGACGAGGCCGGTGTAGACGCCGACGCCGAGACACCAGCCGACGAGGAGCCGGACCGGGACCGACGCGATCGGCAACAGGACCGTGAGCCCGATCGTCAGCCCCATGGCGAGGAGAAGCCGCGGCCGCAGCCGAAAGGCCTCGAACGGATTGGTCATCGCTGGGTCTCCACCGGTGCGTGTCCGCGCGAAGGGTGCGGTGACCGCGCCCGAGGGGTCACGGCTGCGAGGGCGGCCGCGTACAGGCACCGTCGCGGCAGGCCGGGCCGTCCGACGGCAGAACCTTGGCGATGAAGGGGCGCAGGGGAAGGAAGGCGCGGTAGGCGCGCTCGGCCAGCCACAGGGCGCCGGGCAGGCGCAGGACGAGCGCGAGGAGCCGCCAGGCCGGCAGTTGCGCCCAGAGCCGGGCGAAGCCGGCCGCGCCCGAAGCGAGCCGGCCCTCGGCGTCCCGGACGTGGAACCGCGCCAGCGCCGTCGCCCGGTCGAGACCCGGGCCGAGCGCCTCGCCCTGTGCGACGTCGACGAAGGCCACCCGCTCCGCGCCTCGGCTGCGCCGGTAGAACGCGATCTCGCGGGCGCAGAGCGGACAGGCGCCGTCGAAATAGACGGTCAGGGCGGGGTCTCGGGTCGGTAACATCGGTGCGTCGTCCGCGAAGTGTCCATGCGCAAGATAGGGCGGCCCGCCCCTTGCGGCGCCGTGGCGTCCCGTCGCCTGGGGCCCATGACGCTCGAACAAGGAGCCCACCATGCCGATGCAGCCCCACGTCTTCTCCGGCGGCGCCACGGGAGAGTGGCGCATCCGCGCGGTCCGCACCCTGTGCGGCCCGGAGTTGCCGGCGGCGACGCATCTCTCGGTCGGATTCTCGGCCGTCGAGGGGGCGGCCTGGACCCTGCGCGGGACCGTGAGCAACCTGCGCTATACGACGCGGCCCGAGCGGGACGCCCTGCGCGCCTCGCAGGCCCCCCTCGCCCGGGGCGAGGCCAGCCGTGCCACCCTCATCCCGATCGCCAAGACGGCGGCGTGGTGGGAGATGGCCCAGGACGAGCGCAGGGCCCTGTTCGAGGAGGTCTCGGGCCATACCCGCATCGGCATGGCCGCACTTCCGGCGGTGGCCCGCCGCCTCCACCACGCCCGCGACCTCGGCGAGCCGTTCGATTTCCTGACCTGGTTCGAGTACGCGCCCGCGCACGAGGCGACCTTCGACGCCCTGCTCGCCGCGCTCAGGGCGACCCCGGAATGGTCCTACGTCGACAGGGAGATCGAGCTGCGGCTGGAGCGGGCGGGGTGACCCGGAGCCGCCTAAGCGGGTTCGCGTTGGCGAGCCAACGCTTCACCCTGCTCAGGTCTTTGGCGTGTCGCCGGTTTTCGACGCAGAACCGGTGGCGACCTTTGTGAACCCTGCCTAGCGCGCCACGGCCTTGATGGCCCCGCGCCCGGCGTAGCGCCCCTGGGTGTCGAGGCCCTCCTCGATGCGGATGAGCTGGTTGTACTTGGCCAACCGGTCGGAGCGGGCCAGCGAGCCGGTCTTGATCTGCCCGCAGTTGGTGGCGACGGCGAGGTCCGCGATGGTGGAATCCTCGGTCTCGCCCGAGCGGTGGGACATCACCGCCGTGTAGCCGGCGCGCTGGGCCATGTCGACGGCCGCCAGGGTCTCGGTGAGGGTGCCGATCTGGTTGACCTTGATCAGGATCGAGTTGGCGGTGTTCTCGGCGATGCCCCGCGACAGGCGGGTGACGTTGGTGACGAACAGGTCGTCGCCCACGAGCTGGCAGCGGTCGCCCACCCGCTCGGTGAGGAGCTTCCAGCCGGCCCAGTCGTCCTCCGACATGCCGTCCTCGATCGACCAGATCGGGTAGGCGTCGACGAGGCCGGCGAGGTAGGCGACCTGGGCCTCGATGTCCCGGGTCTTGCCCTCGCCCTCGTAACGGTAGGCGCCGTCCTTGAAGAACTCGGTGGCGGCGCAATCGAGGGCCAGCACCATGTCGATGCCCGGCTTGAAGCCGGCCTTGGCGATCGACTCCATGACGAAGTCGAGAGCGGCCTCGGCCGAGGGCAGGTTGGGGGCGAAGCCGCCCTCGTCGCCGACGTTGGTGTTGTGGCCGGCCTGCTTCAGGGCGCTCTTGAGGGTGTGGAACACCTCCGAGCCCATCCGCACGGCCTCGGCGATGGAGCTCGCCCCCACCGGCATGATCATGAATTCCTGGAAGTCGATCGGGTTGTCGGCATGCGCGCCGCCGTTGATGATGTTCATCATCGGCACCGGCAGCACCCGGCCCTGCGTGCCGCCGACGTAGCGGTACAGCGGCAGGCCGGCGGTCTCGGCCGCGGCCTTGGCGACGGCCAGCGAGACGCCCAGGATCGCGTTGGCGCCGAGCCGCGCCTTGTTGGGGGTGCCGTCGAGGGCGATCATCGCCTCGTCGACGGCGATCTGGTCCTCGGCGTCCATGCCGCCGATGGTGTCGAGGATCTCGGAGCGCACGGCCTCCACCGCCTTGCGCACGCCCTTGCCGCCGAAGCGGGCCTTGTCGCCGTCGCGCAGTTCCATCGCCTCGTGCGCGCCGGTGGAGGCGCCCGAGGGCACCGCGGCGCGGCCGAAACAGCCGTCCTCGAGGAGGACGTCCACCTCGATCGTCGGGTTGCCGCGGCTGTCGAGGATCTCGCGGGCGGCGATGTTGGTGATGGCGGTCATGGCGACCTCTCCGAAAACGTCTGGCAGGAACATCGAACGATCGACGGTGCGGCATGTCGCACGCGAGCGACGAGGCTTATCCGCCAACGTCCCGCTTCGGGCAAGCGCCCGGGCCCGGCCTGGAGGCCCGAGGCCGTGAGGAAACGTTTGACGGTCCGATCAGAAAAACTGACGTGCCCCTTCCGGGTGATGCACCCGCCGCGGCTTGCGCTATAAGTCGTCCATGACGAACGACACGCTGCAACTCGGCCAACAGACCCCGGCGCCGGAATCCCCCGAGACCGCCCGGCTCGACAGGGTGCCCAACCCGCACCCCGACCAGGACTACCTCGCCCGGTTCACGGTGCCGGAGTTCACCTCGCTGTGCCCGGTGACCGGGCAACCGGATTTCGCGATCCTGGTGATCGACTACGTGCCCGACCGCTGGCTCGTGGAATCCAAGTCGCTCAAGCTCTATCTCGGCGCCTTCCGCAACCACGGTGCCTTCCACGAGGATTGCACGGTGGGCGTGGGCCGGCGCCTCGTCGATCTGCTGGCGCCGCGCTGGCTGCGCATCGGCGGCTATTGGTATCCGCGCGGCGGCATCCCCATCGACGTGTTCTGGCAGACCGGGGCGCCGCTGCCGTCGGTGTGGCTGCCCGACCAGGGCGTCCCCCCCTACCGGGCCCGGTAGGGGCGTTCCAGAGTCGGACCGCAAACGAAGACTGGCGCCCGGTCCGACCGGGCGCCCGTCTCATCCTCGACCGATGGCCGAATCTCAGTAGCCGTAACCGTAGGCCGGCTGCCGGTATCCGTAGGCGGGGCGGCCATAGCCACCGCGATTGTAGGAATCGCGCGCCGCTCCGGCGGCGATGGCTCCGGCGGCCAAGCCGGCGATGCCGAGGCCGACGGCTGCGCCGGTCCCGATGCCACGACGTCCACCGCCACGGCCGTAGCCATAGGCGCCGCGCCCGCCGTGATGGCCGTAGCCGCCGTGGTGACCGTGACCGTAGCCGTGGCCCCGGGGACGGGCATCGGCGGAGGTCGCCATCATGGCGCCGATCGACAGGGTGACGGCGGAAATCAATGCGAACTTGCGCATGGTCGTCCTTATCTTTGTTTCGGGAAACGCTTAGTGTGGGAAACGGGCGGGAGCCCGATGTGTTCCCGAACGCGGTCCCGAGATCATCGGCGCCGCCCTAAGCAGGTTCGCGTCGGCAGGCCGACGCTTCATCCTGCTCAGGGTCTCGGGCGTCGCAGGTTTTCGACGCGAAACCGGTGACCCCTTTTGCGAAACCTGCTGAGGTGATCCGATAACTGGACCGGCCAAGGGTGGACGGCATCAGGCGCTTGAGCACGACGTGGGTGGGCGCACACAGGAGGAGCGGAATGCCGACGACGAGGGCCGCAAACCAGAGGTAAGGGTGCATGAGTGTCTGGGCGACGTTGTCGTTCATTCCCCAGACGTAGTTGATGTTCACAGGCTGGAAGCCGGGATCGGGCCGGGGTTCGGGCATCAGTGTGAAGCAGACGACGAGCACCACGATGGCCAGCAGCGACCAAGCGCCCCAGGCCCTCTGGTCATACCCAAGACGCCACACGAGGAAGACGAGGAGGAAAGGCAACCATCCATGGAACAGGGACAGGCCGCGCAGGAACAGCGACGCGTCTGCCTTGAACATGTAGGCGGTCATTCCAACGATGGGCGCGCCAACGGCGCTCGCAATGAAGTCTGCCACCCACAAGGTCTGCGGAAGCAGGATGCCGACTGCGCACATCGACACGAGAAGCGCGCTCTCTGTCCAAATCCCTATTAGCGTGAGGATCAGCGCCAAGTCACAAAAGTATAGGAAGTTGGTCGGACCGTAGAACGTCCAGTACGTCGGCAGCAGGACGGCCATGAAGCCCGTGTAGGCCAGCTTCAGCCCTATCGGCAGCGCCTGCACGCGCTTTGGTGTGATACGGTTTCCGCTTGGATCAAGCGGGAACCGTATCACCGAGCCCGCGCGGCGCCTGAGCGAAGCCCATGTCCGCATCACGACGTGATCAACCGGAAATGGGATGACCGTTGTGGGAGGATGCAGGCCGCCCTCCTCTGGTGCTTCCCCACGTACCATTTCCGCCCCTCCACCGCTTCAGATCGTGGTCGGATTGTGCCCTTGTGCCGTGCCAACGAGCGTGCAGGTTCGCACAGTGTGCAAACTGCTTTTCCGAGCCTGCCGGCTCAATCGACAACAGATGCTGCCGACATCAGATGCTGCCAGCCTGACAGGCGATCGCCCGTGCCGAGCCGGCAAGGCTGACTCGCGTGGGGAAAAAGCGCCGCTCCTCACCATAGCTCGGCCGGGCATAGACCTGGCGGGATTGCGCATGGATCGCCTCCCCCAGGGCGCCGGACGTGCGTTTCATGGCGGTGGCATCGTAGGCTCGGCGATCCGCACGCCGAGTTCGTGGGGCTGGCTGCGACCGTCAGACAGGCAGCCAGTCGCGCCCGGATCGTTTCAGGGATGCCGGCTAAGCAGGGTTGGCAGAAGTGGTCACCGGTTTTGCGTCGAAAACCTGCTTAGCCTGCACGCTGGCCTTGGTTCAGGCCGGCGCGCCGGCGCAGGACGATAGTCCGGCCCGGCTGCAGCACGCAGACGGTGAGGTTGTCCGCCAGCATGTCCTCGCGCGGCCCGGTCTCGCAGCGGAGCAGGGCGGCGCCGGTGCGGCCCTCGGCCGGGGCGCCGGTGAGGAGGGAGCGCCGGTGCAGGGTCAGCGCCAGGACTTCGACGTCCCGCGCCCGCGCGCCGGTGAGACCCTGGCCGGCCAGGCCGATCAGCACGAAGTAAGGCCGGAGCGGCTCGCGCGCGACCGCGCCGAACACCATCCGGCGCGGCTTGCCGCAGGCCAGACTCATGCGGTCGGCGTCCGCGGCGCGGAACACCGCCCCGTCGCCCGCCCGCCCGGCCAGCGAGGCCCCGGTGGCCCGGATCATCCGCGCCGTGAGCGCGTCGCAGGCGTCGCCCGCCCGCGCCATGGCCGGCGCGGTCACGCAGGCCATGACGACGACGGCCGCCATGACGGCGGGCAGGAGCGGGATGCGCTGGATCATGGCCGACACGTCTACCCCAGCCGCCGGGGGACGGCCATGGGTTCGCTGGCGACGCGCGCCTCCCTCCGACTCACGCCGGCAGCCAGTCTCCCGACGCGGTGCGGCAGACGAGCTGCTGGGGCAGTGCGGTGGTCCCTGTCCCGTCGATGGAGGCGGAGGTGTCGGCGGCCCGGCAGATGCGGTTGCCCGCCGCCTCGGCGGCGACCGCGGGGGCGGCCTGGGGCCTCACCGTGATCTGGCGCTGGCGCCCGTCCGCGCCCTGGTAGGCGAGGTACTGCGGCGTGTTGGTCGCCGCGGCCGCGATCTGAGCGTTGCGGATGCGCTCCTTGTCCTGGGCGTCGAGGGCGGTGAGGACGGCGCAGGCGAGGCCGCCGACCCCCGCTCCCACCGCCGCGCCGACGCCCGCGCGCCGGCCCCCGCCGGTGGCGGCGCCCACCAGCGCGCCGATGCCGGCCCCGATCAGGGTCGAGGCGACGCAGCGCCCGATCGCGTCGTCGAGGAGCGGCCGCGAGGCAGCGGCACTGCTCCCTCCTCCTCCGCCACCGCGCGTACTCGTGCAGCCCCCGAGCAAGCCGACGACGCAAAGGGCCACGCCCATCGCCCTGAAGCCCCGATTGGTCATCGTCCCGTCACCCCCGGCCCGTCCGTGAACCGCCCCGTCCGTCGCGGGATGCGGCCGACGGGGCGGCCCGGCCCCCGGCGCGCCCCGCGATCTCGTGTCCGTGCCGTCCGTCAGAACGGCCGGTCCTCGACGCGCTGGATGTCGAAGCGCAGGTCTTCGCGGCGCAGGCCGTTCTCGCCGCTGAAGATCACCTTGGGGTCGAAGATGCGGCCCGAGGCGGCACCCGCCTTGAGGGTCATCTCGACGTTGCGGGCGCCGCCGAAGGGCAGCTTGCCCCGCTCGGCGGGCTCCGCCTGGGGGTCGGGAAACCAGGCCAGCGCGAAGCGGCCGTCGCCGCGCAGCTCGCAGGTCTCGCCCTTGCACAGCATCTTGCCGTCGAGGGGCGTCGCGGTGGTGCGCGACAGGGTGGTCTCGACCCAGGCGTTGACGAGGTCGCCCTGGGCGGTGGCCGCGAGCCGGACCTGGAGCGGCGTGCGCTGGCCGACGTAGTCGATGAAGCCGGCGTAGACGCGGCTGCTCACCGGCTCGGCGAGCAGGCGCGGCAGGCCGTCCGAGCGCACCCCCGCGAGGCTGCCCTTGGCGCCGAGCACCAGGGCGCGGGCGAACTCGAGGCTCGGCGCATCGCCGAGGGTGGCACCCGCGAGGTAGACCTCGGCCCGCCCGAAATCGATGCCGGTCTTCTCCGCGAGCTGGAAGCCGCGCTCGCGGGCGCTTCCCACGTCCTTGAAGCTTGAGCGGTCCGTCACCTGGAAGGGCGTGACGAGGAGGAAGCGCGGCAGGCCGTGGTTGAGGTCGGCGAGCCGGCCCGCGGTCTGGAGCGCTCCGAGCAGCCCTCCCGTCGGAACCGGAACGGCGGCGATCTCGGCGGCCCGCTTCTGCACCTGCGCCACCGCCCTGGCGATGCCGGAGGCGAAGCCCTCGCGGGCCGCCTTGCCCTTGGCCGCCTGCCCGGTGCCGATGAAGGTGTCGAACAGGGAATCGGCCTTGCCGGCGGCCTGTGCCTCCTCGTGCGAGAGGTTGGGCGAGCAGCCCACGAACAGCGGCACCAGCTCGCTGCCGTCGCGGCGCGCCACCATCACGGTGAACCGCTCGCGGGCGCCGAGCGTGCCGAGGCTCGCCTCCCTGGCGTCGGCGGCCTCCACCACCATGCGCGTCCAGCGCTGGTTGGCCTGCGCCTCGCCGGAGACGATGGCCTCGTCGAGGACGACGACGGTCTGGCGCAGGGAGCGCGGCTCTCCGGCCCTGGGGCAGGTCTGCTCCTGGCGCACCACCTCGTAGGCGGTCGCCGCATGGCCGGAGACCGGCATGAGCAGCCCGGCCACGAGGAGGCACGAAGGAAGGATGTGCGGGACGAGGGTCATGTCCGATGTCCCGCTCAGGCGTGGCCGAGGCCGAGGCGACGGCCGAGGTAATCGTCGGCCTCGAGGTCGCGCCGGGTCCCGATGTCCCCGGAGGCGAGGTCGTCGTGGGTGAAGCGGGTCTGCACCCCGCGTTTGCGCGCCTCGGCGACGAGGCGGTTGCGGTAGCTCTCCAGGAGCCCGAGCACCCGCGCGTCCTGGCGCGCCACGACATCGAAGCGGGCGCGGCAGGCGGCGTAGTTGCGCAGGCCCTTGGCCTGGTCGGCCTCGCGCCGGTCGAGCTGCTCGCGGTCGCGCCGCGCCTGCTCGATGCGCTGCTGCTGCTGGCGCTCGAGGCCCTTGCGGTAGGCGGCCTGGGACTGCGCCTTGAGAAGGTCGAGGCGGGCGCGTTCCTCGGCGAAGTCGGGCACCGGGTCCTCGGTGAACAGCACCCAGGCCACGGCCACGGCGTAGACGGCGAGGTTGCCGATGAAGGCGATCCCGTAGATCGCCACGGTACTGCCACCCTCCTCCCCCAGCGCCGCCTGCCGGTTCAGGGCCTCGGCCACGAGGTAGGAGCGGCTGAAGACGATGGCGGCCGCGCCGATGAGGAACAGGACGGCGGCCACGGCCAGGTGGCGGTAGCTGTCGGCCCGCAGGCGCCGGGTGACGTTGTCGCCGAAGCGCTCGCCCCATTGCCGCAGGATGCGCCCCAGGAGGTGGCTGGAGAAGGCGAACAGGATGGCGATGAGCAGGACCGAGGCGGTGGCGAGCGCCGGCGTCAGGAAGTCGATCCTGAGGAAGGACGACAGGTTGAGCGGAAACTCGAGCAGCATGATCGCCGCCACGCCGCCGTGCTTGAACACCGGGTTCCAGGCGCCGGCATCGCGCCCGTGCTGGGACCTCTTGTACGCGTATTCGGAGCGCAGCCGGTCGATCTCGGTCTCGCGGTCGCGGATCCTCTTGCTCTGGAAGAAGCCGTCGCGCTCGGCGCGCAGGTGGCCCTGCTTGACCTGCTCGATCCGGTCGCGCTCGGCCTCGTAGAGGAAGCCGGGGTTGCCGCCCAGCGTCTCCTGTTCGAAGCCGCGGCGGATCTCGGCGATGGCCGAGACCCGGGCGGAGGCGACGCGGGTGCGGTACCAGATCTCCATGGCCGGGGTCAGCAGGGCCGGGCTGTCGGCCGCGGCCCCGTGCGAGGACGAGAGCGGCACCGTCGGGCAGGCCGCCTCCTCGGCGATCCGGGCCGACAGGTCGGCGGCGACGGGTCCGTCCGCCGACAGGTCGAGGGCCTGGTACTCGGACAGGCTCATCGGTCCGGCCTCGGCACGAGGACGCGCTGCTCGCGCAGGTCGATCACGATGGGGGCGTCGCGGGTGATGGTCACCACGGTCCTTTCCGGGGTTGGAGGGGGCGCGACGACCGCGGGCGACGCGCCTTCCGGCGTCACCGCGACCCGGGCGGGCGGGACGATCGACACGAGGTCGGAGTCCTGGATGGTCGGGAGCGCGAGGGCGACGTCGGCGGGCGCGATCGCTACGGTGCGCCGCTCCGGCAGGGACGAGGTCACCGGCGCGGCCTCGACCCGCGGCAGCAGCGCGAGGGAGCGCAGGCAGGCGGCGCGCTGGCGCGGCTCGGCCCCGGCGCAGACCAGGGCCTCCTGCTTGGCGAGCCAGGCCCCCACCGCCTCGGGCTTGCGGCCGAACAGGAACTCCACCCGCCGGTTGCGGGTCATGGCCTCGTCGGAGGTGTTGGGGACGAGGGGCACCGCCTCGCCGAAGCCGATGCGCCAGATGGTGGCCTGGCGCACGCCGCGGCGCTTGAGCGCCTGGGCCACGGTCTCGGCCCGGCGCACCGACAGGTCGAAATTGTAGGCGTCGCCGCCACGGCTGTCGGTATGGCCGGAGATGAACACCGCCGTGTCCGAGGCCTCGCGCCGCAGCGCCTCGGCGACCACGTCGATCACCGCCTCGGCCTCCGGGCGCAGCTCCGCCCGGTCGGTATCGAAGAACACCTGCTGCCCGAACACCACCCGCAGGACCGGGATGTCGGTGTTGAAGCTCGCGGGCAGCTCACGCCGCGGCACCCGGGATTCGAAGAAGCGCGGGCTGGCGTTCAGGGTCGCGTCCGAGAGGCGCCGCAACCGGGCCGTGCGGTCCTGGTGCTCGAGCAGGACCGTGTCCTGCCACGACAGGATCACGTCCCGGGCCGCTCCCGAGGCGGGCACCAGCAGCAGTGCCGCCAGGACGGCCGCCCGCGACGCTCCGCTGCAGATCGACTCGACGGCCCGCTCCACCCCTGCCCCCGCCACCCTGTCTTGAAGCAACTACAGGTGTGACGCTAAATCTGAGGTTGATTAACCGTCAACAGACGCCCGGCGATAAGCGTGGGGGATGGCGCTCTGTGACCGCCATTGTGGTTTTCGTGCAACGAGACGGTGCATCGATCGGGGGTCGCGACGGCGAACGCCGGCCCGCCCCATGGGGCGGACCGGCGCTCGGTTCGATGAAACCCGACCGCGGTCGCTCAGCCGGCCTTGGACAGTGCCACCGCCACGAAGCGGGTGACGCCCTTGGTGCTCTTCACGCGCATCAGCACGGCCTTGCGCCCGCTCGCCTCGGCGGCGCGGATGCGCTCGGCGACCTCGGACGGCTTCGAGACGCTGGAACCGCCGACATCGAGGATGATGTCGCCCTGCTCGATGCCCTTGGCCGCGGCCGGCCCGTCGGGATCGACCTCCATCACCGCCACGCCCTCTTCGCCGCCGACCTCGGAGGCCGGCGCGAGGCTCAGCCCCAGGCGAGGCTGGCCGTCGCGCTGGCCGCCGCGGCGGTCGTCGTTGGCGGCCTTGGGATCGCTCGGCAGGGCGCCGAGTTCCACGGTCGCCGTGTCGGACTTGCCCGAGCGCAGGTAGGAGAGCTCGACCTTGGCGCCGGGCTTGAGGCCGGCGATCTTGCGCGAGAGCTCCTTGGCGTCGTTGACCGGGTTGCCGTTGACCGACTCGATGACGTCGCCGGACTTGAGGCCGGCCTTGGCCGCCGGGGTGCCGGGCTCGGCATGGTCGACGAGGGCGCCCTTGGCCTTGTCGAGGCCCAGGCCGTCGGCGATGTCCTTGGTCACCGGCTGGACCTGGACGCCGAGGTAGCCGCGGGCGACCTTGCCGTCGGCGCGCAGCTGGTCGACCACCGCCTGCACGGTCTCTGCCGGGATGGCGAAGGCGAGGCCGACGCTGCCGCCCGAGGGCGAAGCGATGGCGGTGTTCACGCCCACGACCTCGCCGACCACGTTGAAGGTCGGGCCGCCCGAGTTGCCCTTGTTGATGGGCGCGTCGATCTGCAGGAAGTCGTCGTAGGGGCCCGCGCCGATGTCGCGGCCGCGCGCCGAGACGATGCCGGCGGTGACGGTGCCGCCCAAGCCGAACGGGTTGCCGATGGCCACCACCCAGTCACCCACCCGCGGCGCGGTCTTGCCGAGGGAGACGTAGGGGTAGGTGCCGCCCTCGGTGATCTTGAGGAGGGCGAGATCGGTCTTGGGATCCTTGCCGATGACCTTGGCGTCGAGGGTGCGGTTGTCGTCGAGGGTCACCTGCACGGTCTTGGCCTTGTCGACCACGTGGTTGTTGGTGACGACGTAGCCGTCGGCCGAGATGATGAAGCCCGAGCCCATGCCGCCGCGCTGGTTCTTGCGCTGGGGCATCTGGCCGCCGGGACCGCCCTGGCCGTTGCCCTGGCCGTTCTGGCCGAAGCGCTTGAGGAACTCGCGCAGCTGCGGCGGCGCGTTCTGCATGCCGCGCCCGCCGGACCCGTCCTCGTCGTCGTCGCCGGCGCCGTCCTCGAGCTTCACCTTCACGGCCACGACGCCGGGCTTCACCCGATCGACGATGCTGGCGAAGGAGCCGGGCGGCTGGTCGGGGATGGTGGCCGAGGGCTTGGAGAGGGCCTGGGCCAGGGCGGGGGTCACGGGCTGAACGACGCTGACGCCGACGGCGCCGGTCGCCATCAGGGCGGCCGCGGCGACGGAGGCGAGCGCAGTGCGGCGCAGGCGGTCGGACTGGACGGGCATGGATCACTCCGGATTGTCGGGGCACCGCGAAGCGGGCCGTGATCCGGTGTATAGCCCCCGGCGCCTGACCTGATCGTGGCGCGAAGGTTACCGTTTGGACAGGTTGGGGAGGGGTGCCGCGGCGAAGCCGTGGAAGGTTCACCGTGCCGCCTCCGCCATGGCCTCCACATCGATCACGCAGCGAACCGGACGTGCCTGGCCCCGCCCGACCGCGGACCCGTAGAAGGCCAGGGTACGCCCGTCCTCGTCATGTCCTCTTCGTGCAGACGGTCGCTGTGCCACCAGACCGGACCCGAGCGGTCGAGGATCGGATCTATGGCGCGGTCCGAGCGGCAGGCCTCGATCTCGGCCCAGCGCGCCTCGCGGTTCACCGGCTCGTCGTCGCGGCGGGCGGGGCGGTGGACGCCGGCAGGGCGCCAACCCCCGCCCGCCACCGCAGGTCCAGCAACAGCCCCGCCGGATGGGTGTCCACCACCGGTGTGATCGGCAGGCCCGCCGCGTCGAGCAGCCGGGCGGTCCAGTGGTTGCACAGGTTGAGTGCCGAGAACCGGCCCTCGCCCTCGTAGAACAGGCTCGGCCCGTAGAGCCCCGGCCCGCCCGCCACCGGCTGGCCGGCCTCCAGGCGGAAGCTCGCGTCGAGGCGGGCCAGCAGCCGGGCGAGCCCGGCCGGCGACAGCCGGATCGGCACGATGTCGGAATGCGGGAAGCTCTCCCGCACGCCGCGCTCCAGTCCCACCACCTGCACGACGCCGCTGCGGCCGCCCGGCGTGAACAGGGCCGCCAGGGCGAGGCCGACGTCGACCTGCGCCAGGGTCGGGGTCGCCCGGTAGAAGCGCGCCTCGCCCCAGCCGAACTCGAGGCGCGGATAGTCGCGAAAGCGGGTGGCGATGGCGCGCAGGGCGCTGCCCGTCCCCTCCCCGGTGAGGGCGTCGCGGGGAATGACCAGGCCCGAGTGCCAGCCGTGGCTGACGAGGTGGATCGTCTCGGCGTCCGCCCCCTCGGCCGGTGGATAGAGCGCCGGGTCGCCGGGGCGCGCGGTGAGGACGGCGGCGAGGATCAGCAGGGTGACGAGGCCCGCGAGGGCACGTCCGAGGCGCGACGGCACCTTCCCGAAGCGCCGGCTCGGCGGAGGATGCCCGTGGTCCGCGCCTCGCGGTGAGCCGGCGGCGACGGCTGTCCGGTCGCCCTGCGCGTCCGGCGGAACCCTCCCCACCCTATCCTTCCCCGTCAGCGGGATGGATCGTCGTCGCGATCGCAGGCGTCGGCCTCACGCCTCCGCCAGTCGCGCCAGCGCCTCGCGGATCTTCTCCAGCCGGGCGGCCTCGGCGTCGCGGCGCTCGCGCTGCTCGTCCACCACCTCGTCGGGGGCGCGGGCGAGGAAATCGGCGTTGCCGAGCTTGGCCTCGATCTTGGCGATCTCCGAGGCCGCCTTGGCCGCCTCCTTGTTCAGGCGCACCACTTCGGCGGCCAGATCGACGATGCCCTCCAGCGGCAGGGCGGCCACCGAGCCGCGCACCAGGAGCTGCACCGCGTTCCTCGGCGCGGTCTGCGCGAAGGTGATCTGCGAGAGGCGGGCGAGGCGCAGGAGCGTGTCCTGCCACTGGCGAGCCCGCGCCCGCAGGGCCTCGTCGGCGCCGACGATCACGAGGGGAATCTGCGCGCCGGCCGGCACGTTCGTCTCGGAGCGGGCCGAGCGGATCTCGGAGACGAGGTCCACCACCCAGCCGATTTCGGCCTCGGCCTGCGGGTCGGCCAGGGTCGACAGGTCGGGCCAGGGTGCCAGCGCCAGGAGCCCGCGCCCGGCGATGCCCTCGCCCTTGATCGCCCACAGTTCCTCGGTGAGGAAGGGCATGAACGGGTGCAGCAGCTTGGCGATCTGGTCGATCAGGAAGGCGACGGTTGCTTGCGTCTCCGCCTTGGAGGCGGCGTCGCCCTCGCCCTGGAGGACGGGCTTGGCCAGCTCGACGTACCAGTCGCAGAAGATGTTCCAGACGAAGCGGTAGGCGGCGGCGGCCGCGTCGTTGAAGCGGTAGGCCTCCAGGGCCGCCGTCACCTCGGCCACCGCGCGGGCGGCCTCGCCCAGCGCCCAGCGGTTCAGGGTCTCGGCGGCGTCCCCGGGCCGGTAGTCGGCCCGCAGGACGCAGCCGTTCATCTCGGCGAAGCGCGAGGCGTTCCAGAGCTTGGTCGCGAAGTTGCGGTAGCCCTCGACCCGGTTGACGCCGAGCTTGATGTCGCGCCCGGGCGCGTTCATGGCGGCGAGGGTGAAGCGCAGGGCGTCGGCGCCGTATTGGTCGATGAGCCCGAGGGGGTCGACGACGTTGCCCTTCGACTTCGACATCTTGGCGCCGGCGGCGTCCCGCACCAGGGTGTGCAGGTAGACCGTCGCGAACGGCACCCGGCCGGTGACGTGGAGGCCGAGCATCATCATCCGGGCGACCCAGAAGAAGATGATGTCTTTGCCCGTCACCAGGGCGTCGGTGGGGTAGAACCGGTCGAGCTCGGGCGTCGCGTCGGGCCAGCCCAGCGTCGAGAACGGCCACAGGCCGGAGGAGAACCAGGTGTCGAGGACGTCCTCGTCACGGGTGAGGGCGGTCGGGCGACCGTGCCGGGCCTCGGCCCGTTCGCGTGCCTCCGCCTCGCTCGTCGCGACGAAGATGCCGCCGTCCTCGTCGTACCAGACCGGGATGCGGTGCCCCCACCACAGCTGGCGCGAGATGCACCAGGGTTCGATGTTCTCCAACCATTGGAAGAACGTCTTCTGGTAGGTATCTGGAACGAAACGGGTTTCTCCGTCTCGCACCGCCTGGAGCGCCCGCTCGGCCAGGGGTTTGACGTTCACGTACCACTGGTCGGTGAGGTAGGGCTCGATGACCACGCCCGAGCGGTCGCCGTGCGGGACGGCATGGGTGTTGGGCTCGGTCAGGCGCAGCCGTCCGCGCTCCTCCATCAGGGCGACGACGCGGGCGCGCGCCGCCTCGCGGTCGAGCCCGTGCAGGGCGAGGGTCTCCGGCTCCGGCGAGGCGCCGGCCAGGAAAGCCTCGTTTCCGTCGAGGGTTATGCGCGCTTGTGCATCCAGGACGTTAATGGCGGTGCAACCGGCGCGCCGGCCGACCTCGAAGTCGTTGAAGTCGTGGGCCGGGGTGATCTTGACCGCGCCGGTGCCTTTTTCGGGGTCGGAATAGGTGTCGGCGACGATGGGGATCAGCCGGCCGACCAACGGAACGCGGACCCGCCGACCCACGAGGGACGTGTAGCGCCCGTCGTCCGGGTGGACCGCCACGGCGGTGTCGCCGAGCATGGTCTCGGGGCGGGTGGTGGCCACCGTGATGACCTCGCCGGTCTCGGCGCCGGCCTCGTCCACGATCGGGTAGTCGAAGTGCCAGAGGTGGCCCTTCACCTCGACCTGCAGCACTTCGAGGTCGGAGATCGCGGTCTGGAACTTCGGGTCCCAGTTCACGAGGCGCTTGTCGCGGTAGATCAGCCCCTGCGCGTGGAGATCGACGAAGACCTTGGTCACGGCCCGGACCATCTGGTCGTCGGGCGCGCCCGAGACGCCCATGGTGAAGCGCTCGCGCGACCAGTCGCAGGAGGCGCCCAGGCGCTTCAACTGGTTGACGATGGCGCCGCCCGATTGCGCCTTCCAGGCCCACACCGTCTCGACGAAGGCCTCGCGGGTCATCTCGCGCCGGCCGGGCTTGCCGGCCTCCGCGAGCTGGCGCTCCACCACCATCTGCGTCGCGATGCCGGCGTGGTCGGTGCCCGGCTGCCAGAGCACGTCGCGCCCGCGCATGCGCTCGAACCGGCACAGGATGTCCTGGAGCGTGTTGTTGAGGGCGTGGCCCATGTGGAGGCTGCCGGTGACGTTCGGCGGCGGGATCATCATGGTGAAGGGCTTGGCGCCGGCGCGGTCGGGCCGGCCCGCCTTGAAGGCTTCGCCGGCCTCCCAGGCGGCCGAGACGCGCGCCTCCACGGCGGCGGGGTCGAAGGTCTTGTCCATCATGACGGAGTCGGGGCCACTTCACGCGGAACGTCGCGTCCGGCCGCTTTCAACCCGTCACGGGGCCCGCGTCAACCGACGCTCGGCGGATCGGCGCTTCAGCGGCCGCGGGCCACGCGCTCGATCTCTGCCCGCACCAGGCGCTCGACCATCACCGGCAGGTTGTCGTCGAGCCAGGATTTGAGCATCGGGCGCAGCATGTCCTGCACGAGGTCCTCCAGCGTGCGGGCATTGTGGCTGAGCACCGTGCTCGCCAGCATGCCGAAGGCCTGGTGGACGCTGGCATCGGTCACCGCCGAGGTGAGGCGGTCGTGCGCGCTCGCCGGCTCGGGCCGGATGTCCCGGTAGGGCTCGTGCCGCACCTCCTGGCGAGCGTCCTGGCGAACCTCCTCGCGGATCTGTTCGCGGATCTCTTGCCGGGGCGCGGGAGCCGGTTCGTCCCAGCTGAGTTCCGGCTCGGGCTCCGGCGCGTCGTCGAAGGAGATCGAGTCGAAGTCGATGACGTCGTCGGCCGTCGCCTCGCGAAAGCCGATCGGCTCCTCCTCGATCGGGGCCGGCTTGCGGATCGGCCGGGCGACCTCGGCGAGATCAAGGATGTCGTCGTCCTGGCGCCTGGGCTGGGGGGAGCGCACGGGCTCCGCGTCCTCGGTCTTAGCGACCTGGTCGTCGGCGATGATGCGGCGGATCGAGGCCAGGATCTCCTCCATGGAGGGTTCCTGGCCCAGCTCCTGGGCCTTGTCCTGCGCCTTGGGGCTCGCTGCACTCATAAGGACGATGCTCGGAGCATAAGGTTAAGGAACGGTTGATCCGGTGGATCACGATGCTCACGCCCGTGGCGGAGCACAAGCCGCGGGACCCTTCCGCAACACCGCGGGCCACAGGAAACCGTCGGCCGGGGTCAGCGCCCGTCGGGGGTCCGCACGCCGTACCAGAGGTCCTTGACCTGGTCGAAATGCTCCTTGGGGGAGTAGATCGCGGTCGGGATCGCGGTGAAGCGCACCGTCAGCCGGCCCACCGCCTGGACGACGCCGTAGGAGTTCACCACCCGGTCGCGCTGGGCGATGATGAGGTTGACGCGCGAGTTGAGCAGTTCCTGTTGCGCGTTCAGCACGTCGAGGGTGGTGCGCTGGCCGACGCGGGCCTCCTCGCGTACGCCGTTGAGTGCCACCTCGTTGGCCTGGACCTGGGCCTGGGAGGCGATCACCTGGGCCTTGGAGGCCTCGAGCTGGCCCCAGGCGGTGACGATCGCCGAGCGGACCTGGTCGCGCACGTCCTCGACGTTGATGCGGGCCTGGCCGACCTGCTCCTTGGCCTGGCGGATCTGCGAATAGGTCTGGCCGCCCTCGTACAGCGGGATCGAGATCGAGCCGACGATGGAGGCGGTGACGCCGTTGTCGCCGGGGAACTGGGTGTCGTAGCGCTGCTGCACCGCGCCCTGCAGGCCGACGCGGGGATAGAGCTGGCCCTCGAAGATCTTCACCTGCGCCTCGGCCACGTCCACCGCATGGAGCGAGGCCAGGATCTGGGGATGCTCCTTGAGGCCGATCCCCACCGCGGCATCGAGGCCGGGAGGCACGAATCGGTCGAGGGGGCGGCCCGGGGCGAGCTGGCGCGGTTCGACGCCGATGCGACGGCGGTAATCGCCGATGGAGGACCGCAGGTTGGATTCGGCGGTGCTCACGCTGGAGCGGGCACCGGCCAGGCGCGCCTCGGCCTGGGCGACGTCGGTGCGGGTGACCTCGCCGACGTTGAAGCGGTCGCGGGTCTGGCGAAGCTGCTCCTCGAGCACCTCGACGTTGTTGCGCTGCAGCTCCAGGTTGGCCGTGTCGCGCAGGACGTTCATGTAGGCCTGCGCCGCGCTGAACAGGGTGTTCATCTCGGTGGCGCGCAGGGACTCGCGCGTGCTCAGCACGTTCGATTCGGCGCGTCGGGTCTGGTTGTTGGTCTGGAACCCGTCGAACAGGTTCTGGTTGATCGTCAGGCCCGCCCCGCCCGGCCGGGTGGTGTTGTTCAGCTGCTGGCCCGAGATGCGGCCCTGGAACTGCTGGATGCCGATGTCGGCGCTGAGGTTGACGGTCGGCCGATACCCGGCCTGGGCCTGGGCCACGTTCTCGTCGGTGGCGCGCAGGCCGGCGCGGCCGGCGTTGAGCACGGGATTGGCGCGGTAGGCCCGCGCCAGGGCGCTCTCGAGCGTCTCGGCGCTCGCGGGGGCCGCCGAAGCGACGGCGAGGCCGGCCAGGGACAATCCGGCCAGCGCCAGACGACCCAGCCCAGGTGCGGCGAAGCCGGCGAGCGCAAGCTCAGCCCGCGTCGCGGAGTTCCGTTCTCTCACGTCCATCAGCCCTTGCGGTTTCTCGATGAACCGGCCGACCGTCCAGCGACGGTCGCGGCGCCCGAGGGTTCCCACTTGACGTCCGTGGGGATCCAGAAAGCGCAGTCCGGGTTGCCCGCCCCGGTGCTCTGTCTAGACGAGCTTGGCACCATCGGCACAGGCCCCGTCGGCCGGTGGGTAAAGAAAGGTGATCGGGTGCCGCATAAAAGCGACACCCGATCGGGGGGCGCGGAGGGCGTCTCATGCCATCTCCGGTTGATCGCGTCGTGATGCGGGAAATGGGCTTCGCTCGGGCGCCGCGCGGGCTTCGCGAGACGGTTCACACTCGATTCGAGCGGAAACCGTCTCAGAAGACGAAGCCGGCGTCGGCCGCGAAGCCCGGCAGGGCCGGCAAGGCCGCGTCGAACAGCGGGCGCGAGCCGAAAGCGGAGCCGGCACGCACGAACAGGGTCGCCTTGGCGGCACGGTCGCGCCCCATCACGCAGACGAGGCGGCCGCCGTCGGCGAGCTGGTCGAGGAGGCCCTGCGGCCGTACCTCGACGCGGCCCTCCACGAGGATCACGTCGAACGGGCCACCCTCGGTCGGGCCCCCGTCGAGGGCGGCCTCGACCACGCTCACGCCGGGCCGGCCGGCCAGTCGCTCCCGGGCGCCCGCCGCCAGGGCGGCGTCGGGTTCGAGGGCGACGCCCTCGGCGCCCAGACCGGAGAGGATCGCCGCCCCGTAGCCGTAGCCGGCGGCGACGTCGAGGAAGCGGGCGCCGGGCTCCACCGCCAGGGCCTGGATCATGCGTGCGAGCAGCATCGGCGCGGGCATCGCCCGGTCCGGTCCCAGCCGCAGGGTCTGGTCGCTGTAGGCGAAGGCCGCCCGGTCCGCCGGTACGAACCGCTCGCGCGGGACCGCGCCGAAGGCGTCGAGGACCGCGACATTGGTCACGTCGAAGGTCCGCAACTGGCAATCGACCATGAGGCGTCGCGCCTGCGCATCATCGAGCATCGGTGCCCTTTCTCCCATGGCCGCCGGGGCGTGCCAAAACTCTCGCAGGACGCATCCGACAGGACGGTCCGAGCTCGGCGGCCGAAGCCCGCGGTTTGTCGGGGATCGGCTCGAGAAACGCAAGGTTCCCGGTCGGAAACCGAAAGCGTTCGAAGGGAAGAAGGAAATTGGAGGCCTCGGAGGGAATCGAACCCCCGTACAAGGATTTGCAGTCCTCTGCGTAACCACTCCGCCACGAGGCCTCGTCTGGCCGTACCCCATCCCGGGGCCGTGCCGCGCTGGTCCGGATCGGGCGGCCGATCAGGGGCGAGCGGCTCTCTAGCAGAGGCGGGCCCCCTTGAGCAACGGCCAACCCGACATCGGCGTCACGCATCCGTCACGTGAGGCAGGCGTCACGTGAGGCAGGGCATTCCGCGAGGCAGGACAAGAACGGCATCACGTCAGGAAGGAGGCTGCGTGACGGATTCGTGAAACCTCGCCCCCCGGCCCTTGCGCCCCGCCGTTCCCGTGTGTAGAGACCCCGCCGTGGTCCCCGATAGCTCAGTTGGTAGAGCAAGCGACTGTTAATCGCTTTGTCGTAGGTTCGAGTCCTACTCGGGGAGCCAATCCTTTCCATTGCGATCATGCCTCAGGTCAGCCGAAGCATCCGATGCGCGATGCGTGCGGTCTGCGACTGGCTGGACCGTTAAGGTCTTTTCCAAGGGCGCCGTGATAAGGCTTCGTCCTTGCCCGGATCGGGCCGGGGTCCGGGATGATCGCGCGCCACACCTTCACCTATGTCGGCTCGCGCGGCCTCGCCGCCGCCCTCAACATGGCCGCCGTGGCCGTGTTCACCCGGCTGGCGCCCCCGGAGGCCTTCGGGACGTATCTGCTCATCCTGTCCTGGTCGCTCCTCCTCTACAGCGCCACCAGCCAGTGGCCGAAATACGCGTTCTTCGCCCTCTACGACGAGACCCGGGCGGCGGTGCAGGTCGGCACCGTGCTGCGGCTGCTGGGTGGCATGGTGCTCCTCAGCGGGGTCGTCTGCGCGATCGCCTGCGCCCTCGGCCTCGTCTCCGGCCCTGTCGCCGTCGCGGTGCTGGCTTCGGGGGCGGGCATGACCCTGTTCGAGGCCGCCGCCGAGATCGCCCGCACGCGGCTGGCCGCCACCGCCGTGGCGGCCGCGGTGGTCCTGCGTGCCGTGCTGGTGCTCGGCCTCGGCAGCCTCTCGCTCCTGGTCTCGGGCGATGCGCGCCACCTCCTCCTCGCCATCGCGCTCGCCAACGCCCTGGCCGCCCTGCCCGCCCTCGCGGCCATCGCGCCGCTCCTGCGCGGGCGCGGCAGCCTCGCCGAGGCCCGCGCGATCCTGGCCTACGGCTGGCCCCTGATCGTGTCCTTCACCGCCGCCGCCCTCGCCCAGACCGTCGACCGGCTCATCGTCGGCGGCGTGCTCGGCACGGGCGCGCTCGGCGCCTACGGCGCGGTGTCCGATTTCCTGCGCCAGAGCTTCGTCGTGTTCGGCGAGGCCATCGCCCTGTCCCTGGTCTCCATCGCCAAGCGCGACGCCAGGGCCGGCGGCATGGCGGCGGCGCGACCCGCCCTGGCCGATGCGATGCGGCTGATGGCGCTGGTGGCGGCCTTCGGGGCGGTGTTCGTGCTCACCTTCGACGGGCCGATCGTGTCGGTGCTGCTCGGGCCGGACTACCGCGCGACCGCCCTGTCGGTGGCGCCGCTGCTGCTGGCCGCCAGCATCCTCGTGATGTTCCGGGCCTACTACTTCGGCCAGGTCATCTACTTCTCGCCCACCAGCCGCCTCGAGGCGGTGGCCTCGATGGTCCTCCTGGCCACCGTCGCCGGCCTCTCGGCGGTCCTCATCCCCCGCTACGGCGTCGCCGGGGCGGCCGTGGCCAACCTCGCCGGTCAGGCGGTGGCCTGCCTCGTCCTGGTGCTGGGTGCCCGCGAGGCCGTGCGCCTGCCGATCCCCTGGACCGATCTGATGCTCATCGCGCTCGGCGCCTTGGCCTGCCGGCTGGCGGTGGTCGGTGTCGACGCGCTCGCCCTCGGGCCCGTCGGCGCCCTCCTGCAACTGGCGCTGATCGGCCTCGCGGCGGTCGCCACCGCCTGGCACCTCAACCCGATCGGCCTCGCCGACCTGGTGCGGAGCCGGATCGGCCGGGTCTCGTGATGGCAAAGCCCGATCAGCGTTTCGGCCCGACGCGCCGCATCGGCGACCTCGTGGTGGCGCTCCGCCCCCTCTCGCCGGCCGCGCCCTGGCTCGGGGCCTGGCGGACGCTCGCCGCGGCGCCCGCCTTCGACAACCTGTTCTACCATCCCGACTTCGCGATTCCCGCCGCCGGTCCGTTCGGCTCCGGCGTGCGGGTGATGCTGGTGGGCGACCGAGCCCCCGAGGAGCCGGGCCTGCGCCTCCTCGCCCTCTGGCCGATCCGGGTCACCCGCCGCCGCTGGGGCCTGCCCCTGGCCATCGGCTGGATGCATCCGTTCGGCGTCTTCGGCGTGCCGCTCCTCGACGGCGACGACCCCGCGACGGCGCTGGCCGCCCTGTTTTCGGGCCTGGATGCGGTCGGCCAGCGCCGGGCGATGCTCACCCATGTGCCGACGCGAGGAGCCTTCGCCGACCTGCTGGCGGGCTGGGCGGCGGCGGCGGGCACGCGCCGGACGCCGTTCTGGGCCCATGCCCGTGCCCTCCTCGACCTGACCGGCCGCAGCGAGGCCGAGCGGGCGGCCTACCTCGGCCATCTCTCCGCCCGCCGGCGCCGGCGCCTGCGCCAGTCGCGCGAGCGCCTGGAGGCCGACACCCCCCTCGCCTTCGACACCGCGCGGACGCCGGGTGCGGTCGCCGCCGCCCTCGACGATTTCATCGCTCTGGAAGGCGCGGGCTGGAAGGGGCGCACCGGGGCGGCCACCGCGCTGGCCTGCCGCCCGGACGAGGCGGCCTTCGTCGCGGCCGCGGTGGCGGCCTTCGCGGCGCGGGGCGCCATGCGGATCGACCGCCTGCACTGGGACGGGCGCAGCCTCGCCTCGGCCCTCACCTTCGCCACCCGCGGCCGGGTCTGGTGCCTGAAGATCGCCTTCGACGAGACCGCCGCCCGCGATTCCCCCGGCGCCCAGCACCTGCACCACCTGACCCGGAGCCTGATCGACGATCCCACCGTGACGGTGGCCGATTCCTGCGCGCCGCCGGACTTCTTCCTCGCCGAGACGTTCTGGGCCGAGCGCCTGCCGCTGGCGCACGTCCTCGTGGAAACGCGAGCCGGGGATCGGTTCTACGGCCTCGGCGTTCGCCTGGAATCCCTGCGTGCCGCCGCCGTGCGCGCGGTCAAGCGCTGGCGCGGCCGCGACAAGCCGGCGGCC
Source organism: Methylobacterium sp. Leaf466 (assembly GCF_001425565.1). Classification (NCBI taxonomy): domain Bacteria; kingdom Pseudomonadati; phylum Pseudomonadota; class Alphaproteobacteria; order Hyphomicrobiales; family Methylobacteriaceae; genus Methylobacterium; species Methylobacterium sp. Leaf466. The sequence goes on along the minus strand of NZ_LMRC01000035.1, from coordinate 112,341 downwards.
GAGGCGGAGTGATACGGTTTCCGCTTGGATCAAGCGGGCACCGTATCACCGAGCCCGCGCGGCGCCTGAGCGAAGCCCATTTCCGCATCACGACGTGATCACCCGGAAATGGGATGAGGCCTACCAGCCGAAGCGCGAGATCTGCGCCGACTTGGCCTCGATCGCCGCCGGATCGCGGCCCAGGCGGGCGATGCGCACCGACAGGTCGTAGCAGGTCGGGCAGAAGCCGAAGCTCATGAGCGGGATGCCCTCGGCGCGCGAGCGCGCCACCGAAGCGATCAGGCAGGCGATCGGCAGTTCGGCCGCCGGCGTGGCGAGGCAATCCCCGCGCGGGCTGCCGAAGGGCGAGCGGTTCGGCCAGGTCAGCGACACCACGGTGCCGCCCTGGCGGTCGGGGGCCGGCGGCACGGTGTAGCTGCGCACGAACAGGGCGCAGACGGCGAGGACGGCGGCGAGGGCGAGGAGGAGGCGCATGGTCGCGCCATCATGCGCGCGGGTGCCGCCATGTCACCTGCCGCCGTCGCCGCACGGTCAGCCCGGCTCGTCGTACCGGCTCCAGCGGAACACCTCGGTGCCGGCCCCGTCGATGACCCGCACGGCTTCCGCCGGGGTCCCCGTGCGCTGGGGCACCCGCGCCCTGGCGAACAGGCCGAGCGCCCGTTCCTTAGCGCCCTCGACGCCGGCCGTGCGCACCGAGATGCGCTGGCGCACGACATCCTCGTGCGGCGCGTCCGTCTCCGGGCCGAGGACTTCGATGTGGTAGGTCTCGCGAAGGCTCACGGTCGGGGCTGGTCCTGTCGTCCGGGTGGTGCATCATCGTAGGGCATCGCGGCCCGCCCGTCTGCCGCGGGTGGGTCCGACCCGCGCGGCGCGATCGTCCGGGGCCGTGCAAGGCCCGCCGCGATGTGATTGAGTGGCCCCTCCGTCCAGACCCTCGCCCGCACCGGATCGTCCCATGGCGCCCTCCCCCTTCGTCACCGTCGACTGGCTGTCGGCCCGCCGCGATGCCCCCGACATCGTGGTGCTCGACGCCTCCTGGTACCTGCCCGCGCAAGGCCGCGACGCGGCGGCCGAATACCGTGCCAGCCACATCCCCGGCGCGATCCGCTTCGACCTCGACGCCATGAGCGACGAGACCTCGCCGCTGCCGCACATGCTGCCGCGCCCGGAGGTCTTCGCCTCGCGCATGCGCGGCCTCGGCATCGGCGACGGCGCGCAGGTCGTCGTCTACGACGGCCTCGGCCTGTTCTCCGCGCCGCGGGTGCGGTGGATGCTGCGCACCTTCGGCATGCGCGACGTGGTGATTCTCGAGGGCGGGTTCCCGGCCTGGGTCGCCGGCGGCCATCCGGTGGAGGACGGCGATCCCCGACCGCGCGAGCGGCGCCACTTCACCGCCCGCCTCGACCACGGCGCCGTGGCCGATGCGGGCGACATCGCCCGCGCCCTCGAGACCGGCGCGGCGCAGGTGGTGGACGCCCGCTCCGGCCCGCGCTTCCGCGGCGAGGAGCAGGAGCCTCGCCCCGGCGTGCGCCCCGGCCACATGCCCGGCGCCCGCAACCTCCATTACGCCGCCCTTCAGGGCGACGGCCGCCTCAAGGACGAGGCGTCCCTGCGCGCCGCCTTCGAGGCCGCCGGGGTCGACCTCGACCGCCCGGTGGTCACCACCTGCGGCTCGGGCGTCACCGCCGCCATCGTCTCGCTGGCGCTGGAGACCCTGGGGCGCCCCTCCCGCGCCCTCTACGACGGGTCCTGGTCGGAGTGGGGCGCCGACCCCGCCCGCCCCGTCGCCACAGGCCCGGCGTGACCGGCAGCGGCCGTCGGGCCGTCGAGGTCATCGGCGCCCCGATCGAGGTCGGCACCCACGAGGCCGGCGCCATCATGGGCCCGGCCGCCCTGCGCACGGCGGGGCTGGTGCGGGCGCTCGCCGACCTCGGCTGGCCGGTGACCGACCGCGGCGACGTCTCGCCCGATCCGGCTGCGCCCGCGCGCGGCGCCGTCGCGGTGGCGGCCTGGGCGCTCGCCCTGCGCGAGGCTGTCGGCGCCGCCCTCGGCCGGGGCGCCCTGCCCGTGGTGATCGGCGGCGACCACAGCCTGTCGCTGGGCACCGTCGATGCGGTCCTGCGCCATTGCGTGGCGGGCAACCGCGCGCTCTTCGTGCTGTGGCTCGACGCGCATGCGGATTTCAACACGCCCGAGACCTCGCCGTCCGGCAACATGCACGGCATGCCGCTGGCGGCGCTCTGCGGCGAGCCGGGGTTCTCGGACCTGTTCGCGGACGACGACCGCCCGACTCTGGCGCCGGGCAACGTCCACCTGTTCGGCCTGCGCTCGATCGATGCGGGCGAGCGCGCCCTGGTGGCCGCCCGCCGCATCGACGTCGTCGACATGCGCACCATCGACGAGTTCGGCGTGGTCGCGCCCCTGCGGCGCATCCTGGAGCGGGTCAAGGCCGCCGACGGGGTGCTGCATGTCAGCCTCGACGTCGACTTCCTCGATCCCTCCCTGGCGCCGGGCGTCGGCACCACGGTGCCGGGGGGCGCCACGTTTCGCGAGGCGCATCTCATCATGGAGATGCTGCACGATTCCGGCATCGTGGCGGCCCTCGACGTGGTCGAGCTGAACCCGTTCCTCGACGAGCGCGGCCGCAGTGCGCGGCTCTTGGTGGAACTCGTCGCCAGCCTGTTCGGCCGCGCGATCCTGGAGCGGGCGCCGGTCCTGCCGGACGTGGGCGGGGCGTGAACCGGATCGAAGACCCCTCGCGCCTCGACGAGGAAAGGCCTGCCGCGCCGGCCCGGCAGCGCTCGCAGGGGTTCGCCGGCCTCCGGCTCGGCTGCCCCGGCGGTGGCGGCACCCGCGTCCTCGACATGCGCGAATCCGGCCCGCTGCGGCTGCGGCTGCCGCGCCGGCCGGAGGGCGCGCTGGAGGCCGTCCTCCTCAACACCGCCGGCGGCATCGCCTGCGGCGATGCCTTCGCCGTCGAGGCGACCCTCGACCCGGGCGCCGACCTCGTGCTGACGACCATCGCCGCCGAGAAGGTCTATCGCTCCGACGGGCCGGTGAGCACGGTGGCGACCCGCGCCCGTCTCGCCGCCGGCGCCCGCCTCGCCTTCCTGCCGCAGGAAACCATCCTGTTCGACCGCAGCGCCCTCGACCGGCGTTTCGAGGCGGATCTGGCGGCCGATGCCCGGCTGCTGGCCTTCGAGGCGGTGGTGTTCGGGCGCGCCGCCCGCCACGAGGCGATGACGCAGGGGCGCCTCGTCGATGCCTGGCGCATCCGCCGCGCCGGCCGCCTCGTGGTCGCCGACACGCTCCGGCTCGAGGGCGCGCTGGGCGACCTGCTCGACCGCACCGCCATCGGCGCCGGCGCCCGGGCGATGGCGACCCTGATCGACGTCTCCCCGCAAGCCGAAGGCCGCCTCGACGAGATGCGGGCCCATCTCGACGCCGCGGGGGCCAATGTCGTGGCGGGGGTGGAGGCCGGGGCCAGCGCCTGGAACGGCCACCTCGTCGCCCGCTTCCTCGGCCGCGACGCCGATGCCCTCAAGGCCGTGGCGATCCGGGTGCTGGTGGCCTATCGCGGAGTGCCGATGCCCCGCGTCTGGCAGACCTGAGGACTCGCCGGTCCCCGGCCCATGCGAAAACGGCGGCGCTTTCGCCCCGCCGTCCGCTCTTCGAACCGTGGTGTGCCGGTCAATAGGCCGGGCCGCCCGAGGTGGTGCCGTAGTTGGGCACGACGCGGTTGTTGCCCTCGGCGTTGCCGGCCTTGGCGGAACTGTCGAAGCCGCGACGGGTGACCGACCCGGTGGTCAGGTCGTCGTCGAACGCGCCCCGGCGCGCGGCCTCGGCATTGCGGCGGGCCGTCCGGCCCTCGAGCCCGGCCGGAGCGGTCGCGGCGGCGACGCCGGCCGGTGCGTTGTAGCTCTGCGCAAGAACAGGCGAAGTAACGGTGCCGGCGGCGACGAGCAGGGCGGCGGCGAGGGAAGCAAGGCGCTTGGTCATGACGATATCCATTCCGTTCTGCGCGGTCGTTGCCGTTCCCGGTCGGCCGCGTGATCTTGTGTGATCCGGATATGGGACGGGCAACGCCGCCTCGTCGTGCGGTGCCGCACGCGACTGCGATGGCTCCGCGCCTCCTGCGGGCTCCGAAATCCGGCGACCAGCTTTCGGTCCGATGCTCTAATCCCGACGGCGGCGGGAGGCGGTGGTCCGGTTGGGCGTCCGGCCGGCCACGGTGGCGAACAGGGCGGGATGCGGCTCGATCCCCGGCTTTGCGGGAAACTTTCCGGGCGGACGCCAGACCGTCGGCGGCCGCCGGGACGCGTCGGCGGCCGGTGTCGAGACCGTCGCCGCGCGGGCCTTGCGCGGGACGGCCCGGCGCGGGGCCGGGAACAGAGCGGCGATGCCGGCCAGCACCAGGCAGCCGAGGCCGATCGCCAGGCCGCTCGGCCCCGGCACGGCGTCCGTCATCATGACGACGAGGCCCGCGAGGGAGAGGATGCGAACGAGGTTGTGGGCCGCGAAGGGGTCGTAAGGCATGGCGGCAGGATCGTCGCCAACCCTTGCCGGACCTTGAAGCCGGTCCGTCGCAATCGATGCATCGATTGCTTCGTCAAGGGCTTACGAGCAAGGGCTTGCGAGGAAGTCCGGCGCCAGGGCTTCGCCTTGGTGGCCTAGCCCTCGCGCGCCGCCGCCGCGGCACCGGCCCGATGGCCTCGGGCCGACGCTTGCGATGCCGCGCAAGGGCCGCTTCAGCCCGCCGGTCCTGCGGGCGGGAGCGGGCGGGGCCGGCCCTCGTCGTCCACGGCCACGAAGGTGAAGGTCGCCTCCGTCACCTTCTCGCGGGTCTGTGTGCGGAAGCGGCGAGCCCAGGCCTCAACCTCGATCTTCATGGAGGTGCGGCCCACGCTCGGAATGCGTGTGTAGACACACAGGACGTCGCCGACCCTCACCGGACGGATGAAGGTCATGGCGTCCACCGCCACGGTCACCACCCGGCCCTGGGCGCGGTCGACCCCGGCGATGCCGCCGGCCTGGTCCATCTGCGACATCACCCACCCGCCGAAGATGTCGCCGTTGGCGTTGGTGTCGGCCGGCATGGCGCTGGTGCGGACCGTGAGGTCGCCGCGCGGCTCGACCGCCTGATCCGTGGACGAGCCCTTGTCGCGCTCCATCGATCCCTCCCGTGCCCGCCGGCGAGCCCGGCTTGTCCCGTTCGGCGATGGGGTGCCGACCGTACCGGGCCGCCCCGGCCGCCGTGGCCGGGATCATGGGCCGCAACCGGCGGGAAGGCCAGTGCGGCGACGGCCCGGGGCGACGGCTCGCGCGAGCGCGCAGAACGACGAAGGCCCGGCAGCGGATGTCGCTGCCGGGCCTCGTCCGGGCGTGTCGCCGGCGGGGTCCCTTCCCCGAAGGAAGGTCTCCGCCCGGTGACGGGAGCGTCAGTAGAAGCGGCGCGGGCCGTAGAAGCGCGGGCCGCCGTAGAAGCGACGCGGGCCATAGAAGCGACGCGGACCGTAGAACCGGCGCGGGCCGTAGAAGCGGGGGCCGCCGTAGAAGCGGCGCGGCCCGTAGAACCGGCGGCGATAGCCGTAGTACTGCGCCTGCTCGACGACGGCCGGAGCGGCCTGCGCCTGAAGGGCGAGCGCGGGACCGATCGGGGCCGCCGAGGCGCCCTGGGGCGCCGTCGCAGCGAATCCAAGAGCCAGCAGGGCTGCCAGCAGCATCTTCCTCAGCACGTTCAGAACTCCTCGGATAAGGGCCACCGGCCCGGTGAACGATCGGGCGGCCGGCCGTCACCCTGGCCTTGCCGCCCGCTCGAAGTCTTCAAACGCACGATGCGCCCAAAGCGTTTCAGGCTCGACCGCCCCTTCGGTTCGGGAGGCCTCGGCCTGTCAAAGACCTCAGGCGATCTTGAGCGTCATGTCGACGACCGGTGCGTCTCCGACACGGCGAACCAGGCCGATGCCGTGCTCGCAATCCTCGCGGCGGAGGTAGCCCTCGGCGCAATCGGCGATCACGTTTCCGTTCTGCGCCCGGAGCCGCCAGCGCCATTCGCCGCCGGCATCCCGATAGAGTTCGAACCGCATCCCGATGCCTCGCCTGCGACAAACCGACCGGACATGAGATGGGGTATCGCGCGGCGGCGGCAATGCCGGTGGCACCGATGGCCCACGAAAAAACCGCCTCGGACGAACCGAAGCGGCTTTTTCGTTCCTGGCCTGTCGCGTCGGGAGGTCGACGCGACAGGCGATGGCGGTGCGGTCCGCGGTGTCGGATCAGGAACGCGGGGCGCGGTCGAGCCAGCCGATCGCGCGGCCGCCTTCGCCGCTCGTGGTCCGCTGCGGGCGGCCGGCGCCCTGGGGGCGACCGTCGCCGCGCGGCTCGCCGCGGGGAGCCTGGGTGCGGGCCTCGGCCTGGCGCTCGCCGCCGCGGTTGTCCGGGCCGCGATTGCCGTCGGGGCGACCGGACCGGGCCGGGGCGCCGCGGTTCTCGGTTCCGCGCGCTTCGGGACGGCCGCCGTTGCCGGACCGGCCGTTGCCCGGACGGCCGCCGCCGGGGCGCTGGCCCTGGCGCTGGCCGGGACGCTGGCCCTGCGGCAGCGGGCGACGCTCCTCGGCCTGGGCCGCGTCCATCGCCTCCTGGCGGCTCGGGGGCGCGAAGCCCTCGGGGAAGCCGGCGACGGGGATCTTCTGGCGGGTGGTGCGCTCGATGTCGCGCAGGTACGCCTTTTCCTCGTCGTTGCAGAACGAGATCGCGAGGCCGTCGGCCCCGGCCCGCGCCGTGCGGCCGATGCGGTGGACGTAGCTCTCCGGCACGTTGGGCAGGTCGTAGTTGATGACGTGGCTGACCGCGTCGACGTCGATGCCGCGGGCCGCGATGTCGGTGGCCACCAAGACCCGGCAGGAGCCGTCCTTGAAGGCGGCGAGCGCCCGCTCGCGCTGGGGCTGCGACTTGTTGCCGTGGATGGCGGACGCCGCGATGCTGACCTTCTCGAGGCCACGCACGACGCGGTCGGCGCCGTGCTTGGTCCGCGTGAAGACGAGCACCCGCTCGATCTTGGGATCGCGCAGGATGTGGTTGAGCAGCGCCTGCTTGGCACCGGTGTGGGCGAAGATGACCTCCTGGGTCACCCGCTCGGCGGTGGTCGCCACGGGCGTGACGGCGACCTGGACGGGGTCACGAAGATACTGGTCGGCGAGGCCGGCGATGTTCTTGGGCATGGTGGCCGAGAAGAACAGGCTCTGGCGCTCACGCGGCAGCATCTTCACGATGCGCTTGAGGGCGTGGATGAAGCCGAGGTCGAGCATCTGGTCGGCCTCGTCGAGGACGAGGATCTCGACGGCCTCGAGGGTGAGCGAGCGGCGCTCGATCAGGTCCATCAGGCGGCCGGGGGTGGCGACCAGGATGTCGACGCCGTTGGCGAGCGCCTTCTCCTGGCGGGAGATGGTGACGCCGCCGAACACCACGGTGTTGGTGAACGACAGGTGCCGGCCGTAGTCCGAGAAGCTCTCGGCGATCTGGTTGGCGAGCTCGCGGGTGGGCGAGAGCACCAGGACGCGGCAGCCGCGGCGGATCGGCCGGCGCGGCGTCAGGGCGAGGCGATGCAGGATCGGCAGCGCGAAGGCCGCGGTCTTGCCGGTGCCGGTCTGGGCGATGCCGCAGAGGTCGCGGCCCTGCATGGCAGGCGCGATGGCCTGGGCCTGGATCGGTGTCGGCGTGGTGTAGCCGGCTTCCTCCAGCGCACGCAGCACGGGCTGGGCGAGGCCGAAATCAGTGAATTGGGTCAAGGGTGGTCTTTCAAGGCAGCGGGACCGGCCGCACGCCATCGATCGCGATGGTCGTCGTACGCAGGCTGGTCCGTTGGGCTGGAGGCTGCCCGCGTGATGGGGCAGTCCGGGTGCATGCACGTTGAAGAGAGGGGCTCAGGTCGCTGGGGCCGCGCTGATGCGCAATCGGCGATCCGTCACGCAGCCCTCTCAAGCGGAACCATGACGGCCGCTGACGCTGCAGGGCGACATTTGCGCCTTCGCACTTGCGAAGTCAATCCCCGGACAAGAACCTGCCCCGGATAAGAACCCGCCCCGGACCGAACCTGCCCCGGATCGGACCCGTGCGGGCGATCCGTTGCGGAAATCCGAGGCCCGAAACGATGACGGCCACGGGTGGCGGTGTCCTGTGCGCGTACATCCGGCGTCACAGGTCACCGGCTCCGTGGCCGTGTCCGACGGTGCGACTGGGTCGCGATCGGCATGGGTCGACGATGACCCGAGATGGTTAACGCCCCGTCAACGCCGTGGCGATTCCCTCCGGGTCGGTCGCGGGATCAATAGGTCCGGCGCTGCCCGCGACCGCCGAAGCGACGGCTGACGAACTGGATCAGCCGGGGCAGGAGGAAGGCGACGAGAAGCTTACGGATCATCGAAGGTCTCCGAGAAAGGCGGCGTGACTGCCGGTATGGAGACGTAAAGGCGCGATGCCGCGATGCGTTCCATGCCGTCGGCATCCGCGTGCCGCGGATCGGTCAGGCGGCCATCCGGCTGGATTCCGGCGCGGACACCGGAAAGACGAGCTGGACGGTCGTGCCCTCGCCCGGGCGGCTCTCGATCGACGCGCTCCCGCCGGCCTGCTGGGCGAACCGCAGGACCTGGTTGAGGCCGAGCCCGGTGCCCTTGCCCACGGGCTTGGTCGTGAAGAACGGGTCGAAGGCGCGGGCGATCACCTCGTCGCTCATGCCGGGCCCCGTGTCGCTCACCGCGATGGTCACCTGGACCGTCTGCGTGGCCGTGGCGACGGCGCGTGTGGCGATGGTGAGCGAGCCCCCCGCGGGCATCGCGTCGCGGGCGTTGACGGCGAGGTTGAGGAGCGCATTCTCGAGCTGGTTGGCGTCGAGGGTCAGGTTCGGAACGTCCGGCGACAGCTCCAGCTCCATCCTGATCTGTCCGCCCAGCGTGCTGCGCAAGAGCTTGGCGAAGCGCAGGATCAGGTCGTTGACGTCGGTCGGCGCGACCGACAGCGGTTCGTTGCGGGCGAAGGACAGCAGCAGGTGCGTGGTCTCGGCTGCCCGTTCGGCGCCCCCGAGGGCGTCCTTCACCCGTGCGAGCAGGGCCGGCTCGTGCGCGAGATGACGTTCGAGCCAGTCGAGGTTGGCGATCACCACGTTCAGGAGGTTGTTGAAGTCGTGGGCGATGCCGCCCGCGAGCTGGCCCACCGCCTCCATCTTCTGGGATTGGCGCAGCTGCGCTTCCGCCGCCTCGCGTGCGCGCACCGCGTCCTCGCGCGCCAGCACCGCCTGTGCCCGCGCGATGTTGGCGCGCGCCTGGCGCGCCAGGGTCCAGAGGATGCCCAGGATGGCGGCGATGCACAGGACGGTGGCGCCGGCTCCCAGGATCGCCTGGTTGCGCCAGTCGTGCAGGATGTCGTCGCGGGCACGACTGACGTTCACCACCATCGGGTAGCCGGTGACGGCGCGGGTGGCGACGAACCGATGGACGCCGTCCATCGCATCCGAGACCTCGTAGTAGCCGCCCTGGCTGGCCACGAGGTCCGGGGTGAACGCCTTGATCCTGAACTGCCGCCCGACCCCGGCGATGGCCGGCTCGCGGGTCAGCAGGGTGCCGTCCTGGCGCCACAGGCTGATCGCCGACCGGCCGCCGAGCTTGAGCGAGCGGTAGAAGCTGTCGAAGTACCGGAGGTCGATCGCCCCGAGCACCAGGCCGACGAACCGTCCGTCCGGCCCCACGAGCCGGCGCGCCAGATAGATCGTCCAGGTGCCGGTGCCCCTGTTCTGCACCGGCTCGGTGACGTAGGAACCGGTCACCTCGGTATCGCGCAGGTGCGCGAAGTAGTCCCGGTCCGACAGGTCGATGGCCGGAATCGGAAGGAAGCGGGAGAAGGTGACGAGCCGGCCGTCGGCTCCCACCACCGACACGGCATCGAGCTGCGGGATGCCGGCGATCTTCGCCTTCAGGCCCTCGTGGAAGCCGCGGTCGCCCGCGAGGCTGGCGAGCCCCTCCCCCGTGGGCGGGCCGTCCTTCGAGAGGGAGGCGACGATGGTGTCGACGACGAGGTCGACGCTCTGCATCGCCCGTGCGGTCTCCTCCGCGAGCACCGTGTTGAGGGTCATCAACTCGCGCTTGGCGTCGAGCAGCTGCTTGGTGCGCAATTCCAGGATGACGAAGGCCGCCATGGCCACGAGGCCGACGCTCAGGACCAGCCCGACCAGGGCCAGCCTGCGCGAGAGCATGCCGATCGTCTGCCGGAGCTTGACGATCGAGCGGGCCTCCCCCTCCGGTAGCCGGGCTCCCGCCTCGGTGTCGGGTCTCATGCCGCCGGCCTACCCTCGCGCCCGGCCGGCGGTCGAACGGCGGGCCCGTCGACGGCGGCCACCGCTGGTCTCAGATCCGCCATTCCGTACCCGTCCGCCTAATTTATGAGGAGCGCCGCCACGCTGACATCCAAGACCGTCACGGGTGATGACACCGAGGATCGGACAATCGGACGATCCGCCTAGTCTGGTCGATGGAGCCCGTGGCGTAAATGGAGGCCGAACGTCGTATCCTCCACGTCCGGCGGCCCCGCCGCACGAGGAGGACGTCGTGGTGTGTCGGGACGGCCCTCGATCCAGGAGCGCGAACGGCACCGACATATCCGAGTCTGTCATCGGCTTCGATGCGGAAGTCGCAGGATTTATTCTGGATAAAATCTGCCGAACGGCATATCGACAATGGAAAAATCAGGTTTTAATTTCTGGCGCAAGCTTCGATGTTGAATAACGAGACACAAGTTCCCGATTCATTCTGGCGACCGCCGTTCCGTCAGGGGCGTTGCTCGGGCCACTCATAGATAGAATGCGCGTCGCGACAAGTCGATTTGTGGGGGATGGTTTACAACCGAGAGGCGCGGGACGCCCGCCGGATCGCCGGGCCGGGAGGGTGGCCGTTCGAGGCCGGTTCGGCTAACGCTCCGGTGCGAGCCGGTCGAGGAGGACGCCGTCGGCATAGCCGTCCGGCGTGAGCCCGACCGAGGCCTGGTAGGCGCGGATGGCGGCCCGGGTCCGGGGGCCGATCTTACCGTCGATGCCGCCGGCCGCATGGCCGCGTTCCGTCAGCCGGGTCTGCAGCGTCCGGATCTCCTCGGGCGTCGGGATGCGGTCGCCCCGCGGCCAGTCCCGGGCGAAGGCCGGTCCTCCCCGCAGGCGGTCGGACAGGTGGCCGACCGTGAGGGCGTAGGCGAGCGCGGTGTTGTAGCGCAGGATCACGGAAAAGTTCGGCAGCAGCAGGAAGGCGGGCCCGCGGGCGCCCGCAGGCAGGATCAGCGTCGCTCGCGTCGCCCCGTCGGGTGGCACGAAGCCCGGCACGGGGCGCACGCTCAAGGTCGCCCATTCGGCGAGGCTGCGCGGCGTGGTCTCGTCGGCCAGGGCGTAGTCGAAGCCCTCCGGCAGGGTGGCCTCGGTGCCCCAGCCCTCGCCCGGCCGCCATCCCATCGCCGAGAGATAGGCGGCGGTGGAGGCGAGCGCGTCGGGCACGTTCCAGAGGTCGCGCCGGCCGTCGCCGTCGCCGTCCACCGCATGGGCCTGGTAGACCGTCGGCATGAACTGGGTGTGGCCCATGGCGCCGGCCCAGGAGCCGGTGAACCGCTCCGGCGCCACCTCGCCGCGGGCCAGGAGCTGCAAGGCCGCGATCGTTTCGCCGCGCCAGTAGCCGGCCCGGCCGGTGTCCCCACAGGCCAATGTCGCCAGCGAGCGGACCACCGGCCGCACCACGGCCGCGTTGTCGAGGACGGCGCCATAGCTCGATTCGACGCCCCAGAACGCCGCCAGGGTGAAGCGGTCGACCCCGAACCGCCGTTCGATCTCCTCGAAGACGGTCGCCCACTCCTGAAGCTTGCGCTTCCCCTCGTCGATGCGCGACGGCGAAGCGCCGCCGTCGAGATAGGTCCAGATCGGGGTGACGAACTCCGACTGGTTGCGGGTGGCGGCCAGCACCTCCGGGTCCGGCGTCAGGGCCAGCAGGCGCTCGGCGATCACCGCCTGCGGCACCTCGCGGGCCGCCGCCTCGGCGCCGATCCCGGCGATGCATTCCGCGAACGGGGGCGCGGGCGCCGCCTCCTGGCCCGCCGCCGCTCCTGCCTGGAGGCCGAGCACGACCGAGGCCGCCGCCATACCGCGCGGGATCGGGGACCGGCGATGGGCCGTGCGATCGCGCATCCTGATTCTCCCGGCAGGCCATGCTGCGCCCGTGCCGGCGGGGTACCACCGCCCGCCGCCCTATGAAACTGTCCTTGAAACCGTCCCGGCCCGCCCGGCGAGGAGGCCGGGGTCCACCGAGACCTCGACGATGCGCAGCTTTGGGTCGTCGAGGTTCTTTTCCGGCCACTCGGTGGTGACGAGGGGATCGTCGGCCGCGGTCGGCGCGGCGGGGGACGCGGCTCCGGTGAAGGCGATCGCAACGTCCGGCCGGCAGGTTCGCAGTCTCATGACAGGTCCCTCGCTCATGACGGGTCTCTCGGCGAAGATGCGGGGACGACGGGTCGAGAGGGGTCAGCGTCCCGGCTTGCGCACCGCATCCGCGATCGTGACGGGCTTGGGCAGAAGGCCGAGCGCGTGGAAGGCGTCCGCGACCCGCTGCTGGTCGGCGACGGTCGCCGCATCGAGGGGCGTCACGCCGTAGGTCTGGCGCTTGAGCGCGACCGAGAGGACCGCGGCCGGGATGCCGATGGAGGGCGCGAGTTCGGCCGCGACCGCATCGGTGTTGTCCTTGGCCCAGGCGTCGATCTCGCCGATCGCCGCCACCACCGCGTCGATGGCGGCTCCGTTCGCCTCGGCGAAGCTGCGCCGCGACAGGTAGAACTGGCGGTTAGGTACGAGGTCGCTGCCGTTCACGAGGGTGCGCGCGCCAGTGGAGCGTTCGCCGGAGGCAAGGAAGGGGTCCCAGATCGCCCAGGCATCCACCGCCCCGCGCGCGAAGGCGGCCGCCGCGTCCGCGGGCGAGAGGTGGACCGGGGTGATCGCCTCGTAGGGGACGCCGGCCCGCTCCAGGGCCCGCACCAGCAGGTACTGGACGTTCGAGCCCTTGTTGAACGCGACCTTCTTGCCGCGCAGGTCCGCCACGGAGCGGATCGGGCTGTCCTTGGCCACCAGGATCGCCTCGCCCGAGGGGGCCGGCGGCTCGTGGGCGACGTAGAGGAACTCGCCGGGGTTGGCGGCCTGCGCGAAGACCGGCGGGGCCTCGCCGGCCGACCCGACGTCGACCGCGGCGGCGTTGAGCGCCTCCAGCAGCGGCGGCCCGGACGGGAACTCGGCCCAGACGACCCTGTAGCCGAGCGGCCTCAGCTTCTGTTCGAGGAGGCCCTTGCCCTTGAGCAGGACCAGGGTGCCGTACTTCTGGTAGCCGACGCGGATCACCCGCTCGTCGGCACGCGCGATCAGCGTGCCGGACACGACGATGGCCAGCACCAGGAGGGCGGTCCACAGCCGTCGGGCGATGTCCGGGCGGAGGGTGGCGAGAGGCAGGGCGGATCGGGACATCGGGACGGGTGTTCCTTCGGTGAACGTGAGACGGGTGGGGATCATTTCGCGGCGACCAGGGTCGCCGGCTCGGCGAGAAGCAGGGCGCGCAGGGCCGAGGCCGCCTGATGGAGGGGCCGGGCCAGGGCTCGGCGCAGGGCCTGGGTCCCGGCCCGGCAAGCCCCGGTCGAGGGCCGGGCGGGAGGCCGCATTCGGTCTTCGGACGCGGCGACCGCGGTCCGGCCCCCGCCCTGCCCGCGCGCCCGCGCGATCAGGGCGGCCACGCCCGCTCCCGATGGCCGGAGGGTGCCGAGCGTGTCCCCGATCACGACGGCGTCGCCGCCCGCGATCGCCTCGCACGCGCTCCCGTCCGTGGCCTGCCGCATGGCGGCGAGGGCGGCCTGCCCGAACGCCAGCACCGTCGCCTCGTCGGCCCCGCGCAGCACCGCGCGCAGGTGGGCGGCCGCCTGCCGGTGCAGCCCGTCGAGGGCGTCCGCCTCGGTGCGCCCCGTGGCGTAGCCGTCGCGGTACCAGGCGGCGATCCGGTCGACGGCGGCGGGGTCGGCCCCGGCGAGGACCGGCAGGTTGCGCAGGACCTGGGCGCGGGCCGCCTGCGGGCTGTCGTCGTCGTCGAGGGTCGAATCGGGGAAGCGGTCGGTCCCGACCACGTCCGTGACCACGCCGGCCCGGACGAGCCGCTCCGGCTCGGGCGTCCACATGTCGTCAGAGGCCACCGCCAGCGCCTCGGCGACGAAGTCCGCCGCGATGCCGGCGTCGCGGTAGGCGGCGCGCTCGGGCGCGGGGTCCATCACTGGGCTCCGCCCGGACGGCCCGGTCTCGTAGGGGGCGTGGAATCCGAGCCGTCCACCCGTCCCGAGGTAGCGCCGGGTGCCGCGGACGAAGACGAGGGTGCAGGCCGAGGCGCAATCGTCCGGGACGTAGGTGGCCAGGCCGTGTGCCGCGACGAGGCTCCCGAGGCTCATGCCCTCCGAGACGAGGCCGCCGCCGCTGGTGAGGTGGATGCGCCGCACGCCCGGGTTTTTCGCGAGCAGGGCGGCGACCCGCGCCGACACCCCCTCCATGAGATCGCCGGCCAGACGCAGGTCGCGGCCACCCGGGCCGAGGGTCACCCGCGCCGCCGTTTCCGCGTCGTTGGTCTCGATCTGGTCCGGCTCGATCTGGTCCGGAAGGTCGGTGGCGACCGAGGCCGGGACGGGGCGCGGCGTCGAACCGCCGTCCGACCCATCGGACGCGACCGCGGCAAGGCAGGCGGCGCCGACCAGGGTTGCGCCGCACAGGATCGCCCAGGGCCTGCGAGGAGGTCGGGACAGGGTGATGGGCATGCAAAAGTCCTCCCGTCCGCAGGGATGCGAGAAGCATGGAGCCGCCGGCCGGCCGATCCGGGTCGCCGAGCGGGACCGCGACGGCGTCAGCCTCGAGACGGCGCGCCCGGCATCGGCCGGAGGGCGCTACCGGACCTCAGGCGGTCATCGACGGGGGAGCGATCGCACGTCGGCGATGCCCGACCGCATGCCGTCCACAGCGGTTCTCACCGGCTCCGCCTCGACAGGACGCGCGGGACGGCACCATCGTCTGTTCCAGAAAGTACATCCGGGCGATCATCGGCAATGCAGGCTCTCCCGTCGCAAGCCTATGCTTTCGATGGAGTGATTCTAGCCGTTCGGACCGGGGATGTGCTTCCAAAGATGGGCCGTCGTGCAGTCGTTTCGATGCGCGAAACGCCCGATGCGCGAAACGTCGGTCTTCCTGCGCGAACGGGTCGTCGGGGACCGGTCATCACGCCGAGACCGGCACATCGGCCAGGCCGACGAAGATGCGATCGGGCACGCGGTGGCCGATACGGATCGCCGAAAACGCAGGGCCGCGACGCCGACGCCATCCGGCGGGACGACGTCCTCTGGCCGCGACAACGAAAAACCCCGGCTGCGGGGCCAGGGTTCGAAAGCGCGATCATCGACAAATTTGGTAGCGAGAGAGGGACTCGAACCCCCGACACAAGGATTATGATTCCTCTGCTCTAACCAGCTGAGCTACCCCGCCCCAACGTCCGGGGCCTTCGCGTGAACGACGGTCCCGACCGGAGCCGGCGGTATAGGGAAAACCGCCGCGTGGTGTCAACGGTGCGTTTGGGGTGCGTTCGGCGTCGGCTTTGCGCATCGTGGCCGACGGCTTTCTTCCAAAGCCGGCGGCCACCTCCCGGTCCGACGTTCTAGAGGGTGGTGCCCATGATCTCGGCCACCTGCGGCACGTCCTTGTCGCCGCGGCCGCAGAGGTTGACCACCATGAGGTGGTCGACCGGCTTCGTGGGGGCGAGCTGCATCACCTTGGCCAGGGCATGGGCCGGTTCGAGCGCCGGGATGATGCCTTCCAGGAGCGAGCACAGCTTGAACGCCTCCAGCGCCTCCTGGTCGGTGGCCGAGATGTAGGTGACGCGGCCGGTCTCGTGCAGCCAGGAATGCTCGGGCCCGATGCCGGGGTAGTCGAGGCCCGCCGAGATCGAATGGGCGTCCGAGATCTGGCCGTCGGCGTCCTGCAGCAGGTAGGTGCGGTTGCCGTGGAGCACGCCGGGCCGGCCTCCCGTGAGCGAGGCGGCATGCAGCCCCGAGGAGACGCCGTGACCGGCGGCCTCGACGCCGAAGATCTCGACGTCGCGGTCGTCGAGGAAGGGATGGAACAGGCCCATGGCGTTGGAGCCGCCGCCGATGCAGGCGACCAGCGAGTCGGGCAGCCGCCCTTCCCGCGCCAGCATCTGCTCCTTCGTCTCTTTGCCGATGATCGACTGGAAGTCGCGCACCATCGCCGGATACGGGTGCGGCCCGGCCACGGTACCGATGCAATAGAACGTGTCGGCGACGTTGGTGACCCAGTCGCGCAGGGCCTCGTTCATGGCGTCCTTCAGGGTGCGGGTGCCCGATTGCACCGGCACCACCTCGGCGCCCAGCATCTTCATGCGGAACACGTTGGGCGCCTGGCGCGCCACGTCGACGGCGCCCATGTAGATCACGCACTTCAGGCCGAAGCGGGCGCACAGCGTGGCGGTGGCGACCCCGTGTTGGCCGGCCCCGGTCTCGGCGATGATCCGCGGCTTGCCCATGCGGCGGGCGAGCAGGATCTGCCCGAGCACGTTGTTCACCTTGTGCGAGCCGGTGTGGTTCAGCTCGTCGCGCTTGAAGTAGACCTTGGCGCCGTGGCCCGGCTCCGACTGCGCGCGCAGGTGCTCGGTGAAGCGCTCGGCGTAGTAGAGCGGGCTCGGCCGGCCGACGTAGTGGGTCAGGTAGCCGTCCATCTCCTCCTGGAACGCCGGGTCGGCCTTGGCCTTCGTGTAGGCGGCCTCGAGGTCGAGGATCAGCGGCATCAGCGTCTCGGCCACGAAACGTCCGCCGAAGATGCCGAAGCGGCCGCGCTCGTCGGGGCCGGTGCGGAACGAGTTCGGGGTCGGGGCGATGGTCACGGTGGCGGTTCCTTGCAAGCGGGCGTCCTCCGTGTCGGCGGGCAGCGTGAGGTCGTGCCTCCGGCCGGCGACGGGGATCGCGGTTCGTGAACGAAACGATGCGGTTCCGGGCTCTCACATGAGTCTAGCACGGTTTGCCGACAATGCGGCGCGAGCGCCATCCGGGCGGAAAACGCGAGGCTTCCGGTTTCACCCGCCGCCGGCGCGCGCTGCGGCGATGAAGGCCCGGATCCGGTCCGGATCCTTGACCCCCGGCGCGCTCTCCACGCCCGAGGAGACGTCGAGGGCCGCGATACCCGTCCGGCGTAGGGCTTGCGCCACGGTCTGCGGCGTCAGCCCACCCGACAGCATCGTTCCGGCGGGGAGGTCGGCGCCCGCCAGGACATCCCAGTCGAAGGCATGGCCGTTGCCGCCCGGCAGGTCGGCGTCCGCCGGCGGCTTGGCATCGAGGAGGAGGATGTCGGCCACGCCCACATACGGCGCCAGTGCCGCCAGGTCGTCACGCCTGGCGATGCCGATCGCCTTGATCACCGGCCGCCCGATCGCCTTGCGGATGGCGGCGACGCGTTCGGGGGACTCGCTGCCGTGGAGCTGCACGAGGTCCGGCTCGACCGCGGCGAGGCCTTGCGCCAGCAGCGCATCGTCGGGATCGACCAGGAGGAGGACGCGCCCGGCACGGCCCCTCGCTTGCGCCGACAGGCGGGCTCCGGTCTCCCAGTCGACGTGGCGCGGGCTCTTTGGGAAATGTACGAAGCCGACGAGGTCGGCCCCGGCATCGAGGGCGGCCTCCAGGGTGTCGGCCGTGCTCAGCCCGCAGATCTTGACACGCGTCGCGGGCATCGCGGTGTCAGCGCGGCGCCGGCAGGGCGACCTGGTTCGTGCCGCCGCGCGAATAGAGGTCGTCGCCGCCCGGCACCTGCGTCTTGAGCCGGGCGGTCTCGGTCTCGAGGCGGTGGATCTCGCGGCGGCGATCGCGGCTGCGGCGGCGGACGCCGGACTGGCCGAGCCAGGTGCCGATCCCGCCGAGCACCACGCCCAGCGCCACCGCCCCGAACAGGATCAGGTAGAACGGCAGCGTCACGCTGAAGACGGGCATGTCGGGCGAGAACGGATCGAAGGACAGGCGCACCGCCTCGCGATTGGCCACCGCCAGCGCGACGACGACGATCGCCACCGGCAGCAGCACAAGTCCCTTGAGGAAGCGGATCATCGAAGTCCTCCGGTTGTCGTGAATCTCGTCACGGGGCCGCCTCGGCCCGATCGTCGCCGATCCCCGCGTCGTTCAAGCGCTGGCGCATTTCCTTGCCGGTCTTGAAGACGGGGATGGCCTTCTCGGAAACGGCAACGGCCGCTCCCGTGCGCGGGTTGCGTCCCCGCCTCGCATCGCGGCGTTTCACCGAGAAGGCGCCGAAGCCCCGCAGCTCGACCCGGTCGCCCCGCGCCAGGGCGTCGGCGATCGTGTCGAGGATGGCGTTGACCAGGGTCTCGACGTCGCGCTGGTAGAGATGCGGGTTCTGCTCGGCGATCCTGAGCACGAGCTCCGACTTGATCATGCGGCCGTCTTCTCGCAGGTCTGTCGCCGGCGAGGCCGGCGGTGGAGGGTGGAGAACCGTAGGTCGATCAGGGCCGCCACAGGGCCAGCAGGCCGCCCTGGGCGAGGTCGGTGGTCTCGGTGCCGACGGCGCGCAGTTGCATCGCGGCTCCCGGGAGGCCGAGGAGTTCGGCGCCGGTGCCCAGCGCCGACCAGAGCTGGAAGTCGCTCTTGCCCTTGGGCTTCCAATCGGTCACCGGCAGTCCCTTGGCGACGCCGCGGCTGTTCTCGAGCCAGGCCACGGCATCGCGCTCGCCGCCCAGCGCGTCCACGAGCTTGAGGGGCACGCTCTGGCGCCCGCTGAAGACGCGACCGTCGGCGACCACGGCGAGTTCCTTGTCGCTCATCTTGCGACGGTCGGAGACGAGGCCCTTGAACCAGCCGTAGGTATCGCCGACCACCGCGGCCAGGGCCGCGCGCGCCTCGGGCGAGGTCGGGGTGAAGCCCGACGGCTCGGCCTTGAGCGGGGCCGACTTGATGGATTCGACCTTGACGCCGACCTTGTCGAGAAGCCCGGACAGGTCCGGGTACTGGAACAGGACGCCGATCGAGCCGACCAGCGCGGTCTCGCGCGCCACGATGTGGTCGGCGGCGATCGCGGCGATGTAGGCGCCCGAGGCGGCGGTGCCGTCGACGAAGGCCACCATCGGCTTCTTCTCGGCGAGCGCACGCAGGTTGCGGTGGAGTTCCTCCGACCCGGTCGTGGTGCCGCCGGGCGAGGAGATCGAGACCACCACGCCCTGGACGGCGCTCGACTCGCGCACCCGCGCGATCAGCTTGGTGGTCTCCTCGCTCCCGGCGATGAAGCCGCCCACGCTGATGCGGGCGATCTGCGGCTTGATGGCACCGAAGCCCGCGACCTCGCCGCCGCGCAGGCGAAGGCCCACGGCGCCCACCGCCACCACGAGGGAGCCGATGCCGACCACGCGCCACACCGACAGCTTTCGGCGCAGGCGGCGGCGATCGATCAGAAGTTCGGCGTCGGCTGCCATGCGTTCGGTCACTCCCGCGGGTCCGGCTCGGATTGGGGCGAGCCTGTTCTTGCCCCCTTCTCCCACAACCCCGGACCGTTTGCACCATCCTTCGGCGTCGCGTTCGGGTCCGTGACGGTCGCCAAGTCGTTGGCGGGGATGGACTTGGCGAGCATGGGCTTGACGCCCGGGAGGTCGACTCGGGGGCGGTGTTCTAGCCCCGCCCGCGCCGGAGCGGCAAGAGGCTGTACGTGCGCGCATCGAAGAGGCTGCGCGCATGGCATGGAAAAACCCGCGCGGGAGGCGATCCCGCGCGGGTTGCGTGGTCGTCCGGCCCACCGCCCCGAAGGGCGGCGGGGGATGAGACTATTCCTCGTCCTTGTCGTCGCTGGTGCGGGCCTTCTTGAAGGCCGCGCCCAGGATCTCGCCGAGCGAGGCACCCGAATCGGCGGAGCCGAACTGGGCCATCGCCTCCTTCTCCTCGGCCATTTCGAGGGCCTTGATGGAGAGCTGGACCCGGCGGACCTTGCGGTCGAACTGGATCACGCGGGCATCGAACTTCTCGCCGGCGGCGAAACGCTCGGGACGCTGGTCGCCGCGGTCGCGGGCGAGTTCGGCACGGCGGATGAAGGTCGAGAGGTCGGTGTCGATGATCTTCACCTCGACGCCCGAATCCTTCACCTCGACCACCTCGCAGGTCACGACCTGACCCTTCTTGAGCTCGCCGGCCTCGGCGAAGGGGTCACCGCCGAGCTGCTTGACGCCCAGCGAGATGCGCTCCTTCTCGACGTCGACGTCGAGGACCTGGGCGCGCAGCATGTCGCCCTTCTTGAACTCCTCGATGACCTGCTCGCCGGGACGGTTCCAGTCGAGATCCGACAGGTGGACCATGCCGTCGACATCGCCTTCGAGGCCGATGAACAGGCCGAACTCGGTCTTGTTCTTGACCTCGCCCTCGACCTCGGAGCCGACGGGATGCTTCTCGGAGAAGGCCTCCCACGGGTTCTGCAGGGTCTGCTTGAGGCCGAGCGAGATGCGGCGCTTGACCGGATCGACCTCGAGGATCTGCACTTCCACTTCCTGGGAGGTGGAGACGATCTTGCCGGGGTGGACGTTCTTCTTGGTCCAGCTCATCTCGGAGACGTGGATCAGGCCCTCGATCCCCGGCTCCAGCTCCACGAAGGCGCCGTAGTCGGTGATGTTGGTGACGCGGCCCTTGATCTTGGCCTCGACCGGGTAGCGCTGGGCGATGCCCTCCCACGGATCGGCGAGCAGCTGCTTGATGCCGAGCGAGATGCGGTGGGTCTCGTGGTTGATCTTGATGATCTTGACCTTGACCGTCTGGCCGATGGTCACGACCTCGGACGGGTGGTTGACGCGGCGCCAGGCCATGTCGGTGACGTGGAGCAGGCCGTCGATGCCGCCCAGATCCACGAAAGCGCCGTATTCGGTGATGTTCTTGACGACGCCGTCGATGACCTGGCCCTCTTCGAGGTTGGCCACGAGCTCGGAGCGCTGCTCGGCGCGGCTCTCCTCGAGGACGGTGCGGCGCGAGACCACGATGTTGCCGCGGCGGCGATCCATCTTGAGGATCTGGAACGGCTGGGGCGTGCCGAGCAGGGGCGTGACGTCACGCACGGGGCGGATGTCGACCTGGGAGCGCGGCAGGAACGCCACGGCGCCGTCGAGGTCGACGGTGTAGCCGCCCTTGACCTGGTTGAAGATCGCGCCGGTGACGCGCTCGTTGGCCTCGAAGGCCTTCTCGAGCTTGACCCAGCTCTCCTCGCGGCGCGCCTTGTCGCGCGAGATGACGGCCTCGCCGAGCGCATTCTCGATGCGGTCGACATAGACCTCGACCTCGTCGCCGACCGCGAGGTCGTCGCGGCCGGGGCCGTTGAATTCCTTGAGGGCGACACGGCCTTCCGTCTTGGCGCCGATGTCGATGACGGCGACGTCCTTCTCGATCGCGACGACGCGACCCTTGACGACGGAACCTTCGGTGATCTCGTGCTCGAGGAAGCTTTCCTCGAGGAGAGCCGCGAAGTCGTCGCGGCTCGGGCTACGCTGCAGGGCGTTACCAGCGGTCATTCTGTCTCCTGACAGGCCTCCTGAAGAGGCCGGCATCGGCGGCTCGTGTGACGGGAGACCCCCTCCGACGCCGCCCGGGATCCGTTCGGGATCGACGGGCTCACCTCCCCGAGGGAGGGCCGACGCAGTCTCAACGCTGGTCGAGGGCCATCCCCGCAATGGCGCGGCGGCGGGCAGGAACTGCCCAGGAGACGTCGCATCCATCGTGAGGAACGGCGACGACATACGCGATCGCGCGCTCAGGGGCAACCGCGCCGCGCCGTTTGGGCGGCGGTCTCAGGTCAGGGGCGCCGGTCTCAGGTCAAGGAAGCTTGGTCAGGTCAGGGAAGCCTTGGGCGGCCCACCGCCGCGCAGCCACACCGCCGAGGCCACCGCGAGGGGTTCCAGGGGCAGCGTCACCGTGCCGTGGCGCCGGCCCCACAGGGTCAGACCCTTGAAGCCGACTTCGCGGATCTCCAGCCAGGCCCCGAACGGGAAGGTGGCGTCGGTCCCCTCCCCCGGCCCGTAGCATTCCTCGAAGGCGATCGGGTCGACCATGATCTCGCGGTATCGGCCGAGATGTTCGGTCATCGAGACCTTGGAGCGGAACAGCATCCGGTCGCGGTGGTAGGAGGAGAAGCAGGGCTCGTATTCGGTCAGCGTCACCCACAGCTTGCCGCCGATGCGCAGATACGGCGGGTTGGGGCCGGCCTCGCTGAAGTTCGACGCGCTCCAGCCGGCGTCCGCCATGAGCGATTCCGCGAGCGTCACAGGCTCCTGCGCAGCACCCTGAACGATATTGCAAGGGCGCAGGCCGCCCGGCCCGACTGCGGATCGCTCGCTCCGCGATGCCCGGTCGTAGACCGGGCCGGCGTCGGTGTCGGTTCCCAGGGAGGCCATGGGACGCTCCAGATGCGATGCCCTCGCCCATCGCGGCGGAACACTATCCGGCATTTTATCGCGCTTGGCGAGCCGTTTCGGCTGCCCCGGCCGGGCCGGACCCGGCCGAGGCAGTCCTCGTTCGTGCTCCTGGCCGACGTCGCGATATCCCGCCCGCGGCCAAGAGGTCTCAAGAGGTCTTCGGCGCCAGGCCCGCAGGCGGTGATCAGTCCTCGTCGTCCTCGTCGGTCTGGCGCATGCCCTTGAGCTTGGCGAAGACCGAATCGACGTTGAGTTTTTCGTCGCGGGCGTTGCGGTGGTGCTCGGCGTGCTCGTCGGTCTCTTGCGCCGTCGAGAGCTCGGTGGGCAGGAGGCTCGCTCCGACGTCGGCCGGCACGGTGGCGGGCCGGTCCTTGGCGGCACGCTGCACCTCGAAATCGAGGTCGATCTGCGTGCAGAGGCCCAGCGTCACCGGGTCCATCGGCTGCAGGGCGCTCGAGTTCCAGTGGGTGCGCTCGCGGATCTGCTGGATCGTCGACTTGGTGGTGCCCACCAGCCGGATGATCTGCGCGTCCTTGAGCTCGGGGTGGCTGCGCAGCAGCCAGAGGATGGCGTTGGGCCGGTCCTGCCGGCGCGACAGCGGCGTGTAGCGCGGGCCCTTGGTGGTGCGCTTGACCTCGGGCAGCTTCACCTTCGAGACCGCGACCTTGAGCTTGTAGTCGGGCACCCGCTGCGCCCTCTCGATCTCGTCGCGGGTGAGCTGGCCGGTGGTGATCGGGTCGAGCCCCTTGATGCCGGCCGCGACCTCGCCGTCGGCGATGCCCTTCACCTCCAGCGGGTGCAGCTTGCAGAAGTCGGCGATCTGCTCGAAGGCGAGCGACGTGTTCTCGACCAGCCAGACGGCGGTCGCCTTGGGCATCAGCGGACCCTGGGACATCGGGCAACTCCAAACACGGCGGGCGAGGACGAGCCGGTCCGGGAATCGGTCCGCGGGGGTCCGGATCCATTGATCCGAAGCGTCCCGTCTCACGCCATCAAAAAGGGGATGCCTCGCTTATAGGCGCGAGATCGGAGCGCCGCAATCATCCTCATGCGGACTCGCATCTCGATACGGACCTCGGCGCCCGAAAACCCCGGCTCCCGGTGCGGCTACGATCGCCCTCGGACGAAAGGCCTGAAACTTTTCCCCGGAGAGCCCCGTAAGACCGATCACCGCCCCGATCGCAGGGGCTCGTACCGAGGAAAACGCTCCATGATGATGTCCAACGCCCGCCGCTCGTTCGCCTCCACCGCCGCCGCCGTGGCCCTGGCCGTCTCGGTCGGCGCGGCCCTGCCGGCCGTGGCCTTCGCCAAGAACCCGATGGTCGGCGGCGCACCGATGTTCGCATCCAAGACCATCGTCGAGAACGCCGTCAACTCCAAGGACCACACGACCCTGGTGGCCGCCGTCAAGGCCGCCGGCCTCGTCGACACCCTGTCGGGCCCGGGTCCGTTCACGGTGTTCGCGCCCACCAACGCCGCCTTCGCCAAGCTGCCGGCCGGCACCGTCGAGACCCTGGTGAAGCCCGAGAACAAGGGCACCCTTACCAAGATCCTGACCTATCACGTGGTCTCGGGCACCTACACCGCCAAGGACCTGATGAAGCTCGTCAAGGACGGCGGCGGCGAGGCCCAGCTCAAGACCGTCGAGGGCACCCCCCTCGTGATCCAGGCCAAGGGCAAGTCGGTGTTCGTCACCGACACCAAGGGCAGCACCGCCAAGGTCACGGTGGCCAACGTGATGCAGTCCAACGGCGTCATCCACGTCGTGAACGGCGTCCTGCAGCCGTAAGGCCTTGCGCTCCGCCCTTCCCCCTCCCCCTTTAACGGGGAGGGGGAAGGGTGCGGGGTTCGAGCGTCGCGGTGCCGTCTTCGCCACCCTCGCCTCCGATTCGTCTCCCCGCACGGAGGGTCGGAGCGCCCTCACCCCGCCCGGCTGAGGCGCCGCGCCCCGTCGAACCGGTTGAGGAAACGCGGCTCCTTCTCGGGGGCGATGCGGATGGCGAGGTGGATCGTGCCGCCCTCCTCCTCGCGCCGGTCGAGCACTTCCGCGTTCTCGTAGAGCCAATGCAGGGCGCCGCCGTCCTCGGGTGAGAGGACCACCGCGAAGGTCGAGCGCGACTTGGCGATCCGCGCCTCGATCCGGCTCGTGAGCGCCGCCATCCCCTCGCCGGTCACCGCGGAGACGAGGACGGGGGCGCCGCTGTCGCGGTCGCTCCGCCCGGTCCCCGTGAGGTTGAGGAGGCGGTTGCGCTCGTCCTCGTCCAGCAGGTCGGCCTTGTTCCAGACCTCGATGATCCGGTCGGCCGAGGTCTCGATGCCGAGTTCGCGCAGGACCCCGCCGACGTCCTCGGCCTGGGCCTCGCTGTCGCCGTGCGAGATGTCGCGCACGTGCAGCAGGATGTCGGCCTCGATCACGTCCTCCAGCGTCGCGCGGAAGGCCGCGATGAGGGAGGTCGGCAGGTCCGAGATGAAGCCGACGGTGTCGGACAGGATCACGGTCTCGCCGTGCGGCAGCCTGGTGGCGCGCGCCGTCGGGTCGAGGGTGGCGAACAGCATGTCCTGCGCCATCACCTCGGCCTTGGTCAGGGTGTTGAACAGGGTCGACTTGCCCGCGTTCGTGTAGCCGACGAGGGCCACGATCGGGTACGGGACCCTCGCGCGGCCCTGCCGGTGCAGGCCGCGGGTGCGGGTGACGCCGTCGAGGTCGCGCTCGATCCGGGTCATGCGCTCCTGGATCATGCGCCGGTCGGCCTCGATCTGGGTCTCGCCGGGGCCGCCGAGGAAGCCGAAGCCGCCGCGCTGGCGCTCCAGGTGGGTCCAGGACCGCACGAGCCGGCTCTTCTGGTAGGCGAGGTGGGCGTGCTCCACCTGCAGCCGCCCTTCGCGCGTCGAGGCGCGGCGCCCGAAGATCTCGAGGATGAGGCCGGTGCGGTCGATGACCTTGGCGCCGAGTTCCTTCTCGAGGTTGCGCTGCTGCACCGGCGAGAGGGCGCAATCCATCACCACGAGGCCGATCTCGCGCGCCTTGATGACGCCGGCCAGTTCCTCGACCCGGCCCTTGCCGAGGTAGGTCGAGGGCCGGATGCGCGGCAGCGACAAGCAGATCGCCTCGACCACGTCGAGCTCGATGGCGGCCGCCAGCCCCACGGCCTCGTCGAGGCGGGCATCTGTGGCCCGCGAGGCCTCGCTGCGGCTGCCGCCGGAGGCGGTCCGCGCGAGATAGGGACCGATGACCAGGGTATGGGTCGCGGCCGCGATCTCACCCTCGGGAGCCGCCATCGCCTGAAGCCGGGCTTCGCCGGGGGTGATCGTGTGGTTCGTCAACTGCTGTCCGGCCTCGTCCTGATGCGTTCCAGGACAATGGGCCTTTGCCGGCTGCAGACAAGGGCGTGCTCCCATCGAACGATGGAGGCCGATGAGCTTTTGCGGAGGATCGAACCGGTCGGACGTCATGTCCCGGACGCCCGGAGCGTCAGCGGGCGACGACCCGGGAACCGGTGTCGTGAAGGGCCGCCTCGGCGGCTCGATCGCGGCGGCTCGATGCGAGCGGCGCAGACGGTATCGACGCCGCGCGGCTCGTCGTGCCGGACCCCGGGTCGGGTTCCGTTTCGCGTCACCCGCCCGGGGAATGGCCCCGCGGGGATCGATCGGCGTTCGACCTCACGCCTTCTCGGGCGCGGCCTCGTCGGGTTCGAACAGCTGCACCGGGTGGCCCGGCATGATCGTCGAGATCGCGTGCTTGTAGACGAGTTGCGAATGGCCGTCGCGGCGCAGAAGCACGCAAAAGTTGTCGAACCACGTCACCACGCCCTGGAGCTTGACGCCGTTCACGAGGAAGATGGTGAGCGGGATCTTGTTCTTGCGAACGTGATTGAGGAACGTGTCCTGGAGGTTCTGAGAGCGTTCGGCCGCCATTTTTTTCTTGTCCTTGTTTAATCATGCCGCCCGCCTCACCGGGCGGGTTCTCTTCAGTCGGGGTCGCCGCCACGACTTCGTGACCGGGCGAGTCAACCTCGCCATTACACGTAGATTGCCGGCCCGATGCAAGTGCGCGACCGCTCGCGACCGCGCCATTCTTCAGGAGCCGATGCCGAGCGACTTCAGTTTCCGGTGCAGGGCCGAGCGCTCCATGCCGATGAACTCGGCGGTACGGGAAATGTTGCCGGAGAACCGGGCGATCTGGGCGATGAGGTACTCCCGCTCGAAGATCTCGCGCGCCTCGCGCAGGGCCAGGCTCATCAGCTTCTCGCCGCCCGACCCGTTGGGGGTGGTGGGCACCAGGGCACCGATCTCGGTGGGCAGCATCTCGGAGGTCACCTCCTGCTCCGGATCGGTGTGGGTGAGGATCATCAGGCGTTCGACGTTGTTGCGCAGCTGGCGGATGTTGCCGGGCCAGTCGTGCGACTGCAGCACCGCCATGGCGTCCTCGGCGATGCGCCGGCGCGGCAGGCCGGTGGCGCCCGAGATCTGCTCCATGAAGAACCCGATCAGCTCGGGCACGTCCTCGCGCCGCTCGGAGAGCGACGGCACCCGGATCGGCACCACCGAGAGCCGGTGGAACAGGTCCTCGCGAAAGCGCCCCCCCGCGATCTCCTCCGCGAGGTCCCGCGAGGAGGAGGAGATGATGCGCACGTCCACATGCACCCGCGTGGTGCCGCCGACCCGCTGGAAGTTCTGGTCCACCAGGACCCGCAGGATGCGGTTCTGGGTCTCGCGCGGCATGTCCGCGACCTCGTCGATGTAGAGGGAGCCGCCGTGGGCCTCCTCCAGGGCACCGACGCGCCGGACCCGGCCCTCCCCCGCCTCGACGCCGAACAGCTCGGCCTCCATGGTCTCGGGCGTGATGGTGGCCGCGTTGATGACCACGAACGGGCCGTTGGCGCGGGTCGAGGAGGCGTGCAGGGTCCGCGCGGACAGCTCCTTGCCCGAGCCGGGCGCGCCCAGGATCATGACCCGCGCATTGGTG
The DNA here is from genome assembly GCF_001425565.1 of Methylobacterium sp. Leaf466. Taxonomy (NCBI): domain Bacteria; kingdom Pseudomonadati; phylum Pseudomonadota; class Alphaproteobacteria; order Hyphomicrobiales; family Methylobacteriaceae; genus Methylobacterium; species Methylobacterium sp. Leaf466. The sequence goes on along the minus strand of NZ_LMRC01000035.1, from coordinate 84,849 downwards.
GGGGCGACCCGCTCCACCGTCTGGCGCAGCTGGTTGACGGCCACCGAGCCGCCCACGAGCTTGCTCGCCTGGCCCGAGCGGGTCTTGAGGTCGCGGACCTCCCGGCGCAGGCGCGAGGTCTCGAGGGCCCGCTCGGCCACCAGGATCAGGCGGTCGGCCTTGAACGGTTTCTCGATGAAGTCGTAGGCGCCCGCCTTGATCGCCGCCACCGCGGTCTCGATGTTGCCGTGGCCCGAGATCATCACCACCGGCAGGTCGGGGTGGCCGGCCTTGATCTGGTCGAGCACCTGCAGCCCGTCGAGGCGCGAGCCCTGCAGCCAGATGTCGAGGAAGACGAGGTGGGGCCGGCGCGACTCGATGGCGGCCAGGGCCTCGTCGGAACCTCCGGCGGTGCGGGTGCGGTGGCCCTCGTCGTCGAGGATGCCGGCCACGAGGTCGCGGATGTCGGCCTCGTCGTCGACGATCAGGATATCGGCGCTCATGATAGGATCTCCGCGATCTCGGGGCCCGTCCGTGCGGCGCCCTTCTCGTCTGGCGCGGCGGCACGGGGCCCCCGCATGTCGTCACCGGTTCCGGCCGGGGTCCGCCCGCTGGCGGCCTCGACGTCGCGGGGGATGCGCATGCGCACCTGCCCGCCCCGCCCGGCCGGGTTGTCGTTCAGTTCGATGCCGCCGCCATGGTCTTCCAGAACCTTGCTGACGATGGCGAGGCCGAGCCCGGTGCCGCCCTCGCGGGTCGTCATATAGGGCTCGAGCAGGCGCTGGCGCCCCTCCACCGGAAAACCCTTGCCGGTGTCGGTGACCTCGATCACCGCGAAGGCGTCCTCCACGAGAAGCCTCACGTCGACCCGGCCCTGGCCGCGCTCGGCCTCCGGCACCGCCATCACCGCCTCGACGGCGTTCTTGAGGATGTTGGTGATGGCCTGCGACAGGAGGCGGATGTCGAAGGCGGCGGTGAGCGGCTCGCCGCCGTCGCCCTCGCCCGAGAAGCCGAACTCCAGGTCGGGGTGGGCCACCCGCATCATGAAGAGGTTCTGGCGGGCGATCTCGCCGAGGTCGTTGCGGCCGATGGCGGGCTTGGGCATCCGCGCGAAGGACGAGAACTCGTCGACCATGCGCTTGATCTCGTCGACCTGGCGCACGATCGTCGCCGTGCACTGGTCGAACACGTCGCGGTCCTCGACGATGACCTTGCCGTACTTGCGCCGGATGCGCTCGGCCGAGAGCTGGATCGGGGTGAGCGGGTTCTTGATCTCGTGGGCGATGCGCCGCGCCACGTCGGCCCAGGCGGAGGTGCGCTGGGCCGCCACCAGGTCCGTGATGTCGTCGAGCGTCACCACGAAGCCGCGCTGGCCCCCTTGCGCCTGCTCGCTGGTGACGCGCACCGTCACCGTGCGCTCGCGGCCGTCCCGCACGAGCTGGATCTGCTGCTGCAGCGCGCGCTGGCGGCCTTCGCTGCCCTCGGGGAAGAGGGCTTGCAACTCGGGCACCACCTGGGTCAGGGGCCGCCCGACGATCTCCTCGGCGCCGATCCCCAGCGTGCGCTCCACCGCCGGGTTGGCGATGGTGACGAGGCCGGCGGCGTCGACGCCGATGACGCCCGGCGAGACGCCCGAGAGCACGGCCTCCGTGAAGCGGCGCCGGCGGTCGATGAGGTCGCTGGCCGCCGTCAGCCCGTCGTGCTGGCGGCGCAGCTCCTGCGTCATCTTGTTGAAGCTCTCGCCGAGATGCGCGAGGTCGCCGTCGGTCTTGCGGGCCGGCACCTGCGCGTAGAAATTGCCCGATGCGACCTGGTCGGCGGCGTTGATGAGGCGCCGGATCGGCGCGACGAAGCGGTTGGCGAAGTTGAGCCCGAACCACACCGCCGAGAGCAGCGCGATCAGCGCGATCAGCACGAACACCGAGGCGAAGGTGATCTGGATCGAGCGCTTGAGCGAATCGTAGGTGAGATATTCCGCCGCCGCCGCCCGCGACACGCCGGGGAATTCCACCGCGAGCTGGCTGACCTCGCGCTGGACCAGCAGCACCGCCCCGTCGTAGGCGGTCATGCGCAGGAGGGCGGCGAAGACCCGGCCCTCGGAGGGCACGAGGCAGATCGGATCGCTCGATTTGGCCGCCTCCTCGAAGGCGGCGGCCGAGGGCAGGCGGCGCTCCTTGATGATGTCGATCTTGGCGCGGGCCACCACCTCGGTGGGGCCGCGCATGATCTCGGCCACCGGCAGGCCGAGGGCCGTCGCCCGCGTGGTCAGGAAGGTCTGGAACCAGTCGCGGTTCACGTCGAAGTTCGGCCGGGCCCGGGTGAGGTCGTCGGCCAGGATGCGGATCTCGCGGGCCAGCGACTGGCACTGGTTCTCCTGGTAGGCGTCGGCCACCTCCACGGACTTCAGCACCACGTCGCGGACGCGGTCGGTGAAGCCGAGCGACAGGCCGCGGTCGATGGTCACCGCCGCCACCACCGCCAGCAGCACGGTGGGCAGGATCGCGATGAGGCTGAACAGGCCGACGATGCGGGTGTGCAGCCGCGCCACCGCCGCATTGGCCTTGCGGGCGTGCAGGAAGACCCGCGCCTCCCAGGCGATGATCACCACGAGCCCGAGCACCAGCGCGACGTTGATGCCGAGCAGGGTGACGCCCACGGTGGGCGTCGGCGTCACCCGGATGACGCCCGCCAGGATCAGGAAGGTCGCGATGGCCGAGACGAGCGCGGTGGCGACCACCAGGGCGCCGATCCAGCCCGGACCCCGCGGCGGCGGCCTGACGACCACGTCAAGGGCGGCTCCGTCCGTCGAGGCGGTCTCGGAGGCCTCCGAGACCGCCTCGGGAGGCCGCTTTTTGCTGAACCGTCGAAGCCACGCCATGGGCTGATGCATCGCCACAACAGTGTGGCGAAATTAATACGAATCGCTTGTCCGACACGGTTGTGACCCAGCTCGCGAAAGCCGTAAAAGTATGACAAAGTATGATTTGCTCAATAGAAAGCCGAGCGCCATGGCCGACCTCGAACGCTTGACCATCACCTTGCCGCCAGAGATGGCATCCGTCGTCCGAGGCGCCGTAGCCTCGGGAGATTATGCTTCCACCAGCGAAGTGGTCAGGACGGCGTTGCGCGATTGGAAGATGAAGCGATCCCTGCAGATCGCGGAGCTGGACGCGCTGAAGGCCGATATCGAAGCAGGCTTGGCCGATGTCGCGGCAGGCCGGACCGGGAGTTTCGACATCGGCGACATCGTCGAACGGGGGAGGACGTTATTACGCGACCGCTCGTCCTCCGTCTGACCCGTGCCGCCGAGGCCGATCTGGCCAGGATCTGGTGGCATATCGCGACCGAAGCGTCCGAAGGACGGGCGACGTCGTTCATCGAGCGGATCAAAGGCGCCTGCGAGCCATTCTGCCTTTTTCCGCTTTCCGGAGCATCGCGAGATGCCTTGGCGCCGGGCCTGCGCGCGGGGTTCGCGAGAGACTACGTGATTTACTATCGACACGACGACCAGGCGGTCACTGTGATCCGCGTTCTGCATGGCGCCCGCGATGCCGTTGCCCTTTCAGACCAGGGCGGCTTTCACGGCAACTGACATCGCCTGCGATGTTCGACCACGCTTTGAAACGCACTATGATCGCGTCGTCGTTCACACCACGAGCTCCCCGATGCCAGAAACCCCCGTCTTCGCCTCGGCCGCCGTGGCCGCACCCCATCACCTGGCCGCCAAGGCGGGCCAGAGCGTGCTGGCGCAGGGCGGCAACGCCATCGAGGCGATGGCGGCGATGGCGGCGACCATCGCGGTGGTCTATCCGCACATGAACGGCATCGGCGGCGACGGGTTCTGGCTGGTGCGCGAGCCCGGCGGCCGCGTGCGCGGGATCGAGGCCTGCGGCCCCGCCGGGAGTCTGGCCACCATCGCCCGCTACCGCGAGAAGGAATACGAGGCGATTCCCGCCCGGGGCCCCGACGCCGCGGTCACGGTCGCCGGTGCCGTCGGCGGCTGGCGCCTCGCCCTCGATCTCGCCCGGGCATTGGGCGGGCGGATGCCGCTGCCGACCCTGCTCGCCGACGCGATCCGCCATGCCCGCGACGGTGTTCCGGTGTCGCCGTCGGAGGCGCGCTACGTGCCCAAGGAACTCGACGCCCTCCACGACCAGCCGGGGTTCGCCGACGCCTTCCTCGATGCCGGCAAGCCCTACGCCGCCGGCGCGGTCCGGCGCCTGCCCGCACTCGCCGCCACCCTCGACCAGCTCGCCCATGCCGGCCTCGACGACTTCTACCGGGGCGACATCGCCCGCGAGATCGCCGCCGACCTCGAACGCCTCGACGCCCCGGTGACCCGGGCCGACCTCAAGGCCTATGCCGCGCGCGAGCGGGCGCCACTGTCGCTCAGGCGCCGCGACGCGGTGCTCTACAACTTCCCGCCCCCGACCCAGGGGCTGGCGGCGCTCATCATCCTCGGCCTGTTCGACCGGCTCAAGATCGCCCGGCCCGAGACCACGGCGCATTACCACGGGCTGATCGAGGCCACGAAGCGGGCCTTTGCCGTGCGCGACCGCTTCGTCACCGATTACGACCGCCTCGACGGCGATCCGTCCCGCTTCCTCGAGCCCGGCTTCCTCGACGCGCAAGCGGCGCAGATCGACATGCGCCGGGCCGCGAGCCTGCCCCTGCGCAACCCCGGCGAGGGCGACACCGTCTGGATGGGCGCCATCGACGGCAGCGGCCTGGCCGTCTCCTACATCCAGTCGATCTATTGGGAGTACGGCTCGGGGGTGGTGCTGCCGAAGACCGGCATCCACTGGCAGAACCGCGGCACCTCGTTCTCCCTCGACCCCAAGGCCGTGAACCCGCTGGAGCCGGGCCGGCGCCCGTTCCACACCCTGATCCCGGCGCTGGCCGCCTTCGACGACGGCCGGGTGATGTCCTACGGCAGCATGGGCGGGGACGGCCAGCCCCAGTTCCAGGCCCAGATCTTCTCCCGCTACGCCGATTATGGGATGGGCGTCGCCGATGCGGTCGATGCGCCCCGCCTGCTCTACGGCCGGACCTGGGGCGCGGAATCGCTCAGCGTGAAGGTCGAGGACCGGTTCGACCCGGCCTGCATCGCGGCACTGCGCGCCATGGGCCACGAGATCGAGGAACTCGGCGGCGCCTACATCGATTCGCTGGGCCACGCCGGCATGCTGGTGCGCCACCCCGGCAACGGCCGCATCGAGGCCACCCACGATCCGCGCTCCGACGGCGGCGCCGAAGGTTTATGAGATTCGGCTCTGAGGAGAGCGACCATGGCCGAGACCATCACCCAGGCCGAATACTGGAACGGCGACGCCGGCCGGCGCTGGGCCCGCAACCAGCGCGCCATCGACACGGTGTTCGCCCCCCTGACGCAGGCCCTGTTCGCGGGCGCGGTCCTGCGGCCGGACTCTGCCGTCCTCGACGTCGGCTGCGGGGCGGGCGATTGCGCCATCCGTGCCGCGCGCGACCTCGGCGCCCGCGGCCGGGTCGTGGCCGCCGACGTCTCGGCGCCGCTCCTCGCCGTGGCGCGCGAGCGCGCCGCCCTGGACGCGCCGGGCGGCGCGCCGATCGCCTTCGTCGAGGCCGACGCCCAGCGCCACGATTTCGGCGGCGCGGTGTTCGAGCGGGTGATCTCGCGGTTCGGGGTGATGTTCTTCGAGGATTCCGTGGCGGCCTTCGCCAACCTGCGCCGGTCCCTGGTGCCGGGCGGGCGCCTGACGTTCCTGTGCTGGCGCCCGCTCGCGCAGAACGCCTGGATCGCGGTGCCGCTGGCCGTCGTCCAGCCCCTGGTGCCGGAGCAAGAACCCTCGCCGCCCGGCGGACCGGGGCCGTTCCGCTTCGCCGACCCGGACGTCATCGGCGACATCCTCGCCGCGGCGGGCTTCCTCGACATCGGGATCGAGGCGATCGACCGGCCCCTCGTCCTCGGCCTGTCGGGAGAGGCCGCCGCGGGTGCCGCCGCCGAGGCCGCGGCGCGCTTCGTGCTCGAACTCGGGCCGGTCTCGCGCCTGCTGCGCGACCGCGACGACGATCTGCGTGCCCGCGCCCATGCGGCGGTGGCGGCCGACTTTTCCGCCCGCGCCGAAGCGGGGGCCGTGACCCTCGGGGCCGCGTGCTGGCTGGTGTCGGGGAGGCGGTGAGCCAGTCCGTGGCAGTGCTTGCCGTGACAGTGCTTGGGGAGCCGCGGCCTACTTCCCGCCCCTCGGCATGTGCTCGCGCAGAACCGCGTTCATCCGCGTCTGCCAGCCGTCGCCTTCGCGACGATAGGCTTCCAGCACCTCGGCATCGAGGCGAAGGGTCTGGTTGACCTTGCGATCCGGTTTGCGAGGGCGGCCGGGTCCCCGGCGCAACGCTTCCGCCGCCTCTGCACCGAAGACGCCTTCGATGACGGTGAGCGCCGGACGAGCCGTGCTCACGTCGTGCCGCGTCCATTCCGGGTTCTCGTCGTCCGGCCGCGAGACGGCATCATCGCCTATCGTGCTCATAGCGCCTGACCTCCCGCGCATTGGCCTTGCGAAAGCTGATCACATGGAGGGCGTCACCACGGATGGTGATCACGACGGCGTACAATCGGCGATCGATGAAGCCCAAGACCCGCACACGTTTTTCGCCGTAGTCCCGGCGCGTGTCCTCCTGCGACAGGGCCGTGTCCCACTCGATGTCCGCGACCCGCTCGAAAGACAGGCCGCGCTCGGCAACGTTCCGCGCGTCCTTTGCGGGATCGAACGTGATCCGCATTTTATGCTACAGCGTAAAATCCCGAGTCAAGGTGAGCGGCCACCGTCATCCCGTTGAACGAACCCTGGGTCGATGAGAGAGGGTACCGCGCAGGGGACCGTCGGGACGTCACCGCGCCGTGCGGAACACCTGCAGGTCCAGATCCCGGACCTTCTTGCGCAACGTGTTGCGGTTCACTCCCAGCAGTTCGGCCGCGCGGATCTGGTTGCCGCGGGTGGCGGCCAGGGCCGCGCCGATCAGCGGGCCTTCGATCTCGCGCAGGATCCGGTGGTAGAGGCCGGGCGGGGGCAGCGTGTCGCGGTAGCCGCTGAAGTAGTCGGCGAGATGCCGCTCCACCGCCCCCGACAGGGTCTCGCTCTCGCCCGACGCCTGGCGGCGGCCGTTGCCGCCCTGGGGCGCGCTCTGGGCCAGCGGCAGGGTGTCGAGCTCGGCCTCGATCACCGGGCCGGTGATGGTCTCCTGCGGGTAGAGGGCGGCCAGGCGCCGGACGAGGTTCTCGAGCTCGCGCACGTTGCCGGGCCAGCGGTAGCGCTTGAGCTTCTCCATCGCCTCGCCGTCGAGCTGCTTGCGGCTGAGGCCCTCCTTCTCGACGAGGACGAAGAAGTGGCGGATGAGGTCGGGCACGTCCTCCGAGCGCTCGCGCAGGGCCGGCAGGCGCAGCGGCACCACGTTGAGGCGGAAGAACAGGTCCTCGCGAAAGATCCCCTGCTGGATCGAGATGCGCAGGTCCTTGTTGGTGGCCGCGATGATGCGCACGTTGGTCTTGATCGGCACCCGGCCGCCCACCGTGGTGTATTCGCCCTGCTGCAGCACGCGCAGCAGCCGGGTCTGGGCCTCCATCGGCATGTCGCCGATCTCGTCGAGGAACAGCGTGCCGCCCTCCGCCTGCTCGAAGCGGCCGGCCGAGCGGGCGAGCGCCCCGGTGAACGAGCCCTTCTCGTGGCCGAACAGCTCGGATTCGATCAGGTCGCGCGGGATCGCCGCCATGTTGACGGGCACGAACGGGCCGGTGCGGCGGCGGCCGTAGTCGTGCAGGGCGCGCGCGACCAGTTCCTTGCCGGTGCCGGATTCGCCGGTGATCATCACGGTGAGGTCGGTGGGCATCAGCCGGGCCAGGGCCCGGTAGATCTCCTGCATCGCCGGCGAGCGCCCCACCAGGGGGATGTCCTCGTGGGCCGGGTCGGCGCCGGGCGCGGGCGTCCCGCGCGGCCGCGAGAGCGCGCGCCCGACGATGGCGATCAGCTCCTTCAGGTCGAAGGGCTTGGGCAGGTACTCGTAGGCGCCGCGCTCCGAGGCCCGGATCGCGGTCATGAAGGTGTTCTGCGCGCTCATGACGATGATCGGCAGCTCGGGCCGCACCCGCTTGATGCGCGGCAGGAGGTCGAACACGTTCTCGTCGGGCATCATCACGTCGGTGATGACGAGGTCGCCCTCCCCTTGCGCCACCCAGCGCCAGAGGGTGGCGCAATTGCCGGTGGAGCGTACCTCGTACCCGGCCCGCGACAGGGCCTGGTTGAGCACCGTGCGGATGGCGGCGTCATCGTCCGCGACGATGATGTGGCGGTTCTGCATGACGCGACTCTACGGGTTCCAGGATTCCACGCTCGATTCACGCCCGTCCCGGGCGCTCGACATGGGCAGGAGAAGGCGAAAGGTGGTCCGACGGGGCACGGGATCGCACTCGACGATGCCGCCGTGGTCGCCGACGATCTTGGCGACCAGTGCAAGTCCGAGGCCGTTCCCCTGCGCCTTCGTGGTGACGAAGGGATCGAACATGTCGGACAGGAGGTCGGGGCTGACCCCCGGCCCGTTGTCGCGCACCGCGACCTCGATGGGCAGGCTGACGCGCTCGCGCGAGCCCGGCACCTGCAGGCGCAGGCCGGTGCGGAAGGCGGTGGAGAGGGTGATCTCGCCGTCCACCGTATCGGCCCCGATCGCCTCGGCGGCGTTCTTCACGAGGTTGAGGATGATCTGGATCAGCTGGTCGCGGTTGCCGAGCACCGGCGGCAGCGAGGGGTCGTAGGTCTCCACGAAGCGGATGTGGCGGGCGAACCCGCTCTGCGCCGAGCGCTTCACCTGGTCGAGGACGCCGTGGACGTTGACCGGGCCGCGCTCCACCGGGCGCTCGTCGCCGAACAGCTCCATGCGCTCGACGATGCGCACGATCCGGTCGGATTCGTCGCAGATCAGGCGGGTCAGCAGCCGGTCGTCCTCGCTGCCCGACTGCTCGAGGAGCTGGGCGGCGCCGCGGATGCCGGCGAGCGGGTTCTTGATCTCGTGGGCCAGCATGGCGCCCAGCGCGATCATCGAGCGGGCGGCCCCGCGATGGGTGAGCTGGCGGTTCATCTTGTCGGCGATGGTGCGCTCCTGGAGCATCAGCACCACCGCCTCGCCGTCGTCGCCGAGCGGCGTCGCGAACACGTCGACGCTGCGCTCCTGCCCCGAGCGCGGCTGCACCAGCTCGACGCCGTACTCGCTCACGCTGGCCCGCCGCCGGCGCACGTCGGTGACCAGGGCGATGATCGGCGAGGCGAAGGGGATGATGTCGGCCAGGCGCTGGCGCTGCATCAGCCGGGCGGAATGGTCGAAGAACGATTCGGCGGCGTGGTTGACGTGGAGGATGCGGTCTTCGGCGCCGATGGTGATCACCGGCAGCGGCAGGGCGTTGATCACCGCCTCGCTGGTGGGGATCACCGCGGCGGGCAGGCCGGCGGGCAGCGCGTAGCCGCCCTTGCGCGGCGGCCTTGCCGCGCCCTCTGCCTTGGCCGTCGCCCCGGCTTCGTCGCCGGGCTGTCCCGGACCCTTCGTTGTGCCCATGGTCGTCACGCCGCCTTCCCGATCGCGGGACGATCGCCGGAGCCGCGTCCCTCCCGGGCCGGGCCGATTCCGAAGGCGGCCAGGAGCAAGTCGCGGACCCGCGCCGGATCGGTGCCGGTGAGGAGCGCGATGCGCTCCGGCCCGTCGAGGCCGCCGGCCGCCTCGGCGTAGGCGGCCAGGTGCTTGCGGGCATGGCGCACGCCCATCCGCAGGCCGTAGAGCGCCAGCAGCCCGTCGTAATGATCGAGGGCGACCCGCGCCCGCGCCGCGGCGTCGAGCACCGGGGCGGGCCGCCCGCCGAGTTCGGCTGCGACGGCACCGACGAGCCAGGGCCGGCCCAGCGCCGCCCGCCCGATCATCACCCCGGCCGCTCCCGATTCCGCCAGGCAGGTCCGCGCGGTCCCCGCATCGGTGACGTCGCCGTTGGCGACGACGGGGATGCGCACCGCCTCGACCACCGCCCGGATGGCGCCCCAGTCGGCCCGGCCCTTGTAGAACTGCTGGCGGGTGCGGCCGTGCACCGTGACGGCGTCGAGGCCGATATCCTCCGCCCGCCGCGCCAATTCGGGGGCGTTGAGGCTGGCATGGTCCCAGCCCAGCCGCATCTTGACGGTGACGGGGATCGCAACGGCACCGCGCACGGCGGCGAGGATGCGGGCGGCCCCGTCGAGGTCGCGCATCAGCGCCGAGCCCGCCTCGCCCCCGGTCACGGTCTTGGCGGGGCAGCCCATGTTGATGTCGATGACGTGGGCACCGGCCGCTTCCGCCAACCGCGCCGCCTCGGCCATCGGACCGGGCGCGCAGCCGGCGAGCTGGACCACGTGCGGGTCGATGCCGCCGCCCTCGGCGCGCAGGCGCGCTTCCTCGCTGCCCTTCGCGAACTCGGCCGCCGCCACCATCTCCGACACGACCGCGCTCGCTCCGAGGCGGCGCACGGCCCGGCGGAAATGCAGGTCCGTGACGCCCGAGAGGGGAGCCAGCAGGACGGGCGGCGCGGATGCCGTGGCATCCGCCGTTCCGGAGCTTCCGCCCGTGCGCAGAACGCTCAAATAATCATCAGCTCTCATTCTGCACAACAAATAGCCATATCGGAGCCGGACGCAAGGACTGACGCAGATTTGATTTCACACCCTCCCCCGCTTACACGACAGGCCCTTCGGTGACGCGGTCCTCATCCGTGGGGCGTTGCGCGCGGGCCGCACGACGTCATGCGCGATTCCGACGCAGCGAGAATCGGCGAGGGGACTTCGAGAGGGAACTTCGAGATGGCGGGCTCGGCATTTCAGGCGGCGGCCGTGGTGGTCGCGGCCGGGCGCGGCATCCGCATCGGCGGCGACACCCCCAAGCAGTACCGCCGGGTCGGCGGGCGCGCCGTCCTCACCCGCACCCTGGCGGCTCTGGCGGCCCACGACGGCATCGCGCGCATCCAGCCGGTGATCGCCCCCGACGCCGCGGCCTTCTACGAGGACTGTCTGGCGGACCTGCCCGCGCAAGCCCGTGACAAGCTCGCGGCGCCGGTGGCGGGGGGCGCCACCCGCCAGCTCTCGGTGCGGGCCGGGCTCGACGCCCTGGAGCGGGCCGGCGCCCCCGACCTGGTGCTCGTCCACGACGCCGCCCGGCCCTTCGTCGACACCGCCCTCCTCGACCGGGCGCTCGCGGCCGGCCGCGACCACGGCGCCGCGGTCCCCGGCATCCCCGTCACCGACACCGTCAAGCGGGTCGAGGCGGCCGAAGGCGGGATCGCCCGCGTCGCCGAGACCCCGGCACGCGAGGCCCTGCGCGCCGTCCAGACGCCCCAGGTCTTCGCCTTCCGCCTCCTGGCCGACGCCCACGCCCGCGCCGCCGCCGCCGGCCTCGACGGCTTCACCGACGACGGGGCGCTCGCCGAATGGGCCGGGCTGCCGGTCGTGGTGTTCGAGGGCGACACGGCCAACCGCAAGATCACCCAGGCCGCCGACCTGATCGAGGCCGACCGCCGCTTCTCCGAGTCAGAGGGTTCGACCATGACCGCCACCGTCACGCGCCTGGGCACCGGCTTCGACGTCCACGCCTTCACCGAGGGCGACCACGTCTGGCTCGGCGGCATCAGGATCCCGGCCGACCGCGGCGTGCTCGCCCATTCGGACGGCGACGTCGCCCTGCACGCCCTCACCGACGCCCTGCTCGGAGCCATCGCCGACGGCGACATCGGCACGCATTTCCCGCCCAGCGACGAGCAATGGCGCGGCGCCTCCTCCGACCGCTTCCTCGCCCATGCCTGCGCCCTGGTGCGCGCGCGCGGCGGCCGGATCGACCACCTCGACATCACGGTGCTGGCCGAGGCCCCGCGCATCGGCGCCCATCGCGAGGCGATCCGGGCGCGCATCGCCGAGATCTGCGACGTCCCCTTGAGCGCGGTCTCGATCAAGGCCACCACCACCGAGAAGCTCGGCTTCGTGGGTCGCGCCGAGGGACTGGCCGCCCAGGCCGCCGCCACGATCCGGCTGCCCGAAATCGACCCCGCCGGGTTCGGCGCGTGATCGACGATCCCCTCCTGCGGGCCCGGGCCGGGGCGCTGGTGGCGGCCTATGCCGCGGCGGGCCGGCGCATCGCCTGTGCCGAATCCTGCACCGGCGGCCTCGTCGCCGGCCTGCTGACGGCGATCGCGGGCTCCTCCGCCGTGGTGGAGCGCGGCTTCGTCACCTATTCCAATGCCGCCAAGACGCAGATGCTCGGGGTGCCCGCCGACCTGATCGCGGCCGAGGGCGCGGTGAGCGAGGCGGTGGCCGGAGCGATGGCGCAGGGCGCCCTCGACCGGTCCGAGGCCGACGTCGCCGTGGCGATCACCGGCATCGCCGGGCCGGGCGGGGGCAGTGCGCACAAGCCCGTGGGGCTCGTGCACTTCGGGCTCGCCGCCGCGGGGGCGCCGCCGCGCCGTCTCGAGCGGCGTTACGGCGACCTCGGCCGCGACGCGGTCCGGCGACGGGCGGTGGAGGATGCCTTGGCGCTCCTCGAGTCGAACATTGCGGTCGGCCAGGCGTGACCGGTCCGGCCCGAGATGAAATTCCCGTGAGTCAGGTATCGGCTTAACGATCCTTTCGCAGGCAATGCTTACGGCTACGCTCGACATGATCAGATGTCGGGGGCGACCACGGTGATGACGATCGTACCCGCACGGGTTCTCGGTTTCGCCCGGCGTTTCGGCTCCGATACGGGCGGCGGCATCGCGATCATCTTCGCGCTGGGCGCCGTCGTCCTGATCGTGGCCTCCGGCGGCGGCATCGACCTGATGCGCTCCTACCAGGCCAAGCAGAAGCTGTCCGAGATCGCCACCCTGACCTGCCAGTACGCGAGCCGCCCGAGCGTGCTCCAACTCCTCAACGGCACCGGCGGTCCGGGCGCCACCTCCTACCAGGCGACGGTGGAGGGCTACATCGACCGGGCCGTGACCACGCAGAAGATGGGCTGGACGCTCACCAACACCGACCGCTTCGTCCAGTCCGGAACCGGCCCGGCCGACGTGAAGCTCGCGGTGGCGGTGCCCACCGCCTTCGCCAGGATCATCGGGATCACGCAACTGCCGGTGACGGCCGCGGCCCATTGCTACGACGGCCCGAACGCCCCCGATCCCAGCGGCTTCGTGGTCAAGGAGGGCTTCGAGGCCACCGGCGGCGCCAACGCCGTCCAGAAGGGCGGCTGGGCTTATTACACCATCGACGGCCGCTCCATCGCCAGGCCGTCCGCGAACCCGGGCTCGACCCCGGTGTACACCGGCACCGGCAGCGCGGTCTGGTACGGCACCGGCTATTGCCTGGAGACCGACGAGGTCGGGACCATCAGCAGCACGGTCCCGGAGGGACGCCAGTCGGCCGAACTCGATTGCGAGAACGGCTCGGGCCGGGCGGGCAACTCGGCCATTTCCACCAAGGTCGACCTGAGGGCGGGAAACCAGGAGCTGCGCTACTTCTACCGCAGCCGCGTGACCTACCGTAACTACGACCCGGCCTACCTGTGCGGCTCGACGGCGGGCGACCTGTCCTGGGCCAACGACACCGCCTCGTCGGGCGGGCCGGTGCCGAACGTGTCGCGCACCAACCAGATCAACGTCTACCTCGATGCCGCCACGGCGGGCGCGAACGCCCCCCTGCATCGCACCCTCGACGGACGCCAGGAACTGGCCGGCGCCAACCTGATCGACAGCTGCGTCTACGCGCCGGCCTGGATCGAGCGCAGCGTGCGCATCTTCGTGTCGACCCCCGGGTCGTACTGGCTGACCTTCGCCGCCGATGGGCAGGACGACAGCTACGGCGGCCAGATCGACAGCATCCGCCTGTGCAACGGCACCTGCCCGGATGCGCTGCAGGACAACTTCCCCGCCGCCTGGGCAGGGGGCGGCAAGGTGCTGTTCGCGGATTCGTTCGAGTCGCCGACCTATGCCGAGGACGTGCCGCGCCACGGCATCGCCAAGGGCGGCAACCTCGCCCTCAGTCGCGGCAGCACCGGCGGCTCCCCCCTCGGCTGGCCCGCCCAGGACCCGTCCGGCTGGACCACCGCGCCGGTCAACCAGGTCAACTACGGCACCCTCCACAACGGCCAGTCGGGCGCATCGCAGGGGTCGCAATACGTCCTCCTCGACGGCTGGAGCGCATCCGGCTCGGCCGACAAGAACCGCAAGGTGATGCGGCCCTTCCTGCTCGATCCGGGCTATTACCGGGTCAGCTACGGCTACATCTCCATCGTCGACCTGAGCGGTGCGGGCGTCACCGGCACGAGCTGCCAGGCCAACCCTGCGTCCGGCGCGGTCTATCCCGCCGACGGCGCCGGCCTCACCGGCACGATCCGCCACCACACCACCCTCGCCACCGGGCGCTGGACCAACCTCGTCGGGGTGTTCATGTCCAACGGCCAGCTGATCAGCACGCCGGTTCCCGGTGCGTCGCAGGGCGCGGCCACGAGCTTCCGGAACCCCGACGGCAGCTTGAGCGCCACGCCGGCGGTCCCGCCCGACAGGGTCGACTGGCAGAGGTACGACGCGGGCGCCGTCAATCCGGTGATCGACACCTGCGGCTATGCCGACAGCTTCCGCTGGGTGCCGCGCACGGCGAGCGTGAAGATCACCAAGCCCGGGATCTACTGGCTGACCTTCTCGGCCAACGGCGGCACCGCCGACGGCAACGGCGGGGGCATCGACGACGTGAAGGTCACCGCGCTGGGCGGCCCCTACCTGGCGAACCCGCCCGGCAACACGACGACGATCCCGGTCCCCGATCCGCAGCCCGGCACGCGGATCTATTTCACCGGCTTCTCCATCGTCGCCGATCCCTTCGCACCGACGGCGCCGCTGCAGTGACGAGCCCCCCCGCCCTTCCCCCGCCGGCCGCCGGCCGGGGTCTTCCGGCGCCCCGCCGCACCGCGGCGCGGCGCTTCACCATCGATGACGGCGGCGCGTCGGCGGTGGAATTCGCCCTCGTGTGCGCCCCGTTCTTCGTCCTGCTCCTCTACATCCTGCAGGTCGGGATCTACTACATGACCCAGACCGCCCTCGACGCCGGGGTGATCCGCACCGCCGACGAGCTTCGCAGCAGCTTCAACACCGCCGTGCCGCTGATGCCCGATGCCGCCGCCCTCAAGACCAAGGTCGAGGCCAACGCAGGCGGGCTCGTCTCCGCGGCCGGCGCCAACGTCCTGGCCGTGGAGATGCGTCCCATGACCAGCCTGTCGGCGGCCGCCGTTCCGATATCCGGCGGCGTCGCCGACTACGGCACCGCCACCAGCGTGCTCGCCCTGCGGGCGCAGACGTCCGTCGTGGTGTTCGCGCCGGGCTTCTCCAGCCTGAACAAGGTCACCTCGACCTCCCTCCTGCGACGTCAGGCACGATAGGCGATGCGCGATCGATCCGACCCGGGCCCGGCGACCCGTTTTCGCGCCTCGCGCCGGGGCAGCGCCGCGATCGAATTCGCGGCGGTCGTGCCGATCATGATCCTGCTCGCGGCGGGGATCGTGGAATGCGGGGCGGTCTTCCAGGTCTATAACCAGACCAACCGCCTGGCGACGCAATATGCCATCGTCTGGTCCGACTGCCGGGACGACACGACGTCCTGCCAGACCGAGCTGAACACCTACACGCCGGACGCCGCCAAGGGGAACGTCGCGCCCCAGCTCAGCCCGAGCAGGATCACCCTGCAGATGTTCCAGGTGAGGATGTCGGGAACGACGCCGCAGGTGGTCTACGCCTATCCCGCCGGTGCGACCCCCACCGCGGCCCAGATCGACGCGGTGCAGAAGACGGTGCCCGACAGGCAGACCGGCGTCATCGTCACCGCCACCTACCGGCATTCGCTGATGTTCTTCTCGGCGCTGGCTGCGCCCTTCCTCGACGCGGCGGCCCTGGCCCCGTCCTACACCGTGACCCAGCTCAAGACCTGAGCCGACGGGCCGCCCTCACGGGCGCGGCAGGCCGTAGACCCGGTTGGCCCGGCTCTCGAAGGCGTCGGTGAACTTGCGGAAGGCCCGGTCGAACATCGAGCCCATCAGGAGGCCGAGCGTCCGGCTCTTGAATTCGTAGGTGATGAAGAAGTTCACATCGCAGCCACCGCTCGCCGCCTCGGTGAAGCCCCAGCGGTTCTCCAGATGCCGGAACGGCCCGTCGATGTATTCGGCGACGATCCTGTGGTCGACCGGATCGAGGGTGACGCGGGTGGTGAAGCGTTCCCGGATCGCCTTGTAGCCCACCGCCATCTCCGCGACGCAGACCTCGGTCCCGTCCGGCCCCGGCTGCCGGCGCAGGACGCGCAGGGATTCGCACAGCGGCAGGAACTCCGGATAGCGTTCGATGTCGGCGACGAGATCGTACATCTGTTGGCGCGAGTGACGCACCGTGCGGGTGATCCGGAAGGATGGCATCGAGACTCAGGTGCTGGCGGTGGCGAGACGAGCGAGCCTGGCCGCTTTCAATCGGGAAAAATCCTCGCCGGCATGGTGCGAGGAGCGGGTGAGCGGGGTCGCCGAGACCAGGAGGAAGCCCTTGGCATAGGCCGTGGTCTCGTAGCCCTTGAACTCGTCTGGGGGGACGAAGCGGACGACCTCATGGTGCTTCTTGGTCGGCTGCAGGTACTGGCCGATGGTAAGGAAGTCGACGTCGGCCGAGCGCAGGTCGTCCATCAGCTGCACCACCTCGTGGCGCTCCTCGCCCAGCCCCACCATGATGCCGGACTTGGTGAAGACGGTCGGGTCGAGCTCCTTCACCCGCTGCAGCAGCCGCACCGAGTGGAAGTAGCGCGCCCCGGGGCGCACGGTGAGGTAGTTGCCCGGTACCGTCTCGAGGTTGTGGTTGAACACGTCCGGCCGGGCGGCCACCACCGTCTCCAGCGCGCCATCCTTGCGCAGGAAGTCCGGCGTCAGGATCTCGATGGTGGTGGCGGGGCTGTGCGCCCGGATCGCTTCGATCGTGCGGGCGAAATGCGCGGCGCCGCCGTCGGCCAGATCGTCCCGGTCCACCGACGTGATCACGACATGGGCGAGGCCGAGCTTGGCCACGGCCTTCGCCACCTTTTCCGGCTCGTCCCCGTCGAGGGCCTCGGGCAGGCCCGTGCGGACGTTGCAGAAGGCGCAGGCCCGCGTGCAGGTGTCGCCCATGATCATGAAGGTGGCGTGCCGCTTCTCCCAGCACTCGCCGATGTTGGGGCAGCCGGCCTCCTCGCAGACGGTCACGAGGCCGTTCTCGCGCACGATCCTGGCGGTCTCGGCCCAGGCGGCCGAGCCGGGGGCCTTCACGCGGATCCAGTCGGGCTTGCGCTGCACCGGGGTGTCGGGCCGGCGCGCCTTCTCGGGGTGGCGCGGGCGCCGGTCGTTGCTCAAGGTGTCGAGGACGAGGGCCATGCCGCACCGCTGCGGGCGCCAGGAACCGGCGCCCATAGTCCTGACCTAAGCGTTCGGGCGCGCGGCCGCAAACCCGACGCGACCCGGCGCCGCGTCGAACGCGCCGATCTGTCAGGCGCGAGCGCCGTCGCCGCGAGCCGCCCAGCCCCGGATCGCGCTCGCTCATGCGGCCGGCCCTGGCGGAATTCACCCTGAGATTGCAGCGTCCGATAGCCGGCTTTGCACCCGGCCTGGGTCGGCCAGCGTAATCGTCGGTGTCCTCGGCCCGCCGGCAAGGCAAAGCGCAGGACGAGAGCCTTTCGACGCGCAGACCTCACGTTAACGATAACCCAAGATCCACCCTGTGTGCCCTGCGCGCGACGCGGCCTGTTTTTTACGGGCATAACAATTGCGCGGATGTTGATGGCGATTTGTTTACGCTATTCGTGGGTGCCGGGCTGATGGCATCGTTTTTCTGGCGAGCGGGAGTGTCGACGGTGAACCGAGTTCTATTGACGGGTGCAACCGGACTGATCGGCGGCGCCGTGCTTCACCGGGCGCTATCGAGCGGGCACCCCGCCGAATGGGTCTGCCTGGTGCGGGCACCCGATGCCGAGGCCGGGCGCCAGCGCATCGCCGCCCGGCTCGGGCGCTTCACCAACCCGCTCACCGCCCAGCGCCTCGCCCAGAGGGTGGAGGTCGTGACCGGCGACTTCACGCAGGCCGACCGCATCGCCGATCCGCGGCTCGATTCGGTGACGCAGGTTCTGCACCTGGCCGCCGACACCTCGTGGTGGGCGGAAGGGAAGGTCCACAAGACCAACCACGACGGCACCCTGGCGCTGGCGCGGCGCGCCTCGCACATGGCCGGGCTGACCCGCTTCCTCCATGTCAGCACCGCGATGATCTGCGGCGGCGAGCCGCCCCACCTCGTCGACGAGACGCTCTATCCCCGGCCCGACACCCACCACCTCGTGCATTACAGCGCGTCGAAATCGGCCGCCGAGATGTCCCTGGCCGCGCAGTTCCCCGACCTGCCGCTGGTGGTGGCGCGGCCCTCGATCGTGGTCGGCCATGCCGCGCTCGGCGCCCGGCCGGGCTCGAGCATCCTCTGGGTGGTGCGCGCCTGCGACAGGCTGCGCCTGCTCTCCTGCGACCCGGAGGGCGCCATCGACATCGTGCCGGCCGACTGGGTGGCCGACACGCTGATCGCCATGCTCGACCGGCCGGAACTCGCCCACACGGTCTACCACCTCTCGGGCGGCCGCGACCATTGCACCCGCTGGGATGCGCTTGCCCGCGCCTTCGAGGCGGCCGACCCCGAGGGGGGGACGCGCCACTACGAGCGCTTCGAGGCGACCGACCGCGCGACGCTGCAGGAACGGTTCGCCGAGACCTTCGGCCTCGACGAGGCGATCAAGGTGGCGATGATGCGCGCGCTCCAGGCCTACTACCGGTTCTGCGCCCTCAACGTGACCTTCTCCAACGACCGCCTGCTCGTCGAGGGCTTCGCCCCGCCCCCGTCCCTGCCGCAGTACCTCGCCCGCTGCCTCGAGACCTCCGGCGAGATCGTCGACCAGTTCCACGAGGACTTCGGCAACTACGCCCCCGGCCAGGCCCCGCAGCGCGCCCCGAGCCGGCGCGTGGCGGCGGCTGCTGCCCGCACCGGCGCCGAAGCCAGACCGGCCCGCCGCGCCGGCTGACCGCTTGCTCCACAGGCCTGCGAAGGCCGAGGGTCATCCAGCCACCCCCGCCTCCCTGCTCCTCCCCGCCAGGGGGGAGGAGAGGCGCGAACGTCCGTTGGTCCGTCTCTCGTCCCACAGGAACGTCGCCTCTCGACCTGATGTTGACGTCGGCGTGCGAACGCCAACGATCAGGGAGAAACACCATGTCGATCAAGACGCTTCTCGTCGCCGGCACCGTCCTGCTGGGTTCCGTCGCCCTCGCCACCGCCGGCGGTTCGGGGACCAGCAAGTCGGGTACGACCGACAAGACGGGCGCCAGCGACGCCGGCTCGGGGTCGTCGCCGGGGGCGGCGGGCAGCGGCCCGTCCACGGGCGACAAGAGCCGGTCGGGCACCACCAACAGCACCGGCGCCAACGACGCCGGCTCGGGTTCCTCGCCGGGCGCCGCGGGCAAGGGCGCGCCGGCCCCGACCCGCTGAACTTTGGCGCGTCCCCTCCCCCTGGGCGGGGACGCGCCTGACGTGACGGGCGCTACGAGTGGATCACCCGCCCGTACGCATCAAGCACGCTCTCGTGCATCATCTCCGAGAGCGTCGGGTGCGGGAAGACCGTGTGCATCAGGTCTTCCTCGGTGGTCTCCAGGTTCATGGCCACCACGTAGCCCTGGATCAGCTCGGTGACCTCGGCTCCCACCATGTGGGCGCCGAGGAGCTGGCCGGTGTTGGCGTCGAAGATCGTCTTCACGAGGCCGTCCGGCTCGCCCAGCGCGATGGCCTTGCCGTTGCCCGCGAAGGGGAAGCGGCCGACCTTGACGGAGAACCCCAGCTCCTTGGCCTTGGCCTCGGTCAGGCCCACCGAGGCGATCTGCGGCTGGCAATAGGTGCAGCCGGGGATTTTTGCCTTGTCCATGGCGTGGGTGTGAAGGCCCTTGATGGTCTCGACGCAGAGCACGCCCTCGTGCTCGGCCTTGTGGGCCAGCATCGGCGGGCCGGCGACATCGCCGATGGCGTAGACGCCGGGCACGTTGGTGCGCCCCAGCCCGTCGGTGACGACGATGCCGCGCTCGATCTTCACCCCGAGCCTGTCGAGGCCGATGCCCTCGATGTTGCCGACCACGCCCACCGCCGAGATCAGCTTCTCGGCCGACAGCTGCTGGGTCTTGCCGTCTCCGGTCTCGATGGTCGCCGTGACGGAACCCTCCGCTTTCTGCACCTTCGTCACCTTGGCGCCGGTGAGGATCTTGATGCCCTGCTTCTCGAAGCGCTTGCGGGCGAGGCCGGCGATCTCGGCGTCCTCCACCGGCAGGATCTGCGGCAGCAGTTCGATCACCGTCACCTCGGCGCCCATGGTGCGGTAGAACGAGGCGAACTCGATGCCGATGGCGCCCGAGCCCATCACCAGCAGGCTCTTGGGCATCGTCTCGGGCACCATCGCCTCGTAGTAGGTCCAGATCTGCTTTTTGTCGGGCTCGATGCCGGGGATCGCGCGCGGGCGCGCACCCGTGGCCACGATGATGTGCCTGGCCGCGTACGAGCCCGCCGCGAGCGCGCCCTTGGGGGCGGGCGCCCGGGTGGTCTCCTTCACGGTGACGGTGCCGGGTTGGTCGCCCTTGGGTGCGGCCTCGATCGTGCCCTCGCCCCAGATCACGTCGACCTTGTTCTTCTTGAGCAGCATGCCGACGCCGCCGTTGAGCCGGGCCGAGACCCCGCGCGAGCGCTTGACGATCGCGGCAGTGTCGTAGCCGACCTTCTCGGCCGACAGCCCGTAGTCTCCGGCGTGCTGCATGTAGTGGTAGATCTCGGCCGTGCGCAGCAGGGCCTTCGTGGGGATGCAGCCCCAGTTGAGGCAGATGCCGCCTAAGTGCTCGCGGTCGATCACGGCGGTCTTGAACCCGAGCTGCGCCGCCCGGATGGCCGCCACATAACCGCCGGGGCCGGCGCCGATGACGAGGATGTCGTAGGTGTCGGGCATGTCGGGGCTCCGTCGGCTTTCCTCCCCCTTACGGAGAGGACGTGGAGGTGGGGGCGGCTGGGCGACCCGCTGCGGAAGATGGTGGAACCTCCCCCACCCTCGATCCCTCCCCACGAGGGAGGAGGGAAGCGCGTTGTGGTTCCGGCTTACACCAGCATCCCCATCGGGTTCTCGATCAGGCTCTTGAACGCCGAGATCAGTTCGGCGCCGAGTGCCCCGTCGAGCACGCGGTGGTCGCAGGAAAGGGTGGCGGTCATCGCCTGGACCACCGCCGGGGCACCGTCCTTGACGACGACGCGTTTCTCGCCGGCGCCCACGGCCAGGATCGAGGATTGCGGCGGGTTGATCACCGCGGTGAAGTGCTTGATCCCGAACATGCCGAGGTTCGAGACCGAGGTGACGCCGCCCTGGTACTCCTCGGGCTTGAGCTTCTTGGCCCGCGCCCGGGCGGCGAAATCCTTCATCTCGTTGGAGATGGTGGAGAGCGTCTTCTGGTCGGCCCTGCGGATCACCGGCGTGAACAGCCCGCCGTCGATGGCCACCGCCACGCCGACCTCGGCGTTGTTGAAGCGCAGGATGCGGTCCTCGGCCCAGACCGCGTTGGCGGTGGGCACCCGCATCAGCGCGAGGCCCATCGCCTTGATGACGAAGTCGTTCACCGAGAGCTTGAAGGCCGGCTTGCCGTCCTTGGCGACGGCGGCGCTCTTGTTGAGCTGCTCGCGCAGGGTCATCAGCGCGTCGATCTCGCAATCCACCGTCAGGTAGAAGTGCGGCGCCACCTGCATCGCCTCGGTGAGGCGCTTGGCGATGGTCTTGCGCATGCCGTCCAGCGGCACCTCCTCGTAGGCGCCCTTCTGGTAGAAGCCGCGGACCTGATCGAGGCTGAGCCCCGCCGGTGCCCCGGCGGCGGCCTTCGGCGGCGCCGGAGGGGTGGCGGCCGGAGCCGGCGCCGGCGCGGCCGGTGCCGCTTTGCTTGCCCCCGCCTTGGCCGAACCGTCAGCCACCGCCGCCCGCACGTCGCGCTCGATCACCCGTCCGCGCGGGCCGGAGCCGGAAACGGCGGAAAGGTCGATTCCCTCGATCTTGGCGATGCGGCGGGCGAGCGGCGAGGCGACGACGCGTCCGCCATCCGCCGCACCCTCGGGGGACTTGGTCTCGGACGGATGGGTCGGCTCGGCGCCCTCCGGTGCCGCATCGACCCGGGCATAGGCCATCTGGCCGCCGCCGGGCGTCGTGTTCTCGCTGGGCGGAGCCGCCTCGGCCTTGGCCGCGCCGCTGCCCGGCGCCTGGATGCCGGCCGGGTCCTCGCCCTCCCCGGCGATGATGGCGATGAGGTCGTTCACCGGCACGTCGGCGGTGCCCTCCGGCACCAGGATCCTCGCCAGGATGCCCTCGTCGATGGCCTCCACCTCCATCGTCGCCTTGTCGGTCTCGATCTCGGCCAGCACGTCGCCGGATTTCACGGCGTCGCCCTCCTTCTTCAGCCACTTGGCGAGATTGCCCTTCTCCATCGTCGGCGACAGGGCGGGCATCAGGACGTTGATGGGCATGGCGTCAGACCTCGGGCGGGAGAGGCGCCGCAGGCGGGGCGGCCGGATCGTCGAAGGGGAACAGGTCGTCGAGTGGGAACGGTGCGGCGTCGAAGGGGGACAGGGCCACCACTTCGCCGCGTGCGACGGTACCGAGCAGCAGCCACTGGCGGCCGGTGAGCGCGAAGCCTTCGAGCACGCCCTCGCCCGGATCGAGCAGCCAGAGATGGCTCACCCCCGCCTCGGCGTAGATGCGGCGCTTGGGACCGCGGTCGAGGCGCGCCGTGGACGGCGACAGGATTTCGCAGACCCAGTCGGGCGGAGTCTCGACGAAGGCGGTGGCCGGCTCGGCCACCATGCGTTCGCGGCGCCAGCCCGCGAGATCGGACACCACCACATGCGAACCGAGGTGGAGCTCGGGCTCGATCATGAAGATCCAGCCGCCGGGGCCGCCGCGACCGCGTCCGAAGGGTGGCCCGAGCTCAGCAGCCAGTCCCGCCGCGGCGATCCCGTGCCGAGGCCTCGGGCGCGGATGCGTCTCCAGCACCCCATCGACGATCTCGGCCACGAGATGGTCCGGCACGGCCTCGAGATCGGCGTAGGTGGCGAGGCGGGTCGCGGCATCGGCCATGGGCATGCGCCGCTAGTTGAAGCCGCCGGGGTCGAGGCTCTCGGCCTCCCACCCGGCGCGGATGCGTTCGAACGCTTCGTCCTCCGACATCCCGGTCTCGAGGCCGTAGGCGCGCGCGGCCTGACGGGCGAGGTCGCTGAGAAGCCGCCCCCAGGTCGCGGGGTCGTCGAAGGAGCGGCGCAGGGCCACGCTGATCGCGCCGTCCACGACGGCGGCGCGCAGGACCTCGATGCCGCCCTGTTCGAGGGCGTCCGGCGGCACGGCCAGTTCGACGAAGGACTCGCTCACGGTCTGCGCCTCAGCGATAGCAGACCGCCTTGGCCGCCTCGACCACCTCGGCGACGTTGGGGAGCGCCAGCTTCTCGAGGTTGGCCGCATACGGCATCGGCACGTCCTTGCCGGTCACGCGCAGGACAGGCGCGTCGAGGTAGTCGAAGGCGTCCACCATCAGGCGGGCGACGATCTCGGCGCCGATGCCCGACTGCGGGAATCCCTCCTCCACGGTGACGCAGCGGCCGGTCTTCTTCACCGATTCCACCACCGTGGCGGTGTCCATCGGGCGCAGGGTGCGCAGGTCGATCACCTCCGCCTCGATGCCCTGTTCGGCCAGCGCCTGGGCGGCCTTGAGGGCGTAGGTCATGCCGATGGAGAAGGAGACGATGGTCACGTCCTTGCCGGTGCGGTGGACCTTGGCCTTGCCGATCGGCACCACGAAGTCGTCGAGCTTCGGCACGGGGAAGGTCTGGCCGTAGAGGATCTCGTTCTCGAGGAAGATCACCGGGTTGGGGTCGCGGATGGCGGCCTTGAGGAGGCCCTTGGCGTCGGCGGCGGTGTAGGGGGCCACCACCTTCAGGCCGGGCACGTTGGAGTACCAGGCCGAGTAGTCGTGGCTGTGCTGGGCGCCGACGCGGGCGGCCGCACCGTTGGGGCCGCGGAACACGATCGGGCAGCCGAGCTGGCCGCCGGACATGTAGAGCGTCTTGGCCGCCGAGTTGATGATGTGGTCGATCGCCTGCATGGCGAAGTTGAAGGTCATGAACTCGACGATGGGCTTGAGGCCGGTATAGGCCGCGCCCACCGCGATGCCGGCGAAGCCGTGCTCGGTGATCGGTGTGTCGACCACCCGGCGCGCGCCGAACTCCTGCAGCAGCCCCTGCGTGATCTTGTAGGCGCCCTGGTACTCGGCGACCTCCTCGCCGATCACGAAGACGTCGTCGTCCTTGCGCATCTCCTCGGCCATGGCGTCGCGCAGAGCCTCGCGCACGCTCGTCGTCACCATCTCGGTGCCGGCGGGATAATCCTCCATCACCTCGGCCTGGGCCTTGGTGGTGATCACGGCCGGGGCGGCGGGGGCGTTGGGCATGTCGTCGGCGGTCTTGGTGGTGGCGGCGCTCTGCGCGGCCTGCCCCTCCGCCTGCATGTCGGGGGTCGGCGCGGGCGGCTCGGCCGCGGCGCCGTTCGCCTTCGGCTTGCCGCCGCCGCTGGCCGCCGCCGCCACGTCCTCGCCCTCGGCGGCGATGATGGCGATCGGCGTGTTGACCTTCACGCCCTCGGCGCCCTCCTCGACCAGGATCTTGGCGAGGATGCCCTCGTCGATGGCCTCGACCTCCATCGTCGCCTTGTCGGTCTCGATTTCGGCGAGGACGTCGCCGGACTTGACCGCGTCGCCCTCCTTCTTGAGCCATTTGGCGAGCTTGCCCTCCTCCATGGTGGGCGAGAGGGCGGGCATCAGGATGTCGGTCGCCATAGGGTACTCTGTCGATCGAGGATGAAGCGGGCGGCCCCGTCGTCTCGTGGGTGCGTCAGGCGCGCGCCTCGAGCAGGATGTCCGTCCAGAGTTCCGAGGGGTCCGGCTCGGGGTCGTGGGTCGCGAACTCGGCCGATTCGTTGACGACCTCGCGCACCTTGGCGTCGGTGGCCTTGAGCTCGGCCTCCGGCACGCCGTGCGCCTCGATCAGGCGCTTGCGCACCATCTCGATGGGGTCGTGCTCGTCGCGCATCTTCGAGACCTCGTCCTTCGACCGGTACTTGGCCGGGTCGGACATCGAGTGGCCGCGATAGCGGTAGGTCTGCATCTCCAGGATGTAGGGGCCTTCGCCCGAGCGGGCGTGGGCGATGGCGCGGGCCGCCGCCTCGCGGACCGTGCGCACGTCCATCCCGTCGACCTGCTCGCCGGGGATGCCGAAGGAGATGCCGCGCTTGGAAAAATCGGTCTGGGCCGAGGCGCGGGCCACCGAGGTGCCCATGGCGTAGCGGTTGTTCTCGATCACGTAGACGACCGGCAGCTTCCAGAGCTGGGCCATGTTGAAGCTCTCGTAGACCTGGCCCTGGTTGGCGGCGCCGTCGCCCATGTAGGTCATGCTGACCTGGCCGTTCTTGCGGTAGGCGTCGGCGAAGCCCAGCCCGGTCCCGAGGGAGACCTGGGCGCCGACGATGCCATGGCCGCCGAAGAATTGCTTCTCACGGGAGAACATGTGCATCGAGCCGCCCTTGCCGCGGCTGTAGCCGCCGCGGCGTCCGGTCAGTTCGGCCATGACGCCCTTGGGGTCCATGCCGCAGGCCAGCATGTGGCCGTGGTCGCGGTAGCCGGTGATGACCTGGTCGCCCTCGACCGAGGCCATCTGCATGCCGATGACGACCGCTTCCTGGCCGATGTAGAGGTGGCAGAACCCGCCGATCAGCCCCATCCCGTAGAGCTGGCCCGCCTTCTCCTCGAAGCGGCGGATCAGCAGCATCTCGTGATAGGCGTGGAGGTCTTCGTCCTTGGTGAACTGCGGCGTGTTCGGGGCCGGGGCGTGGCCGGGGTCGCTCTCGCGCATCGCCTTGGCGGCTTCGGCTGTGGCGTGACCCGCTTCGTTCGCGGCATCCATCGGCGACCTCCCGTGAACTGCTCTCGTGGCGAGGAGTCTTAGGGCAGGGTCCGGGGGAAAGCGAGGGCCGGCACGGCGCGGAGTGAAGCAACCGCCGGTTCTGTCACTCGTCCAAGTTTCATGCCGGGTTTCACGCGGTTTCGCGCCGGGCGCGTGCTCGGCCCGTCGCGCCGCCGGAACGGATCGCGGCAACCGCGGTGCGCCGGCGCGCCCCGTTTTCAGGGATCGATGATCACCACGTCGTTGGCGTGGACGCGGCCGAGCATCACCCGGGCGCGCTCCTCCAGGAGGTCGCGGTCGATCTGGTCCGACCGCAGCAGCGCGACCCGGTGCTCCCAGATCGCCCGGTCGGCCCGTGCGGCGGCGAGTTCCTGGTTGAGCCCGTAGGCCTGGATCTTGAGGGCGCGCTTGGCGACGAGGCCGCGGTTGCCGCTCTCGGCCTGCTGCACGAAATAGGTCACGACGAGCGCCGACACGGCGAAGAGGCCGAGGGGCATCAGGACGGAACGGACGCGGCGACGGACAACCATGGTGCGCAGCATCGGGCGACAAGGTTAAGGAAGTGCTGATCGCACCCCGGTTCGTTTCACGCGGATCCGGCAGGACGCGCGGCGATTAGGAAACCGGCCCGATGATGCGTTTCGACCTCGTCGATCTCAGCCTGTTCCGCCACGTGGTCGAGGCCGGCTCGATCACCCACGGCGCGGCGCGGGCCAACCTGGCGCTGGCGGCGGCCTCCGCCCGGGTGCGGGGGATGGAGGAGACCCTGGGGGCCGCCCTCCTCATCCGCAGCCGCCAGGGCGTCGTCCTCACCCCGGCGGGCCGGACCCTGCTCGCCCACGCCCGCGTCCTGCTCGACCGTGTCGAGCGGATGCAGGGGGAGCTGGCCGCCTACGCCGGCGGCACGGTGGGGCAGATCAGGCTCCTGTCGAACACCAACGCGCTCACCGAATTCCTGCCCGAAGTGCTCAGCGCCTACCTCGGCCGCCACCCCGGCGTCAGCGTCGACATCGAGGAGCGCACCTCCGACGAGATCGTCGGCCTCGTGGCCGAGGGCGCGGCGGATCTGGGCATCGTGGCCGGCACCGTCGATACCGGCACCCTCCAGACCTATCCGTTCCGGCAGGACCGCTTCGTGGTGGTGGTGGCCCCCGGCCACGCCCTGGCCGCGGCCGAGGCGGTGAGCTTCGCCGACGTGCTCGCCCACGACCTCGTCGGGCTCGACCGGGCGAGCGCCCTCACCCGGTTCCTGGCCGACAAGGCCGGGCGCATCGACGGCCGCTCCCTGCGGCTGCGGGTGCAGCTGCGCAGCTTCGATGCGGTCTGCCGCCTCGTCGAATGCGGGGTCGGGGTCGGCATCGTGCCGGAGACCACGGCCCGGCGTGCCATGCGCGGCATGGCCATCGGCATCGTGCCGCTCACCGACCCATGGGCCCTGCGCGACCTCACCCTGTGCCTGCGCGCGCTCGACGCCCTGCCCGCCTTCGCGCGGGATTTCGTGGCGCACCTGCGCCACCCCCAGACCCTCGAATCCCGTGCGAACCCGTCCGGGGGGCTCCCATCCGGGGCCGGGCTTGGCTAAACAGGGGCCGGACGGCACCGCGCGACGCGGCGCCGCAGCGACCGCGAGAGTCAGCCGGCATCATGCGCGAACCCTCCCGATCCGAGGCCGAGGTGCCTCTCATCGATCCGGACGTGCATGTGGAGAGCTTCCGCCAGGCGCGCGAGGCCCGGCGCCTGGAACTGGTCGAGGATTACGTCGAGCTCATCTCCGACCTGATCGGCGACGGCGGCGAGGCGCGGCAGGTCGACATCGCCGCGCGCCTGGGCGTCGCCCAGCCCACCGTCGCCAAGATGCTCAAGCGCCTGGCCGAGGACGGCTTCGTGCAGCAGCGGCCCTACCGCGGCGTCTTCCTCACCGCCGCCGGCCAGGCCCTGGCCGCCCAGAGCCGGGAGCGGCACCGCATCGTCGAACTGTTCCTGTGTGCGCTCGGCGTCAGCCCGGAGACGGCGCGTCGCGACGCGGAAGGCATCGAGCACCACGTCAGCGCCGAGACGCTGGAAGCCTTCCGGCGCTATTCCGAGCGGGGCGCCTGAGCGACCGGTTCATGGCGAGCCGATCCGCGCCGCGCGGCCTGCGTCCACCAGCACTTCCGCCGGGAGCGGGTGGCTCAGGAAACCGGTGGGGCTGGCGGTGAGGCCGTAGGCGCCCGACTGCAGCACCGCGACAAGGTCGCCCTCGGCGAGATCCGGCAGCGCCGTCGCCCGCGCCAGCATGTCGAGGGGCGTGCACAGGGGGCCGACCACGGCGCAGGGGCTGCGCGGGCTGTCGGGGGCCTCGCGCACCGCGCTCACCGGATAGTCGCGCTTGATCACCTGGCCGAGGTTGCCCGAGGCCGCCAGGTGGTGATGGAGGCCGCCGTCGGTGATGAGGAAGCGGGTGCCGCGCGAGACCTTCACCGCCCGCACCCGTGCGACGTAGATCCCGGCCGGACCGGCGAGGTAGCGGCCGGGTTCCAGGACGACGCGGGCGCCCGCCAGCCCCGGATGCGCGGCGAGGCTCCGGGCGAGGGCCGGCACGCCCGCGCGGATCGCGTCGAGGTCGAGGTCGGAATCGGAGGCGAAATACGGGATGCCGAGGCCGCCGCCGAGGTCGATCGTGGCCAGCGGCCGGCCGATCCGGTCGGCCACCCGCGCGGCCAGGGCGAGCCCATGGCCCCATTGCGCCAGCAGCGTCGCGGCCATGAGCCCCTGCGTCCCGGCGAACAGGTGGATGCCGGAGAGCGCCAGGCCGGGCTCGGCCTCGACGGCATCGACCACCGCGTCGAGGTCCTCCTCGTCGAAGCCGAACGGCGAGGGTTTTCCGCCCATGCGCATGGCCCCGCCCTGCGCCTCGGGGCCGGGGTTGATCCGGATCGCCACCCGCGCGGTGCGGCCGTGGCGTCTGGCGGCCGCGGCGACGCGGGCCATCTCCTCGGCGTTCTCGAGATGGATCTCGCCGATGCCCGCGGCCACCACCCGGTCGATCTCCGTCTCGCCCTTGCCCGGCCCGGCGAACAGGATGCGGTCCGCCGCCAGCCCTGCCCCCAGGGCCGCCTCGAACTCGGCGCCCGAGGCAATCTCGGCGCCCGCCCCCTCCTGCGCGAACACCCGGATCACCGCCGGGGCGGGGTTGGCCTTGACCGAGTAGTCCACCTGCGCGAACCCGGCCACCGCCCCTGCCAGGGCGCGATAGGCGGAGCGCATCACCGCCGCGTCGTAGAGGAACAGCGGCGTGCCGTAGGTGTCGGCGAGGGCTGCGACGGACAGGCCGCCGATCGTGAGGCCGCCCTCCCCGTCCCGGGGAAAGTGGCGCGCGATCAGGCGGTCGGCGAGGTCGGCCGGCTCAGGCATGGTCGCTTGGGGCATGATCGGTCCGTTCCGCGACGAGGCGGGTGTAGTCGACCTTGCCGTTGGGGGTGACGGGCAGCGCCTCCACCGCCTCGACGGCGCGGGGCACCATGTGGGGGGCCAGACGCGTCCGCACCCGCGTCATCGCGGCCTGCGTCGAGGGCCCGTCCTGCGCCGCCACCGCCACCGCATGCACGCGCTGGCCGAGGTCGGGATCGGGCAGGCCGATCACCGCCACGGAGCGGAAGGCGCCCGTCTCCATCAGGGCCGCCTCGACCTCGTTGGGGCTGATGCGGAACCCCGCACTCTTGATGAGGGCGTCGGCCCGGCCGAGGAAGGTGAAGTAACCGTCGGCGTCCACCACCGCGAGGTCGCCCGAGCGGCACACCGGAGGCGCGGCGGGATCGTCCGGATCGGGCACGATCACCCGCGCGGTGTCCTCGGGCCGGTTCCAGTAGCCCAGCGACACGGTGGGGCCGCGGTGCATCAGGATGCCCGGCTCGCCCGGCCCGGTGCGGCGCCCCCGGGCATCGACGCAGAAGACCTCCGTCTCGGGGATGGCCCGGCCGATGGAGCCGGGGCGCCGGGCGACCTCGCCCGGCGGCAGCCAGGTCGAGCGGAAGGCTTCCGTCAGCCCGTACATCAGGACGATGTCGGTGTCCGGCAGGGCCCGGGCCAGGCGGGCCACGGTCTCGGGCGGCACCGCGCCGCCGGAATTGGTGAGGTAGCGCAGGTGCGGCAGCGCCGTGGCGGCGAGGCTGGGGGCGGCCCGGGTCAGGAGCGTCCACAGGGTCGGCACCCCCGCGAGCCCGGTGATGCGGTGTTCGGCCAGCGCCGCCACCAGGGCATCCCCGAACCGGACCCGGTGCAGCACGAGGCAGGCCCCCTGCTCCACGCTCGTCAGCAGCTGGTTGAGGCCGTAGTCGAACGACAGCGGCAGCACCGAGAGCAGGCGGTCGTCGGGCCCGATCCCGAGGTAGCCCCGCACGATCCGGGTGCCGGCCAGGAGGTTGGCGTGGCTGAGCATCACCCCCTTGGGCAACCCGGTGGAGCCGGAGGTGTAGAGGATCGCCGCGAGGTCTTCCGGAGGAGGCGGGCCGTCCCGCGGTGCCAGCGCGAAGACGCGGACGGTGTCGTCCGGGCGGTCGCCGCCCCCGAGGGACAGCGGATCGGAGGTCGCGTCGCTCACCAGCGCGCCGGCCCCGCAATCGTCCAGGATGTGCCGGACCTGGGGCGGCTTCAGGCTCGGATGGATCGGCACAACGACCCCGCCCGCGAGGCTCACGGCGAAGATCGCGGCACATTCCGCCGCCGATTTCGGTAAGAGGATCCCGACCCGGTCGCCCGCCCCCACCCCCGCCGTCCTCAGGCGGTCGGCCAGAACCGTCACCCGGCCGCGCAGGGCGTCGTAGCTCACGAGGTCGGCGCCATCGACGATGGCCTCGCGCCCGCCCGCGCTGGCCGGACCGTCGAGGAGGTGGTGCAGCAGGCGTGGGACGGCCATGCCGGCGGTCAGGCCCGCACCCGCCTGCCGTCGATGGACCGGGCCAGGGCGTCGACGCTCTCGAAGTTGGGAAGCGCGAAGCTCTCCTCGTCCACGGGCACGTCGAAGCGCTCTCCCAGCTCCATCAGGAGGTCGAGCACCCCGATCGAATCGAGGACGTCGCTGGTGACGAGGGAGGTCGCCCCGGTCACCGCGCCGGGCGCGATGCCGGGATTGCGGCTGGCGACGAAGGCGAGGATGGCCTCGCGCACGGCGGCTTCGCTCGGACTCAACACGGCCATGCTCCCGGCTCGGCGCCGACCTGCGCCGTTCGCGCCCTTAGCGAGGGCTGCGGGACAAGTCCATCGGGCCGTCGCGCCATGACATGCGCGACAGCAGGCGCCCTTTCGGGCGCCTGCTGTCGTCGTGACGTCCCGCGGGGGCTCAGTTGGCGCGCGACACCTCGACGAGGTTGTCGGAGAAGGACGGGGCGTGGCCCATGTCGGTGAAGGCCGACGAGCTGATGCTGTTGACCGTGCCGTCGTTGAGCTGGCGCCAGTAGCCCAGCGTCGCCACGACGATGCCGGCCCTGACGTCCTCGGTGATGCGCGCCACGCCCTTGAAGGCGCCGCGGTCGTTGGCGACCTGGACGCGGTCGCCGTCCCTGATCCCGCGCGCGTCGGCGTCGGCTTGACTGATCATCACGAACTGCTCGCCCTGGCCCTTCTGCTTGTCCTCCATGTTGGCGTAGCAGGAGTTCAGGAAGTAGTGGCTTTTCGGCGAGACGATGTTGAGCGGGAAGCGCCTGGCGAGCTCCGGATCGTTCGCGTGGGACTCGCGGGGGCCGAGGTAGTCGGGCAGCGGGTCGAGCGCCTCGCCGGGCTGGAAGCCCTCGTACATCTGCCGGAACGGCGGGGCGACGAAGTTGGTGGCGCCCTCGACCTTGAGCATGCACTTGCCGGTGGGCGTCGGGAAGTTGCCTTCCCGGTGCGGCGCCCGGTCGTCCGGCGTGCCGACCTTGAGTCGGGCGAAGCCGTTCTCGCGCATGTACTGGAGATCGATGCCCTCGCAGGCCGGCGCGTTCCAGTCCACGTAGTGCTCCAGGCACTCCGTGTCGGTCCACTTGAAGTTCTCCTCCTCGAAGCCGAGCCGGGCGGCCAGCCGCCGGAAGATCTCGTTGTTGGGGATGGCCTCCCCCGGCGCCTCGGCGCACTTGGTGTTGTAGGTCAGGTAGAGGTGGCCCCAGGACAGGATCATGTCCTCCATCTCCGCGCCCATCGTGGCGGGGAGCAGGATGTCGGCGTAGGCTGCGGTGTCCGAGACGAAGTGCTCGGCCGAGACCATGAACAGGTCCTCGCGCATCAGCCCGGCGACGATCTTGTCGGTCTCGGGCGCCTGCGTGACCGGGTTCGAGTTCCAGCACATCATCGACATGATCGGCGGGTCGAGCAGCAATTCGCCGGTGAGCGCGCGTCCGATCTGCAGGTTCGAGACGACGCGGGTGCCTTCCGGGATCAGGTCGGGGCGGCACATCACGTCGAACTTGTAGGGGTGCTCCCAGACGCCGAACTGCGTGACGCCGCCGCCGACGTGGCGCCAGGCGCCGGTCAGCGCCGGGATCGAGGACACCGCCCGGATGGTCTGGCCGCCGCCGTAGTGCCGCTCCAGCGCCACGCCCATGCGGATGCCCACGGGCTGCTCGGTGGCCATCTCGCGGGCGAGCGTGCGGATGTCCTCGGCCGGGATGCCGGTGATCTCGGCGGCCCATTCCGGCGTACGCGGAGCGGCACGCTCCTTCAGGTCCTCGAAACCGACCGTGTAGTTGTCGACGTAGTCCTGGTCGACGAGGCCCTGTTCGATGATCGAGTTGATCAGCGCCATGGCGAGCGCGCCGTCGGTGCCGGGCTTGGGCGCGATGTGCCAGTCGGCGGCCTTGGCGGTGCGCGAGGCGTAGGCGTCGATCACGACGACCTTGGCGCCCTTCTTCTGGGCGTCCTTGACGATGGCCCAATGGTGCAGGTTGGTGCTGACCGAGTTGCAGGCCCAGATCACGATGTATTTGGAGTGGATGTAGCTGTCCGGGTCGAGGCCGGCGGTGGGGCCGACCGTGAGCAGCCAGGCCGTGCACGAGCCCTCGCCGCAGAAGGTGCGCTCGGTCACCGTGGCGCCCAGGCGGTTGAAGAAGGCGTCGCCGCCGTTCAGCCCGTGCACGAGGCCCTGGTTGCCGAGGTAGCTGTAGGGGGCGATGGCCTCGGGGCCGTACTGGTCGACGATGCCCTTCCAGCGCGTGACGATCGTGTCGAGGGCCTCGTCCCAGGTGATGCGCTCGAACTGCTTGGAGCCCTTCGGGCCGACCCGCTTCATCGGGTAGAGCAGACGATCGGGATGGTAGTGGCGCTTCTCGTAGTCCTTGAGCTTCACGCACAGGCCGCCGCGGGTCATCGGATGGTCCGGGTTGCCGCGCACGCTCAGGAGCTCGCCATCCTTCACCTCGAACAGCATCGAGCAGGTGTCGGGACAGTCGTGCGGGCAGCCGCCGAAGAAGGTCTCGGTCAGGCTCTCGGCCTGGGCGACGAGCAGCGAGTCGGGCTTGACGATCTCGTTCATGTTTCCTCCACGGCCGAGCGTCCCGCCTTATTGTTCCTGGCGGGCCGGCCCGATGCGCCGGAGCATGCACGAAAGGTATAGGAATTCCAATTCCAGGTCGGTCCACGGTCCGACCAGGTGCCGTCGTCGAAGCTCATGAGGATGAGCCCGGACACTCCGGTTTCCCGGGCGGGGCGACCGCCGTCGGCCGGCGATCCTGCGAAGCGGAGGTGGGCTCGCCCGGGTCAGGCCGTGGCGGCCTCGGGCTCGGCCCGTTCGAACTCCGCGACCTCGGGCGGCATCGCCTCGCCCTCGGGGATCACGTCCACCTCCACCCGCAGCTTCTGCGAGCCGGAGGAGGAGACGATGCCGTCGATGGGGGAGACGTCGGTGTAGTCGCGGCCGCGCGCCACCAGGATGTGGTCGTCGCGTACGCCGATGCCGTTGGTGGGGTCGAGGCCGATCCAGCCCTGCCCGCACCAGACCGCGACCCAGGCGTGGCTGGCGTCCGCCCCGCGCAGGCGCGGCCGGCCCGGCGGCGGGATGGTGCGCAGGTAGCCGCTGACGTAGGCCGCCGGCAGCCCGAGGCCGCGCAGGGCCGCGATCATGATGTGGGCGAAGTCCTGGCAGACGCCGGCGCGCAGGGCGAAGGATTCCGCCAGGGGGGTCTGCACGGTGGTGGCCTTGGAATCGAACCGGAAATCGGCCCGGATGCGCATCATCAGGTCGAAGGCGCCGCCGTAGGCGCTGCGGCCGGGCGGGAAGCTGGCGCGGGCGTAGTCCGTCACCTCCGCCACCAGGGGCACCCGCACGCTCGGGAACAGGAAGTGGATCGGCGCCTCGGGCGCCAGCGACCGCGACGCCAGGGCGGACAGGCGGACCTCCTCCCAGCTCGGGCCGGATTCGGGCTCGGGCAGGGACGGTCGCTCCACCAGCACCCGCGACAGGGCCTCGACCCGCAGCTCGCTGTGGACCGCGTCGATGGTCACCGCCTCGGTCTCCAGGCCGAAGTAGTCGCGCCGCACGATGCGGGTGCGCGGGGTCGGCGAGATCGCGAGGGTGCTCTCCAGCACCCGCTGGCCGTCGCCGTCCTGGGGCCGCAGGCGCAGGGCGCAGCGGGCGAAGCGGACCGGCTTGCCGTAGCGATAGCGGGTGAGGTGGCGCAGCGTGTAGATCACGCGAGCCCCATCAGCTTCTCGGGCCGCAGGGCATGCGGGCCGTTGGGGAAGTAGCGCCCGGCGATGGCGTCGGCCAGGCTCTCGAACGAGGCCTCCAGGCGGGCCAGCGTCGCGCTCTCGAAGTCCACCGCCTCGCCGGTGGAGAACTCGGCCCGCAGCTGTAGGGCGAGGCGCCGGTGCGGCTCGGGCAGGCCGTCGGCGCGCAGGGCCGGCAACTCGTCGAGGTGGCGCACGATCGCCTCGATCTGGAAGGCCACCGAGCGGGGGTTGAAGGCGTCGAGCAGCACCATGTCCCGCACCGGATCGAGGGCGACGCCGTGCATGTAGCGCGCGCCGTAGGTGATATGCGAGTCGCACAGCGACAGCATCACCGCCAGGTCCTCGGCCCCCGCCTCGTCGCCGGCGAACCGCACCGCCAGGGCGCTGGTGTTGATCGCCCGCTCGATGCGCCGGCCGAGGTCGACGAAGTGCCAGCCGGCGGTGCGGTTCATGTTCTCGCCGGCCAGCCCCGAGAGGGCGGCGATGTGGCTGAGCGCCCGCTCGGCGAGGCCGAGCAGCTCCGCCTCCGAGCGCGCCTCGCCGTCGTCGTGGTCGAGGGCGTCGCGCAGGTCCGTGAGCACCCGCCAGGCCTCGCTGGAGAGGCGCTCGCGCAGGGAGGCGGCGTTGTCCCGCGCCGACAGCCCGTGCGCCAGGGCCGAGCCGTGGGTCTTGCGACCGCACAGGGCCTCGCGGGCGATGGCGACGGTGGGCAGGTCGGGCGCGCTGATGGCGCCCCATTCGTCGAGGAGCGCCCGGATGCGCAGGGCGGTGGGCGCCTTGGCGTCGCCGGCCAGATCCGCCACCACCGCGTCGCCGACGCTGCCCAGATGCGCGATGACGAGGCGGATCACGATCTCGGCGCGCTCGACATAGCGACCGAACCAGAACAGGTTGTCGGCCGCCCGCGACGGCAGGTGCCCGGCGATGCGCCGCACACGGGGCGCGCCCTGCTGGATCAGCGAGACCGATTCCACCGGCCGGTTCGACAGGACCCACACGTCCGCCGACTTGATGCCCGCCCGCATCTCGATGGGGGCGACGTCCGGCCGCTCGGAGATGCGGCAGAACCCGCCGGGCATGACGCGCCAGCCCTCGGGGGTGGCGGCCGCGAACACCCGCATCACGAACGGGCGCGGCACCAGGCGCAGCCCGCCCGGGCCCCGCTCCCAGCCGGGGGTGGTGGAGAGGGGCGCCGCTTCCTCGGCGACGAAGTCGAACGGCCGGTCGCGCAGGGCCGAGACCAGGCGCTCGCGCTCGGCCTCCAGCGCGTGGGGCCCGAGGATGGCGTCGCGGGCCATGCCCTTGCCGGGGGTCGCCACCGGGCGGAGGGTGAGGCCGTCGAGGTGGTCGCGGACATGGGCGAGGGCGTCGGGATCGCCGCACCACCACGAGCGCGGCCCCGGCAGCGACAGGCCGTGCCCGAGCACGTGCCGGGCGATGCCGCCGAGGTAGGGCGAGAGCGCGCCCGACTCGAGGATGCCCGAGCCCGGCATGTTGCCCACGACCAGGTGGCCCCCGCGCAGGGCTTCGACCAGCCCGGGCACCCCCAGCCGCGAGGCCGGGTTGAGTTCGAGGGGGTCCATGTAGTCGGAGTCGATCCGCCGCCACAGGACGTCGGCCCGCTTGAGGCCCGAGACGGTGCGCACGTGCAGCACCCCGTCCTGGGTGACGAGGTCGTCGCCCTCCACCAGCAGCAGCCCGAGGTAGCGCGCCAGCGCCGCCTGCTCGACGTAGGTCGAGCTCATCGGCCCGGAGGTCAGCAGGCAGATGCGCGGATCGCTGCGCTGGGCACCCATCGCCAGGCCCTCGCGAAACGCCTGGAAGAAGCTCGCCAGCCGCTCGACGTGGAGGTCGGTGTAGAGGTCGGGGAAGGCGCGGGTGAGCACCAGCCGGTTCTCCAGCGCGTAACCCGGGCCGGAGGGAGACTGCGTCCGGTCGGCGAGCACCCGCCAGCGCCCGTCGGGGCCGCGGCCGATGTCGGCGGCGTAGAGCTTGAGCCAGCGCCCGCCCGGCGGCGTGACGCCGTGGAGCGGCCGCAGGAACTCGGGGCTGCCGGCCACCGCGGCGGCGGGGAGCAGGCCCTGCGCCACCAGGCTGCCGGCGCCGTAGATGTCGGAGAGCACCCATTCCATCAGGCCGGCGCGCTCGACGATGCCCTCGCTCAAGGAGCGCCACTCGTCCTCCTCGATCACCAGCGGCATCGAGCCCAGCGGCCAGGCGTGGTCGCGCTGGTCGCCGTAGATCCGGTAGGAGACCCCGGCATCGCGGATGTGGCGCTCGGCGGAGGCGAAGCGGGCGCCGATCTCGGATTCGTCCATGGCGCCGAGGCGGTCGAGCACCCGCGGCCAGGCCCCCTTCACCCGGCCCTGGTCGTCCATGAACTCGTCCGGCACGCCCGCGTGCGGCCGGTAGCCGGCCGTCCAGCGGGCGATGCGCTGGCTCGGTGTCTCGTGCGTCGATCCCGGGGGCGGTGTCATGTCGGGGCCGGAACCCGCATGTCGAGGGTCATGGGGAACTCGCGGCTGCCCTCCTCGGGCGGCATCGCGACCTTGCCGGGGGTGTGGCCGTGCGCCTGGAACCGTGCCAGGCGCCGCCCCTCGGCCTCGTAGGTGTTGACCGGGAAGGTCTCGTAGTTGCGCCCGCCCGGATGGCTGACGTGGTAGCGGCAGCCGCCGAGCGAACGCCCGCTCCACGCATCGAGGATGTCGATGGTGAGGGGCGAATGGGCCGGAATCGTCGGATGCATCGACGAGGCCGGTTGCCAGGCCTTGAAGCGCAGGCCCGCCACGGCCTCGCCGGAGACCCCGGTGGAGGTCATCGGCAGGCGCCGGCCGTTGCAGGCGATGACGTGGCGGCCGGGCACGAAGCCGGTGGCCTTCACCTGCAGGCGCTCCACCGAGGAATCGACGTAGCGCACGGTGCCGCCGATGGCGCCCTCTTCGCCGAGCACGTGCCAGGGCT
Organism: Methylobacterium sp. Leaf466; assembly: GCF_001425565.1. Classification (NCBI taxonomy): domain Bacteria; kingdom Pseudomonadati; phylum Pseudomonadota; class Alphaproteobacteria; order Hyphomicrobiales; family Methylobacteriaceae; genus Methylobacterium; species Methylobacterium sp. Leaf466. Next base: position 47,138 of record NZ_LMRC01000035.1, on the reverse strand, counting down.
CCAGGGCCTGGCGCAGTTCGAGGCTCACGCCGCCCTGCTCGATGCTGCCGAACACGGGGAAGCGGAACTCGAACTGCGCCTGGAAGGCGGCCGGGTCGAAGTCGTAGCCGGCCTCGCGCAGGTCCGCGAGGACGCCGAGGAAGTCGCTCCAGAGGAAGTGGGGCAGCATGAAGCGGTCGTGCAGCCCGGTGCCCCAGCGGACGCAGCCGCCACCTTGCGGCTCGCGCCAGGCCCAGGCCACGATGGCGCGCAGGAGGAGCTGCTGCGCCAGGCTCATGCGCGGGTCCGGCGGCATCTCGAAGGAGCGGAACTCGAGCAGCCCGAGGCGCCCCGTCGGCCCGTCCGGCGAGTACAGCTTGTCGATGCAGATCTCGGAGCGGTGGGTGTTGCCGGTGACGTCCACCAGGATGTTGCGGAAGATGCGGTCCACGAGCCAGCGCGGGATGTTGGGCTCGTCGGGCTTGGGCACCTGGGCCAGCGCGATCTCGAGTTCGTAGAGCCCGTCGTGGCGGGCCTCGTCCATGCGCGGTGCCTGGCTGGTGGGACCGATGTAGAGGCCGGCGAACAGGTACGAGAGCGAGGGGTGGCGCTGCCAGTACAGCACCAGGCTCTTGAGGAGGTCGGGCCGGCGCAGGAACGGCGAATCCGCCGGCGTGGCGCCGCCGAGCACCACGTGGTTGCCGCCGCCGGTGCCGGTGTGGCGCCCGTCGATCATGAACTTCTGGGCGCCGAGCCGGATCTGGCGGGCCTCCTCGTAGAGGTCGGTGGTGATGGCGACGGCCTCGCGCCAGCTGGCGGCGGGGTGCACGTTGACCTCGATCACGCCGGGATCGGGCGTGACCTTGATGACGCCGATGCGCGGATCGAACGGCGGCTCGTAGCCCTCGATGTGCAGGGGCTGGCCGAGGTCGGTGGCCACGGCCTCGAGGTGGCCGAGCAGTTCCAGGTACTCGTCCACCCGTTCGAGGGGCGGCATGAAGACGTGCAGCACGCCCTCGCGCGGCTCGATCGCCAGGGCGGTACGCACCGCCACCCCGGTGACGCCCGAGCCGTTGGCCGTCGCCGTGGCCGGCGCCGCCCCGGGCAGCGCCCCGCGCTCTTCGAGCGGGTCCTGCGGCTGGTAGTAGGGATAGTGCTCGGGCGGCACGTAGGGGAGCGAGGACAGCGGCAGGCGGTAGCCCGCCGGGGAATCGCCCGGCGTGAGGAAGGCGTGGCCGCGCCGGAACTCCCAGGCCTCCGAGATCCAGCGCCGAGCGTCGTCCTCCCCCAGGGCGAGGCTCGCCAGCGGGAGGGCGAACCCGGTGGGCTCGCCCAGGCCCCGCTCGAACACCCGCTTCATGCGGGCGTTGGTCTCGGGGTTGGGGAACTTCGGGTCCGAGGTGGTGACGTTGACCGGCAGTTCGTCCTTCTTCTCCTGCCAGTAGACCGGGTCCTCGTAGGCCGGGAGCACGTAGGCCGACAGGCCGAGCTTGCCCGCGAGCCCGTCGATGAGGGCCTTGGCCTGGTGGATCTTGGCGTCGCGCGGGCCGGTCTCGGAGGCGATCAGGTCGGCGTCGCGCCAGATCGGCTGCCCGTCCTTGCGCCAGAACAGGGCGAAGGCCCAGCGCGGCAGGCTCTCGCCGGGATACCACTTGCCCTGGCCGTAGTGCAGCATGCCGCCGGGCGCGAACCGGGTGCGCAGGCGCCGGATCAGCTTGTCGGCGAGGCCCCGCTTGGTCGGCCCCACGGCGGAGGCGTTCCATTCGGCGGATTCGAAGTCGTCGATGGAGACGAAGGTCGGCTCGCCGCCCATGGTCAGGCGCACGTCCTGGGCGAGGAGGTCGGCGTCGATGCGCTCGCCCAGCGCATCCATCGCGGTCCAGACCGCGTCCGAGAACGGCTTGGTGATGCGCGGCGCCTCCGCCACGCGGGTCACGTTCATCTCGAAGCCGAAGGTCACCCCGGCCGGCTCGGCCAGGCCCGAGATCGGGGCCGCCGACTGGTAGTGCGGGGTCGCCGCCAGGGGGATGTGGCCCTCGCCGCACAGGAGGCCGGAGGTGGCGTCGAGCCCGATCCAGCCGGCACCCGGCAGGTAGACCTCGGCCCAGGCGTGGAGGTCGGTGAAATCGGTGGAGGTGCCGACCGGCCCGTCGACGGCGGTGGTGTCGGGAATGAGCTGGATCAGGTAGCCGGAGACGAAGCGGGCCGCCATGCCGAGGCGGCGCAGCACCTGCACCAGCAGCCAGGCGGAGTCGCGGCACGAGCCGCTCTTGAGGGTCAGGGTCTCGGCCGGCGTCTGGACGCCCGGCTCCATCCGCACGCCGTAGGCGACCTCGGCGGCGATCTGCGCGTTGAGCGCCACCAGGAACAGGACGGTGTTGGTCTCCGTCGGCAGCCGGGTCAGGAAGGCGTCGATCTCGGGGCCGGTGGCGTCGTCGGTGACGAGGTAGGGCTTCAGCTCGGCGGTGAGGTCGGCCTCGTAGGCGAACGGCCGGGTCTGGGCGTACTCCTCCACGAAGAAGTCGAACGGGTTGATCACCGCCATGTCGGCGGTGAGGTCGACCTGGATCTTCAGTTCGGTGGTCTTCTCGGGAAACACCAGCCGGGCGAGCCAGTTGCCGTTGGGGTCCTGCTGCCAGTTGATGAAGTGGTTCTCGGGCGTCACCGTGAGCGAATAGGCCGGCACCTTGGTGCGGGTGTGCGGCGCCGGACGCAGCCGCACCACCTGTGGCCCCAGCGCGATCGGCCGGTCGTAGGTGTAGTGGGTGACGTGGTGCAGGGCGGCTTTGATCGACACGGAGGCTCCCGCAAGTTCAGTCGAGGAGGCCGTGCCCGTCCCGCGCTCGGGATCGACACGGCGATGATCGAGGGACGGCCCGTCGGCCGCCCGTCACGATGCCGGCCCTCTATAGGCCGGCGATGGTAGGCCTGTAACCGGGCCGATGCGAATCCCGCAGGGCCCGGGGTGCGCGCGCCCGCTTCGTGAGCCGGCGGCGAGGCTTGGTGGCAAGCAAATCCCGTGCATCATGCCGTGGCGGGAACCGGGGGGCCGGCAATCCTCTTGGTTCCCGCCGGTGACGCCCGGTGCGAGCCCGCGGCGTGCGCCCGCCGCCCTCACCTGGAGTTCCGCCATCGAGACCCCGTCATGAAGATCTTCCAGTGCCAGGCCTGCGACCAGCCGGTGAGCTTCGAGAGCACCGCCTGCGACAGTTGCCAGCGGCGCCTCGGCTACGTCTGCGAGGGGCACAGCGTCTCGGCGCTCGAACCGTCGGGAGACTTGTGGCACGCCTATGCCGACCCGGGCCGCAAGTATCGCTTCTGCGCCAACGCCGAGCACGGCGCCTGCAACTGGCTGGTGCCCGACGACGAGCCGGGGGCGTTCTGCGCCGCCTGCCGCCACAACCGGCTGGTGCCGGACCTGCGCATCGCCTGGAACCTGACCCGCTGGCGCCAGATCGAGGCGGCCAAGCACCGCCTGTTCTACTCGCTGATGCGCCTGCGGCTGCCGCTGATGACCCGTGCCGAGAACCCGGCCTCCGGGCTCGCCTTCGACTTCCTGGTGGACCCCACCGAGAGCTACCGCCTCGGGCCGCCGGTGATGACGGGCCATCTCAACGGCCTCATCACCATGAACATCGCCGAGGCCGACGACGTCGAGCGCGAGCGCCGGCGGATGCTGTTCGGCGAATACTACCGGACCCTGCTCGGCCATTTCCGGCACGAGATCGGCCATTACTTCTGGACCATGCTCGTGCGCCAGGACCCGAGCCTGTGGGATTTTCGCGACCTGTTCGGCGACGAGACCCGGAACTACGCCGCCGCCCTCCAACGCCACCACGCCTACGGCCCGCCCGACGATTGGGCCGAGGGCTACGTCAGCGCCTATGCCACCTGCCACCCGTGGGAGGATTTCGCCGAGACCTTCGCGCATTACCTCCACATCGTCGACACCCTGGAGACCGCCGGCGTGTTCGGCCTGAGCCTGAACCCGCACCTGCGCAACCAGGCGCCCCAGACCGTGCGGATCGAGTTCGACCCACACCGCAGCCCCGACCTCGACCGGATGATCGAGGCCTGGCTGCCGTTGACCTACGCCATCAATTCGCTCAGCCGCAGCATGGGCCAGCCGGCCCTCTACCCCTTCAAGCTGACGCCGGCCGTGATCGCCAAGCTCTCCTTCGTCCACGACCGGATCTACGCGGCGCAGGGCTACCGGCAGGTCCAGGGCGACGCGGGCACCGACATCCTCAAGGCGGTGATCACCGGGCTGCGCCAGCGGGTGGCGGCGCCCAACATCTGAGCGTCCGCCCGGACGGCGGAACGATCACGGCCGATGCCCGCGGTTCCCTTAACCGGCCCCCCACACTTTCCGGCTAACGCTCGACGCAGCGCGACCTCGTCACGGTTCGGCGCGCAGGAGCCCGCCCGTGGCCGTCCCCTCCCTCGACACCCCGTCCGCGTCGCCCGCCGGCCAGGAGCCGCGCCGGCGCATCCTGCATGTGTTCCGTGCCCCCGTCGGCGGCCTGTTCCGCCACGTCTCCGACCTCGTCCGTCTCCAGGCCGCGGCCGGGCACGACGTCGGGATCGTCTGCGATTCCGGCACCGGCGGCGACCGGGCCGAACGCGCGCTGGCCGACCTGCGCCCGGTCCTCCGCCTCGGCGTCGTGCGCATCCCGATGAGCCGCAATCCGCACGCCGCCGACCTCGCGGCCCTGTGGCGGCTGTCGCGCCATGCCGCCGCCCTCGGGGTGGGCGTGCTGCACGGGCACGGCGCCAAGGGCGGCGCCTATGCCCGGCTCGCCGTCCTGCGGGGCGCCATCCGCGCCTACACGCCCCACGGCGGCAGCTACAACTACCGTCCGGGCAGCCGCCTCCACCGTCTCTACATGGGCGTCGAGCGTGCCCTCGCGGGGCGTACCGACGTGTTCCTGTTCGAGAGCGCCTTCGTCGCCGGCCGGCACCGGGCCTACGTGGGCGAGACCCGCCGCGCCCGGATCGTCTACAACGGCATCGACGCCGCCGAATTCGCCCCCATCGCGAGGGCGCACGACCCGTTCGACCTCGTCTATGTCGGCGAGTTGCGCGAGGCCAAGGGCATCCCGGTCCTCATCGACGCCCTGGCGGCCTTGCGCGCGGCGGGGCGCCCGGTGCGCCTGCTCATGGTCGGATCGGGCCCCGACGCCGATGCGATCGCCGCGGCCGTGGCGCGGCTGGGCCTCGCCGACGCCGTGGTCTACGAGCCGCCCCAGCCGATCCGGGACGCCCTGGCCCGGGGCCGGGTGATGGTGGTGCCCTCGTTCGCGGAATCCCTGCCCTACGTGGTGCTGGAGGCGGCGGCCGCGCGCCAACCCCTGGTCGCCACCGATGTCGGCGGCATTCCCGAGATCTTCGGCGCCGCGGCCCGGGACCTGGTGCCGCCCCGCGACGCCAAGGCCCTCGCCGCGGCCCTCGCCCGTGTCCTCGACGAGGCCCCCGAGGCCCTCGCCGAGCGGGTCGGCCGGCTGGCGACATCGGTGGAGGCCCGGTTCTCGATGCGGCGGATGGGAGCGGGCGTGCTCGCCGGCTACGCCGCCGCCGTGGCGGCCAGGGGCGACCCGGCCCGCGCGGCGGCGATCTTCGCCGACGACCCGCTCGGGTCGGGGGCGGCACCGTTAAGCCTTCCGTGAGGTCGGCCCGCTACGCTCGACCGACGCGCGATCCGGACCGGACGACGGGTCCCGACCCGCGAACGGGGGCGGTCGACGCCCGGCTCCCCCTCCCCGGTCCGATGTGCAAGGTGGCCATCCGATGAGTGCCTTCGACGTCCGCGACCTCCTCAAGGTGGCCGGCGCGCCCGGAGCCCGGGTCGCCGGGTTCGACGTCCCCGCCGCCGCGCCACCGGCCGAGACCACGCGGCCGATGGCCGCCGCGCCGCTCTCCCCCGTCGTCCTGACGGGGACGGTCCGCGTTCTCGAATTCGCGGCGATCGTCGGCCTCGGGGTGGCGGTCCACCTCGTGCAGCCCGACCGGATCGGGCCGCTGGGCCTGCGCTACCTCGCTGCCATCCTCGGCAGCGCGGTCCTGGCCGTGGCGCTGATCCAGGTGAGCGGCGGCTATCGCATCGCGGCCTTCCGCAGCGTCCTCAAGGCCGCTCCCCGGCTGTTCGCGGCCTGGTCGCTCGCGTTTCTCGTAGTGGCCGCGGCCCTGGTCTTCGCCAAGATCGCCGACCAGTACTCGCGGATCTGGCTCGCCACCTTCTACGGGGCCGGCCTCGTCGGCGTGATGGCCGGCCGCATGGTGCTGGCGCGCATCGTCGCCACGCAGATGCGCCAGGGGCGCTTCGACCGCCGCACCGCCATCGTCGGCGGCGGGCCGCTGGCCGAGAACCTGATCCGCGCCCTCGAGGCGCAGGCCGATGCCGGCATCCGCGTCGTCGGGTTCTTCGACGATCGCGCCGACGACCGCGCCGCCACGGTGATCGCCGGCTATCCGAAGCTCGGCACGGTCAGCGATCTCGTCGCCTATGCCCGCTCCACCCGACTCGACCTCGTGGTCTTCACCCTGCCCATCGCCGCCGAGGAGCGGCTGATGCAGATGCTGACCAAGTTGTGGGTCCTGCCCATCGACATCCGGCTCTCGGCCCAGGCGACGCGGCTGAAGCTGCGCCCGCGCGCCTATTCCTACCTCGGCGACGTCGCCGTCCTCGACGTGTTCGACAAGCCGATCGCCGATTGGGACATCGTGGTGAAGGGCATCTTCGACCGGGTCGTGGGCGTGGCGATGCTCGTCGCCCTCGCTCCCGTGATGATCGGCGTCGCCCTGGCGGTGCGCTTCACCTCGCCCGGCCCGATCCTGTTCCGGCAGAAGCGGCACGGCTTCAACAACGAGATCATCGAGGTCCTGAAGTTCCGCTCGATGTACGTCGACCAGTGCGACTACGCCGCCGCCAAGCAGGTGACGCGCGGCGACCCGCGCGTCACGCCCGTCGGGCGTTTCATCCGCCGCACGTCCCTCGACGAGCTGCCCCAGCTCTTCAACGTGCTCAAGGGCGAGCTCTCCCTCGTCGGCCCGCGCCCGCACGCGATCAACGCGCGGACCGCCAACACCCTCTACGACCAGGTGGTGGACGGCTACTTCGCCCGCCACAAGGTCAAGCCGGGCATCACCGGCTGGGCCCAGGTCAAGGGCTGGCGCGGCGAGACCGACACCGACGACAAGATCCAGCGCCGGGTCGAGCACGACCTGTACTACATCGAGAACTGGTCGGTCCTGTTCGACATCCGGATCATGCTCGAGACGCCGATCTCGCTGTTCACGACGCGCAACGCCTACTGAGGTCCTGGGCGGCGTACGCTACGGCAGGGCGCCGGCCTTCTCCTTGGCCTGGGTCATGGTCGCCTCGCAGCCCTTGACGTCGCCGGCCTTGTCCTGGGCCTTGGCCTGCCGGATGAGGTCGCGCGCCGCCTCGACACCCGAGGCGGTGGGGCGGGCCGCCGGATCGGTCGGCTTGCCGGCCGGGGGAGCGTCCAGCGCCTTGCCGGATGCCGGCGGGGTCGGCCCGCCGGGCGGGACCGTGCCGGTGACGGTGGCCGCCCCGGCGCTGTCGAGACGCTTCTCGATGGTCGCGATCTGGTCGGTGCAGGACGAGGCGAAGGCCGGCGCCGTACCGGACAGGGCGAGAAGACCGGCCGCGAGGCCAAGGGTGAACCGCATGAACACATTCCCGATCGTTGAAAAACAGACAACGCCGGAGGCGACTCCGGCGTTGCTGCGACAGATCGGGCCCTGGGGGGCGGCGGTTACTTCATCAGCTTGAGGACGGCCTTGCCGGCCGGCTTGCCGAATTCCTTGGCGTCGAGGGTGCCGTCGCCGTCCGGATCGGCCTTCGAGAAGCGCTTGGCGACGATGGCCAGGTACTCGTTCTTGTCGAGGGTGCCGTCCATGTCCGGATCGGCGGCCTTGAGCTCCTTGGCCGTCAGGCGGCCCTTCAGCTCCTTCTTGTCGAGGGTGCCGTCCTTGTCGGGGTCGAGGGAATCGAACAGGGCGGCGGCGGCGGCCTGCGCCTCCTTGAGATCGACCGTGCCGTCCTTGTCGGGATCGAACATCTCGACGGCCATCTTGCCGGCGGGGGCGGCGACGGCCTGCCCCATCGGCAGGGCGACGAGGATCGCGGAGAACAGCAGGGCGTGACGAAGGTGGGAGGACATCGATCGGGTCTCCAAGGTCATGGACCAGGGAACGGTCGGTCCCCGGTTCTCGTCCGTCGCAAGGGCCGGTCGGCGGGTGCTTCGCCCGCCGGGACCGCGGCGCATCCCGTGGCGACGGTTTTCGGGACGGCTGAGGCGACATAGTGCAAGTCGGCGGCCAAGGGAACGATGCGCAACCCATCCGGGTGACAATACCCGCCGATGTGCGTGTTTTTCCCGGTCCCCGAGGCGGTGTCCCACGCCTGCGAGTCCTGTCCGCCGTCGTTTTTGGCGTGCCCTCATGACAAAGCCCCCGCGGTGCGACCCGCGGGGGCTTGTATCGGGATGATGCGGGGCCGCTCGGCGCGGCCCCGCGATTGCATCGGGCGGTGCTACCAGAAGATGCGCAGGCCACCGTAGGCGGCGATGGGCGCTCCGGGCGCGAGGCTGCGGTTGGAGCTGGCGTTGGGCAGGGCCAGGATCGGCACCTCGCCCACCGGCGAGAAGGTGCCGAAGGTGGCGTATTTCGCGTTGAGGGCGTTCTCGACGTAGCCGTAGACCTCGATGTTCTGGGCGATCCGGTAGCTCGTGTTGAAGCCGATCACCGCGTAGTCGCCGGTGGTCTTGTTGAGGTTCGAATCGTCGCCCACCAGGAACTTGCCGGTGGCGTAGCGGGCGAGCATGCCGACCTTCCACTCGGGCGTGACGAGGTACTGCACGCCGACCTTGATCTGGTGGGGGGCGACGCCGGGCAGTCTGTCGCCGGGCCGCACGAACACCTGGCGGGCCTCGTCGTTGTCCGGCTGGGCCGGGTTGGGGGTGGCGAAGGGGTTGCCGCCGGAGTTCAGGGCCAGGGGCGTCTGGAAGGTGGCGTCGACGAAGGCGTAGTCGAGGAAGGCGTTCCAGACCGGGGTGGTGTAGGCGATGCCCGCCTCGACGCCCTGGCGGCGGGTCGAGCCGACGTTCTGGAAGAAGGCCCGGCCGATGGTGATGTCGGAGGGGACGAAGGTGATGTCGTCCTCGTTGCGGGCCCGGAACACGCCGGCCTTCCAGCTCACGATGCCGCCGAATTCCGCCGACACCGGGATGCGGCCGCGAAAGCCGGCTTCCACGGTGCGCGACACCACCTGCTTGAGCGGCGGGTCGCCGACGAAGAAGTTGGTGAGCGAGCACGGCGCCAGCGGGTCGGCGCAGGAGAGCTCGGCCGGGGTCGGCGCGCGGTTGGCCTCGACGTAGCCGCCGTAGGCGGTGAGCAGGTCGGGGATGATCTTGTAGGTGGCGCCGATGCCGGGGTTGAAACGCTCGAAGTAATGGTCGCCGTTGAGCGCCGTGCCGATCTGGTCGCGCAGGACGATCTTGGCCATGTTGTAGCGGCCCTGCAGGGTCAGGGTCAGCCGGTCGGTGATGTCGGTGTTGTTCTGGATGTAGATGCCGCCGTAGTCGTTGCTGGAGTGCACGCTCACCGGGGTGATGGCGTTGTCGTCGGAGCGCACCACGATGCCGGGGCCGGCGAAACCGCGGTCGAAGGTCAGGCCGCCCACCGAGTTGTCGGCGGAAAAGCGGGTGCGACCGCCGTCGTAGGAGCCGCCGAGCACGAAGCGGTTGGGCATGTCGAACAGCCGCTCGCGCACCGTGGTCTGGATGGTGGCGCCGAAGTTGTCGGTCTGGGTGCGGGTCTGGTTGAGGAAGGCGTAGGGTCCGCCCTCGTCGAAGCGGTCGGCGAAGAGCGGCAGCGAGGCGAAGTCGGCCGTGCGCACGCTGCTGGCCCGCACCGGGGCGTTCATGCGGTCGCGCAGGAAGAACTGCTGCTCGTTGGCGCCTTCCGAACAGATGAAGTCCGGGTTGGCTTCGCAGTTCTCCAGCTCGGCGGCGTCGCCGTTGGCGGTCTGCTGCGAGAACCGGCCGATGTAGGCGTTGCCCTGCAGGGTGACGGTGGGCGCGATGTCGTAGATGCCCGAGATGCCGATGCGGCCGTACTCGTTGAGGGTCTTGTCGGGGTAGGTGAAGACCTCGTTGCGCTGGAAGGCGAGCAGGTCCACCGGCAGGGTGCCGTTGCCGGTCAGGCTGTTGATGGCGCCCGAGAAGTTGAGGTGGAACTCACCCTTCTCCGCCTGCACGCCGAGGTCGGCGTAGAACTGGCGCAGCCGCGAGGGCGAGCGCTTGCGCCAGCCGTTCTCGGACAGCGAGGTGCCGGCGATGTAGAGGCCGACGTTGTCCGAGCGCTGGCCGTGCTGGAACGAGACCGAGCCGCGGCCGAACGAGCCGCCGAGCACGTTGAGCTCGGTGCCCTGGTAGGTGAAGCCGTTCTTGAGCAGCACCTGCAGCGAGCCGCCGAGCGCGTTGAGGCCGAAGGCCGGGTTCGAGCCCTCGAGTTCGATGCGGTCCACCGCGATGTCGGGGATCAGGTCCCACTGCACCGTGTCGCCGAACGAGGTGTTGAAGCGCTGGCCGTTGACGTAGACGGCGACCCCCTGCGGGCTGCCGCCCAGCGGCGAGGCCTCGAAGCCGCGATAGGTGATCGTCGGCTGGAAGGGGTTGCCCTGGGCGTTGTTGATGCTGATCGAGCCGACGCGCTCGTCCAGTGCCCGCAGCACGCTCGGTGCGCCGACGCGGTTCACGTCGGCCGAGGTCAGCACGCTGGAATTCTGGGGCAGCTTGTCGCGGTCGATGCCGAGGAGCGCGCCGCTGGCGCTGCGCACGCTCGCCGAGGGGGCCGAGGCGACGACGTCGAGCTCGCCCAGGGTGACCGCCTGCTGGGCGCCCTGAGCGTAGACCACGCTCGGCAGCATCGCCGCCGATACGAGGAGGCTGCTGCGCAGCGTCCGCTTGTTCATTCTCTCGACCCCTGTCCCCGGTTTGGTCCGCCGGTTGTTCCCCGGCGTGTTCGGGTATGTTTCGAGAGGAGTGCGCTTCAACACAATCGGGTGAGCCGCGAATTTCCCCATCTCACCGGAGGTTCGGCCCGGATCGCGATCGAGGGTGTCCAAACGGCAACAGAAATCTCAATGACCACAACGGGTTCATGCCAATTCGGCATCAAATCCGGGAGGATTCGGCAATGCGCGGCGACACGATTTTGGCCCGGTGTTGCGGATTGGCCCAGGGGCTCCGACCGTGTCGCTACGGGCGGTGCGGCGGTCGAATCGGCTCGGCGGTCGGGCCCAAGCGGCAGCTCGCCGCGGCGACGAAAAAAGGCCCGCCGGGAGGGGTCCGGCGAGCCTTTCGGTGAGAGGGCGCGGGGTCTGGCGATTCAGAGCCGCGCCTGGATCTTGCGGGCGATTTCGCCCAGGCGCTGTTCGAGCAGGGTCGGTACCTCGCAGACGTAGGCCAGCGACTGGCTGCGCTCGGTGAAGATGCGCCGGTCCCAGGCGAACTGGTTCTCGAGCTCGGAGGCTTCCTTGGGGATCTCGCGGGCGTCGGAGGCGCTCGGGCCGTCCTTGGTGGCGCTGATCTTGTCGGCCTCGTCGCGGATGCGCTCGGCCATGCGGCGCTGGCCCTGGGCGTAGCGGGTGATGCCGCCCATGACGCGGGCGCGCTCGCCGTTGACCACCTCGAACACGCCCGCGAACACCCGGGTCAGGCGCTTGGCCTTCTCGTCGCCGGCCTTGGCCGCGAAGTCGTCGAGGAGCGGATCGACCTGGGACAGCTCGGTGCGGCGCGAGGCGATCTTCTGGGCGAGGGCGGCCGCCTCGAAGTCGTCGCCCCACGGGCCGGCCTCGGCGATGTCGGGCCCGGTCCAGACCGTGCCGGGGCTGAGCGTCGTGACCTTGCGCTGCACGCAGGGCCAGTCGGGATCGCTCTTGGGCTGGGCGCCGGCCGGGGCGGCCAGGAGGGCGAGGGAGGCGAGGACCAGGGCGGAACGAACGGGAACGAAACGGATCATGGGGCTTCTCCGGCGGGACCGCCGCGCCGGGCCATGATGCCGCGGCCGGGATCGTAGGCGATGACGGCGAGGGTGAAGACGACGAGGGTGGTGCCGACCACCACGGCGCAGGCCAGCGGATCGAACTGGCCGTAGAGGGCGAACCGCACGAGCTGGACGGCGTGGGTGAAGGGGTTGGCCATGCAGATGGCGTAGAGGGTCTCGGAGGATTCCCGGATGCGCCAGAGCGGGTAGAGCGCCGAGGAGGCGAAGAACATCGGGAAGATCACGAAGTTCATGACGCTGGCGAAGTTCTCCAGCTGCTTGACCATCGAGGACAGCAACAGGCCGATGGCGCCGAGCATCAGCCCGGCGGCGACGAAGGCGGGCAGCGCGGCGAGGTAGCCGATCGCGGGGATGTCGAGCTCCCAGAAATACGCGATGGCGAGGAAGGCGTAGGCCTGCACCACCGACACCGTGACGCCGGCCACGAGCTTGGCCAGCAGCAGCAGCCAGCGCGGATAGGGGCTGGTGAGGAGCACCTTCATCGAGCCGACCTCGCGGTCGTAGACCATCGAGAGCGACGACTGCATGCCGTTGAAGAGCTGGATCATCACCGCGAGCCCAGGCACCACGTAGACCTCGTAGAGCACGTAGGTCTGGTAGGGCGGCTCGATGGAGACGCCGAGCGTGTTGCGGAAGCCCGCCGCGAAGATGAACAGCCACACCAGCGGCCGCACCAGGGCGGAGAAGAACCGCTCCTTCTGGTTGAAGAAGCGCAGCAGCTCCCGGCGCACGATGCCGGACAGGCAGATGAGGTAGCCGACCGCATCGAGCCGCCCGAGGTGGGGGACGGGCTTCTCGAGGGAGGTGGCCGAGGCCTGGGGGCCGGGTGGTGTCGTCATGCCGCCTGCCTCGCCGGGTCCGCCACCAGGCGCCGGAACGCCGCCTCCAGGGTCTCGCCCGGACGGGCGATGCTGCCGGCGGTGCCGCGCGCCACGATGCGGCCCTTGTGCAGCACCACCGCGTCGTCGTCCCCCTCGATCTCCTCGAAGATGTGGGTGGCCCAGAGCACCGACAGCCCCTCCTCCCGCACCAGGGCGCGCACGATCGCGACGATGTCGGCCCGCGATTCGAGGTCGAGGCCGACGGTGGGCTCGTCGAGGAGCAGGAGCCGCGGCTCGTGGATCAGCGACCGCGCGATCTCGATGCGGCGCGACTGGCCGCCCGAGAGCGTGCGGATCTTGTCGGCCCGCCGGTCGGCGAGCCCGACCCTGTCGAGCAGCACCGCGATCCGCGCCCCGGCCACCCGGCGGGCGATGCCGTGCAGGCTGGCGTGGTAGAACAGGTTCTGCTCGACGGTGAGATCGGTGTCGAGGGTCCGGGCCTGGAACACCACGCCCATCCGGGCCAGCGCCCGGGACGGCTCCCGGTCGAGCCCGTGCCCGAAGATCGCGACCCGGCCGTCCTGGTGGGTGTAGAGCCGGGTGATCACCGAGAACAGGGTGGTCTTGCCCGCGCCGTTGGGGCCGAGCAACGCCACGAACCGGCCGCGCCCGACCTCCAGGGAGACGTCGGAAAGCGCCGCCCGGCTGCCGAAGCGATGCGTGACGCCGGCGACCGCGAGGGCCGGAGCGTCGCTCATCGTGCCAAAGCCCGCTTGGCGTCGCCCACCGCGTCGAGGCACTCGTCGAACTCGCCCTCGTCGCGCTCGCGCTTGGCCACGCGCAGGGCGGTCGCCAGCTTGGGCCGCGCGGCTTCCGAGGGGGATGCGGCCAGGGCCGCCTCGATCATGGCGATGCCCTCCGAGCACTCGGCCTTGTCGTCGGCGAGGGCGGGCGCGGTGGTGAGGGCCAGGACGGCCAGGCCGTGACGGAGGGAACGCATGGAGGAACTCCGGTCTACTTGACGATGAACTTGCCGGTCATGCCCTTGGCCTCCAGGCCGCGGATCGTCCAGGGGTACTCGCCCGGCTTGATCGTCACGAACTCGACCGCGATCTCGCCCGGCTCGTCGAACTCGAAATGGTCGGGCGGGCCGCCGCCGTGGATCTCCAGGTGCTGGATCACGATCTGGTTGAGCCAGATGTGGCGGAAGAACTCGGGCGCGTAGAACTTGTACTCCTGCCGGCCCTTGGCGACGATGCGCAGCCGATAGGCCTTGCCGGATTCGAGTTCGATCTCCTTGTTCTCGACGACGAAGTCGTTGCCCTCCTCGTTGCCGAGGACGAGGTCGGGCAGGGTCTGGCGCTTCTTCGTGAGGTCGAGGGCGGTGGCCGGGCCCGCTGCCAGGAGGGCCGCCAAGGGGGCCGCCAAAAGGGCCGCCAGCCGCAGGCCGGCGAGCCGAAACGTCGCTGTCATCCGTCTTGTCCCTCCCTGAGCGCCGCCTTGTGGCGGTCGCGTTCGGTCATCGTCTTCGCGACCCGCTCCCCTCCCCTGGTGGAGAGGAGAAGCACCTCGGCTAGTTCGGAGAACTCGCGACGCCCCAGGGCAGCAGCCCCACCGCGATGCTCTTCACGACCTTGCCGGCCTCCACGTCGATCACCGAGACGTCGTTGGACGAGCCGTTGGTGGAGAACAGAAGCTTCTGGTCCGGCGTGAAGGCGAGCTGCCAGACGCGCTGGCCCACCGGCAGGTACTTCTCGACCTCGAAGGTCTTGGCGTTGACCACCGCCACCCGGTTGGCCGGCCCCAGCGCCACGAAGGCCTTGGTGCCGTCCTTCGTGATGCGCACGCCCACCGGCTGGATCGCCTCGTCCGTCACGCCGGGGATCTTGAAGGTGATCTTGCGGGTCACCTTGCGCGTCTCCACGTCGATGATGCTGATCGTGCCGCCGACCTCGGCCGAGACCCAGAGCGTCTTGCCGTCCGACGTGAACTCGGCGAACCGGGGCCGGGCGTCCACCAGCACGTTGTCGACGATCTGGTGCGTCGTGGTGTCGATGAAGTGGGCCATGTTGGTGGTCTCGGAGGTGTTCACGAGAATCTTGCCGTCCGGCGAGAGGCCCATGCCCTCCGGCTCGACGCCGACGGGGATCTCCGCCAGCACCTTGTTCTTCTCGATGTCGATCACCGTGACCTGGCTGTCGTCCTCGTTGGCGACGTAGAGCGGGTTGCCGTCGGGACCGAGGATGAACTGCTCCGGGTCGGGCCCCGAGCGCAAGGAGCGCAGGGTCTTGCCGGTGGCGGTGTCGAGCACGTCGACGCGGTCGTCGTCCGAGGCGCAGACGAACAATTCCTTGCCGTCCTTGCTCACGGTGACGCCGCGCGGGCGGCGACCCGTCTTCCAGGTCCCGGTGACGGTCAGGGTCGTCGTGTCGATGACGCTGACCGAGTTGCCCTTCTCGTTGGTGACGTAGACGGTGTAGGCCGCGGCCGGGGCGGCCGTGCCCAGCAGCGCCCCGGCGAGGGCGGCGAGCCCGAACCCGGCCTTCATGTCCATGCGGGCCTTCTTGCGGCTCATCCGTGTCTCCCTGTCCCTGCGCGCGGCGCGCTCGTGTCGCGTCCGTCGTTTGAGGTTCCCGGTGCTGGTTGTAGGGCAGTTCGGCCTCCGAGACAGGCCCGGACCGCATCCGCATCGCCGCAGCCGGGCCGGTCGGCGGAGCCTGCCGCCCGTCAGCGCAGCTTGCAGGTCGTCTCCGGCTGGTCGACGCCCAGCGTGTCCAGCGGCGTGCGCTGGTGGATGAAGCCCTGCTCGGGCGCCACCGTCACCATCGCCTTGGCCTGCGCCACCACGATCGGTTGGCGCAGCTGGTGGTCCCACGGGCGGTAGCTCAACGACACACCCTTGTAGGCCGGCAGGCCGAAGGCGGGGTCGGCGAAATACGGCACCAGCACCGCCGGATCGGCGGTCTTCTTCTGGGTCGCCGCCTCGCCGACCGTGCGGACCGCCGCCCAGGCCTGGTAGTCGAGGGGGCGCATCAGCCGGCCGGCCTGACGCCGGAACCGGTTCTGCGCCTGGGCCGCCCCCCAGGTCTCCAGCGTCGGGTGCCAGGTGGTGGCGATCAGCCCCTGCGTGCCCGCCACGGGGCGCGGGTCCACCGTGCGGAACGGGACGTAGTCGCCCCAGTCGTTCGCCTCGTCGGCGACCACCGCGAGGTCGTAGTCGAGGCCGCGGGTGAACACCATCGCCTCGGCGCGGGTCGGCGTGTCGCCGCGCGCCCGCGCCAGTGGGCCGAAGGTCCAGGGTTTCTCGGCGTTGATCTTGAGCGAGAACTTTTTCGCCGACTTCCGGAAGGCGTCGGCATAGAGCCCGTCGGCCTCGTTGGGGCCGACGATGAGGAACATCTTGCGCCAGCGCATCAGCGTGAAGAACTGCGCCAGGGCGTCGGTCTGCATCGCCCGGCTCGGGACGACGTGGAAGACGTTGGCGCGGCACTCGGCTCCCCGCAGGGCGTCGTCGGGGGCGGCGGTGTTGAAGACCGTGACGCCCTCGCCCTTCACCGCGTCGGCGACCGCCAGCACCTCCGCCGCCGGCAGGGCGAGGACGAGGTAGCGGATGCCGCGCGAGGCCAGGTCCCTGGCTGCCGCCACGGCCGCGTCCCGCCCCTGCTCGGGCGTCAGGGCGACCTCGTCGAGGGCGTAGGTCTGCTTGGTGAAGCGGCCGGTGGTGTTGTTGTCGCGCACCGCCATGCGGGCGCCGGCGACCCCCTCGTCGTCGGGCACGGCCTCGGCGTCGTAGGAGGACGGGGCCGGCTGCGGCCGGTAGATCAGGCCGATGTGGGTATCGCCGGCCGCCGCCGCGGGCGGCGTGGCGCCCTGTCCCTTGGTCTCCTGAGCCGACGTCTCCTGAGCTGCCACCGGCATCGGGACGAGCCCCGCCGAGGCTGCGGCGAGGGCGAGGGCGAGGAGGGACCGGGATGAAGCGTGCATGCGGCCGGCACGCTAACAACATTGCGGGTTCGCGCTCAACGCCGGATGCATAAGGAAACGCTAAGGAGCCGCCGTCGCCGTTGCCCGGCGCCCGCCGGGTGCTATCTGAGGTCGGCCGGCACCGATGAGAGGCTAGAGATCGCATGACCGTCGTCTTCAAGTCCCTCGCGGGCGCCCTCGCCCTCGGCCTGATGCTGCCGGGCGTCGCCTCGGCCGCCCCCGACAAGGTGGCGATCTTCGGGATCGAGCTCAACGATCCGGCCGTGGTCGGCGGCCGCAAGGCCCGGCCCGACGAGGTCCGCCGCCTCGGCCTCGTCACCGAGGAACTGCGCAAGGCGCTCACCGCCACCCTGGAGCCGGTGGACGTGGCGCCGCAGGCGACCGAGATCACGAAGCAGGCGCCGCTGTTCAAGTGCGAGGGCTGCGCCGCGACGATCGCCAAGGCCCTGGGCGCCGATCTCGCCGTCACCGGCTACGTCGACAAGGGCTCCAACCAGATCTTCAACCTCAACGTCGCCATCTCGGACGCCGCCACCGGCAAGGTGCTGCGCGCCGGCCAGGCGGTGATCCGCGCCGACACCGACGACACCTGGGCCCACGCCATGCGCTGGATCGTCAAGAACCGCCTCCTGGCCGAGCCGTTGCCGAACCGCTCGTGAGCGGCGTCGTCCCGGCCCGCGCTCGCTCGTCGCCGGTCGCCCCGAACCGACCGCATTGATCATTCGGCGCGCGTATGACACCCCACGGCCCCATGACCCGGCCCGAGCCCCATCTGTCCGTCCGAGCGGCCCCGCGCCTCCTCGTGAGCGTGCGCGACGCCGCCGAGGCGGAGGTCGCCCGTGCGGCGGGAGCCGACCTCGTCGACGCCAAGGATCCCGCCCGCGGGGCGCTGGGCGCCCTCGACCCGGCCCTGGTCCGTGCCATGGTGGCCCGCATCGGGGACCGCGCGACCACCAGCGCCGTGGCCGGCGAGCCGCGGGAGGCGGGCGACCTCGTCGCCAAGGTCGCCGCCATGGCCGCGACGGGGGTCGACTACGTCAAGGTCGCGCTTCCTCCCGGCCTGCGCTCCGGCCGCGACGCGCTTCGCGATGCGGCGGATGCGGCGCGCGGCCGCCTCATCGCCGTGCTGTTCGCCGAGGACGGGCTCGACCTCGCCGTCCTGCCGACCCTGGCCGACGCCGGGTTCGTCGGCGCGATGATCGATACGAACACCAAGGACGGGCGCCGCCTCACCGACCGCATCGCCGTGCCGGCTCTATCCGCCTTCACCGCCGCCTGCCGGGCGGAAGGGCTGGTCTCGGGGCTCGCGGGTTCCCTGGCGCTCGCCGACATCCCGGCCCTGTCGGACCTCGGCGCCGGTTACCTCGGCTTTCGCGGCGGCCTCTGCCGGGGCGGCGACCGCCGGGGCGACCTCGATCCGGTTCGTATCGCCGAGGCCGCCCGGCTCCTGCGCGCGGGAGGCCGCCGCGATGCCGCCTGAGGCGACGCCTTTGAGCGTGGTGAAGGTCGGCGGCAGCCTGCTCGCCGATCCTGCCCGCCTCGCCCGCCTGCTGTCGGACCTCGCCGAAGGGCGCGAGGGAGCCGTCGTCGTCGTGCCCGGCGGCGGCGGCTTCGCGGATGCCGTGCGCGCGGCGCAGGCCATCGCGCGCTTCGACGACGGCGAGGCCCACCGCCGCGCCCTCGACGCCATGGGCCGCATGGCGGCGTGCTTTGCGGGAATCGAGCCGAGGCTGAGGATCGCGAAAACCCTGGCCGCGTGCCGGAGCCTGTCCGAGGCCGGCGCCACCCCGGTATGGGACCCGGTGATGCTGCGGGCCGGGCACCCCGACATCGCCGAATCCTGGGCCGTCACGTCCGACAGCCTCGCCCTGTGGCTGGCGGGCGAGATCGGGGCGCGGGCCTGCATCCTGGAGAAGTCCGTCGCCGTTCCGGCCGGGGCCGGTCCGGAGGACCTCGCCGCGACCGGTCTCGTCGACGCCGCCTTCCCCGACTTCGCCCGGCGCTTTGCCGGCCGCATCGTGGTCCGCGGCCCGGGCTGCGCCGCGCCGGACCGGGCCGCCGCATGAGCGCCGCAGGCAAGAGCATGAGCGCCCCCGAACACCTCGTCTTCATCACCGGCAAGATGGCGCGGGCCCGGCTGGAGAAGGTCGCCGCCACCCTGCCGGCCGACCGGTTCGCCTGGAGCATCGCCGATGCCGGGGTGAAGGTCGCCGCGCTGATGACCGAGGAGATCATCCGCCGCCGGGTGACGATGCCCGAGGGCGCCACCCGCATCGTCCTGCCCGGCCGCTGCCGTGCCGACCCCGAGGCCCTGAGCCGGCATTTCGGCCTGCCGGTGGAACGCGGCCCCGACGAGGTGGTGGACCTGCCCGCCCACCTCGGGCTCGCCGGCCGCACCATCGACCTCTCGAAACACGACCTGCGCATCTTCTCCGAGATCGTCGATTCCTCGAAGATGACGCCCGAGCAGATCCTGGCCAAGGGCCTCGACCTCGCCCGGCGCGGGGCCGACGTGATCGACCTCGGCGGCCTGCCCGACACCGACTTCCCCCATCTCGAGGAGAGCGTGCGCCTGCTCAAGGGCGCCGGGCTCAAGGTCAGCGTCGATTCGTTCTCCCTCGACGAACTGACCCGCGGCGCCAGGGCCGGGGCCGACTTCCTCCTCAGCCTCAACGAGGAGACGCTCGATCTCGCCTTCGAGACCGACGCGGTGCCGGTGCTGGTGCCGATGCGGCCCGACGACCTGCCCTCCCTCGACCGGGCGATCGAGCGGATGGAGAAGGCCGGGCGCCCCTACATGGCCGACCCGATCCTGGAGCCGATCCACTTCGGCTTCGTCGAATCGATCACCCGCTACCACGAGATCCGCCGGCGCTGGCCGGGCATCGAGATGATGATGGGCACCGGCAACCTCACCGAGCTCACCGAGGCCGACAGCCTCGGCGTCACCGCGCTGTTGGTGGGGATGTGCTCGGAGCTGACCGTGCGCAACGTGCTCATCGTCCAGGTCTCCAACCACACCCGGCGCACGGTGGAGGAGCACGACGCCGCCCGACGGGTGATGTTCGCCGCCAAGGGCGACGCGGCCCTGCCCAAGGGCTACGGCCGGGAGCTTCTGGCACTTCACGACAAGCGCCCCTTCGTGCAGACCTCGGACGAGATCGCGGCGCAGGCGGCCGAGGTGCGCGACCCCAACTACCGCATCGCGGTGGCCGAGGACGGCGTCCACGTCTACAACCGCTCCGTTCACGAGGTCGGCACCGACGCGATGGCGTTCTTCCCTCATCTCGACGTCGCCACCGACGGAGGCCACGCCTTCTATCTCGGCGGCGAACTGACCAAGGCCGAGACCGCCTGGCGGCTCGGCAAGCGCTACGTGCAGGACGAGCCCCTGCGCTGGGGGGCCGCCGCCGATCCGGTCGCCGAGGACACCACCGCCTTCAAGGCCGCCGGGCCGACGCGGGGCACCGGCTCTCCCTCCGCGGCGGAACCCGCCGCCGAGGCCGGGCGTATCGTCTGCGGCAAGCTCGTGCCGGCCGGGGAGCGTTGAGTCGGTGCCCATGATCCTGGAAACCGTGGTGACGACGCGCTCGGCCGAGGGCGACGTCCATCTCGTGCCGTTCGGCCTGATCGAGGACGGCGGGGAGTGGATCCTCGCCCCGTTCCGGCCCTCGCCCACCATCCTCAACCTCGAGGCCAACCCGGTGTTCGCCGCCTCGAGCCCGCGCGACATCCGGGTGATCGCTGGCGCCGTCACCGGCCGGCGCGAATGGGCCACCCTGCCCTGCGCGGTCATTCCCGGCGTACGCCTGGCCGAGAGCTTCGGCCATGCCGAGTTCGAGGTGGTGGCGGTGGAGGAGGACGAGACCCGCCCGCGCTACCGCGGCCGCATGGTCCACAGCGCCTGCCACACCCCCTTCATCGGCTACAACCGGGCGCAGGGCGCGGTGCTGGAGGCGGCGATCCTCTCGACGCGCCTGACCATGCTGGAGCCCGAGAAGATCCTGACGGAGATGGCCTACCACGCCATCGCGATATCCAAGACCGCCGGGCCTGCCGAGCGCGAGGCCTGGAGCTGGATCGAGGACAAGGTCGCCGCCGCCCTCGGGCGCGCCGGTCCCGTCCTCGCACAACCCGACGCCGCCGGCTGAAGCGCGGCTCGTCCAAGGAGAATGAACCCATGAAAGTCATGACGCTGGCCGCCGTGGCGGCGCTCGCCACGGTGTCCTTCGCGGCGCAGGCCCACGGCCCGACCCGCCAGAAGGTTTCGGAATCGATCGAGATCGCCGCCCCCGCCGACAAGGTCTGGGCCGTCGTCGGCGAGTTCCAGGACGCGAGCTGGATCCCGGTGGTCGAGAAGACCGAGGGCAAGGGCGGCAACGACGCCAAGGCCACCCGCGTGCTGACGCTCAAGGGCGGCGCCACCGTCGAGGAGGAGCTCAACAAGCGCGACGCCGACAAGAAGACCCTCTCCTACCGGATCACCAAGGTCGACGTGAAGACCCTGCCGGTGAACGACTATTCCTCCACGATCGAGGTCGAGGGCGACGGCGCCAAGACCAAGGTCACCTGGAAGGGGGCGTTCTACCGGGGCTACATGAACAACGATCCCCCGGCCGACCTCAACGACGAGGCCTCCAAGAAGGCGGTCCTCGGCCTCTACAAGGCCGGCCTCGAGAACCTGAAGACGAAGGTCGAGAAGGGCTCGTGAGCCGTCCGCGCCTCGTCGCGGCCTGCCTCGTCGCGCTGATCGCGACGGCTCCCGCCGCGTCGGCGGCGCAGGCCGTGGTGACGGTGCAGGGCGCCAATGCCGTCGAGATCGTTGATCTCGACGGCGGCGCCGTCGTCGCCACCATCCCGGTAGCGGGCTCGCCCGCAGGGGTCGCGCTGTCCCCCGACAGGGCCACCGCCTACGTCACCCGGCCCGATGGGCCGGGGCTGGCGGTGATCGACCTCGCCGCCCGCAAGGTCGTCGGCCTCGTCCCCCTCCCCGGCGGGCCGCTCGGCATCGCCGTCGACCCGGTCACCGGAGCGGTCTACGTGGCCGATTGGTACGCCGCTCGCGTCTTCGTCCTGGTGCCGAGGGACGGCACCCTCGCCCCTGACGGCGAGATCGCGGTGGGCGCCTCGCCCTCGGGCCTCGCCGTGACGCCGGACGGTGCCACGCTGCTCGTTGCCAACCGCGAGGACGATTCCGTCTCCATCGTCGCCCTCGCCACCCGGCGCGAGACGGCACGCGTCAAGGTCGGCCACCACCCCTTCGGCCTCACCCTCGATGCGACCGGCGCGCGCGCCTACACCGCCAACGTCACCGGCAACGACGTGTCGGTGATCGACGTCGCCACCGCCCGCGAGGTCGGCCGGGCCGCCACGGGCGAGCGGCCCTACGTGGTGGCTCTGGCCGGGGGGCGCGGCTTCGTCACCGACCAGTACGGGAACACCGTGACGGTGTTCGACCTCGCCACCCTGAAGACTCTCAAGACCATCGACGTCGGAGACCATCCCGAAGGCATCGCCGCCACTAGGGACGGACGCCGGCTCTATGTCGCCAACTGGGGCGACAACACCCTGAGCGTGATCGACGCCGGCACCCTCGCCGTGACCGGGGAGATCAAGATGTCGGACGGACCGAGGGCGTTCGGAGATTTCTTGCGCTAGCCCCTCGCCTCACGCCGCCTCAGGCGGCTCGCCGGTCCCCTCGTCGGCCGGCGAGTTGAGGATATCCTCCAATTCGTCGATCAGCCGGTCGACCTGATCGGGCGTCGCCAGCAGCTTGAGGGTCTGGCCACCCTGGGTTGCGATGGCGAGCTCGATGTCGGCGCCCGAGCGCGCGGCGAGGATGCGGGCGAGTTTCTGGGGGTGGCTCATGAGGGGCTCCGGTCGGATGGGGGCGAGGTCGGGCCCAGCGCCGCCTCGGCGAGCAGGGCCACCGCCACGGCCGGGCCGCAGGTGGAGGCCCATTCCGCCCCCTCCCCGCTGGGAAGCCGAGGGGCGATCAGGTCGGTGAAGGCGATGCCGGCGCGGCCGAGGCGCCGGGCCAGGCGCTCGGCCAGGAAGCGGCCGGCGCCGCAGACCACGAAGGGCGCGTCGCCGGGCATGTCGGGGTGCGACAGCAGCCGGGCGGCCGCGTCGTGGACGAGGCGCAGCTGCGCCTCCGCCACATGGTCGGCGAGCGCGCGCCAGTCCGCCGCGCCGCCCTCGCCGTGGTCGCGTCCGATCATCCGGGCGAGCCGGGTCTCGCTCTCGGGGACGGACTTGCCCTTGAGGTCGGCGCTGTCCTGCTGGTCGGCGCCGGCGGGGAGGTCGCCGGTGATCCGGTAGACGTCCGCCGTGGTGGCGAAGACCTCCGCCATCAGCGCCGTGCGCCGGCCCCGGAACGGAACGTGGCGGCACAGGGCCAGCACCGGCGTGCGCACCACCCCGGTGTAGACGAGTTCGCCCGTCTCCAGCCGCTCGGCGTCGCTGTAGCCGGTGGCCGCCGGCAGCCCGTCGCGGATCGGGATCAGGTCGGCGGTGGTCGAGCCGATGTCCACGAGGAGGCCCGCGCGAACGCCCTGCCCGGCCAGGGCCGCGGTGGCGTGCCAATTGGCCGAGGCGATGTCGGCGGCCGCTCGTCGCGCGGCTTCGGGCGCGACGAGGCCGGCGCGTCCGCCGTAGATCGCCACCGGTCCGCGCAGGGTCCGTGCGGCCCACTCCGCGATCTGCCCGACGCCGTCGGTCCGGTCCGAAAAGCAGTCGGTGAGTTCGCCGGTCATGGTGACGGCGTGGCGGGCCTGTCCGCGAAAGACCTCCGGCAGCAGGCCGAGGGCGTCGTCGATGGCGCCGACCCCCTCCCACAGCCGGCACGGCGCCTGGACCACCTCCACCACCCGGCCGTCCCGCACCAGGGCCGCCTTGACATGGACCCCCCCGAGATCCCAGCCGATCACCGGCGACGTCGAGGGCAGGGCTGGATCTGTCACGGCGGTGGCTCGACGGAGGAAACGGATGGGCGACGCGTTCGAGGTGATCCCGGTGATCGACCTGCGCCACGGGCTGGTGGTGCGGGCGCGGGCCGGGATGCGCGACTCCTATGCCCCGATCGTGACGCCCTTGGCAAAGGGGTCCGCCCCCGCCGACGTCGCCCGCGGGCTGATCGAGGCGACCGGTGCCGCGACCCTCTACGTCGCCGACCTCGATGCGATCGTGGAGGGCGCAAGCCCGGATCTGGCGAGCCTGCGCCGGATCGCGGCGGCCTGCCCGGGGGTGACGCTGTGGGTCGATGCGGGATTTCGCGATCGTGATTCCGCCGATGCATTCCTGAGTGAAGAGCTCGGCCGGCCGGTGATCGGCAGCGAGAGCCAGACGGATGCGGCCCTGGTACGGGCGCTCGGCGACCGGGCGGTGTTCTCCCTCGATACCCGCGGCGGGCAGGCCCTGGGGCCGGCGTGCCTCCACGCCGATGCACAGGCCTGGCCGGGCGAGGTGATCGTGATGACCCTGGCCAGCATCGGCACCGGGGCGGGGCCGGACATGGCGCGGCTCGCAGGCCTCGCGGCGGCCCATCCCGGCCGGCGCTTCTACGCGGCGGGCGGCGTGCGCGGGCCGGAGGACCTCGCGGCGCTGGCGGCGATCGGGGTCGCCGGGGCCCTGGTCGCCTCGGCGATCCACGACCGACGCCTCGGCCGCGGTGCGGTCACGGGGTGACGGGGCCGCCAAAAAGAATGGGGCGGCCGAAGCCGCCCCACGCAAAGAAGTTCATCGTCCGAGGAAGATGGAAGCCAGTCGCTGGAGCAGGCCCCGCGGTACGGGCGGAGGCTCGCTCTGCCCAGGACTGCCCCCAATCTAAGCGTTCGCGGCGAAGGGGTGCGAGGCCGAGTTGCGCTGCTCGGTGACGACGGCCGCGGTGGGCTCGCCCTTCACGGCGCGCTCGATCGAGAGCTTGACGGCGTCGTAGTTGTACTTCTGGATCTTGGCGTCGTCGGCCGCTTCCCAGTGGATGAACACGCCGACCAGGATGAACAGGTCGTCGGCTTCGTCGGCCGGGATGGTGCCTTCGGCAACCGCGTCCTGGACGGCCTTGGCGACGCCGTGCTGAGCAGGGCCGAACATCTGGACGGCCTGACGGGCGTCGTTGATGGTGACCTTGTTGAACATCAGGGTGTTGGGCTTGCAGGGCAGGTTCGGCGCGATGACCGCGAGCAGGCTGGTGAAGCCGTGCTTGTTGTTCACGAGGCCGTTGCAGAAGGCGGTCTCGGCAGGCGAACCGCGCGGTCCGATGATGAGATCGATGTGGGCGACCTCGTTGCCGTCGCCGACGAGAGCCTCGCCGACCATAACCTTGGTGATTTTCGCCATGTGGGGTTTCTCCCGGTAGTCTTGAAAGACGCGGCCGCATCCGGAGTCGGACGCGGCCCAAAGCCATCCTTGTTCACGGCGTCCAGCCCCGTTCGGGCCGGACCGGTTTGCCCGGATCGCGGCGCGGACCCTACTCTGGGCTCCTGCCCGGAACAACCCGCCTGCGGCCGGGAGGGTGCGGAATTATCGAGCGGCCGCCATCCGGGGGCGAGGAGGGCTCGCCGGCCGTCGGGCTCACGCCACGGGCAGGGCGAGGGCGTCGCAGAACAGGGTCGCCACGGTGAAATCGGCGCTGGTGCCCGGGTTGATCGCCTCGGCCTTCAGCCGCGCGTCGTGGGCGAGCAGGGCGGAAACGGGGCCCGTCGCCAGGTCGAGGGACAGCAGGGCCCGGGCTTCGCTGCGCACCGCCTCGGCCCGGGCCGCCCCGTGCTTGCGGGCCACATGGCTGTCGGGCACGGCCGCGAGATAGGCGAGGAACACGGCCGTGGTCGTCCAGGGCGGCGCCAGCCCGCGGCCACGGGCGGCGGCCAGGGCCGGCAGGCCGATGGCGGGAAGATCCGAGAACCCGGTGACGTAGGCCCCGGCGATGCGGTCGCGCGGGGCGGCCTCGGCCATCGCCGCCAACAGGGAGGCGGGGGCGGCCTCGTGGACGTCGTGGCGCGCCGCGGCGCCGAGCCCGCCCGGATTGGCGATCCGGATCGCGGCGAAGACGTCGGCGGCGTCCTGCGCCTCCAGCCCGTCCAGCACGTCGCCGAGCGGGATGCCGCGTTCGGCGGCCATGGCCAGCGGGGCGCACAGGAGCAGGATGCCGAGGTTGGTGTTCTGGCCCACGGCCGCCATCGTGGCCTCGACCCCGCCCAGCACCCGTTGCCCGAGGCCGGTCCCGGCCTTGGCGAGGTGGGGCGCCGAGACGGCGGCGCTGGTGACGAAATCGGCCGCGTCCATGCGGTGGCCGGCCGAGAAGACGTGGACGTTGCCGGGCTTCAGCGCGTCGAGTTCGGCCAGGCAGCAGGCCTCGTAGGCCGCCGCGACGGCGGCGGGCGGGAGCGTCACGCCACCACCAGCCGCGGGACGTGGCCGGCGCGCACCGCCGCGAGGAAGCCGCGCGCCACGCTGAGCGCGATGTCGACCTCGGTGACCTTCTGCAGGCCCGACCAGGCCGGCATCGAGTTCACCTCGAGCACCTGGTAGCCGCCCTCCCCGTCCTCGACGAGGTCGACGCCGGTGTAGTCGACGCCCACCGCCTGCGCGGTGCGCTCGGCGAGGTCGGCGGCCTGGCGCGGCATCGCCCAGGGCAGCGGCCGGCCGCCGCGGTGGACGTTGGTGATCCAGCCGTCGCCCTCGCGGATCATGCCGGCGATGGCGCGGCCCTCGCAGACGAAGACGCGGAAGTCGCGCCACAGCCCGTCGCTGCGCGGCACGTAGCGCTGCAGGTAGTAGACCCGCGACACGGCCGCCTCGTCGGGCAGGTTCTCCGGTCGTTCGACGAGCTGGAGCCCCTCTCCCTGCGACCCGAACAGGGGTTTCAGGACCAGCGGACGGCCCGGGGCCGCCTCGCGGGCGACGATGGCGGCGGCGGCCTCGCGCCTCGAGACCACGAAGGTGTCTGGCGTCGGCAGGCCGGCGCGGGCGATGAGCAGGCTCGTCATCGCCTTGTCCACCGAGCGCTCGATGGCCACCGGCGCGTTCCAGACGGTGGTGCCCGCCGCCACCAGGGCGTGCAGCACGCCGAGCCGCATGGTGGTCGCCTCGAAGGTCCCTCCGGCGACGGTGCGCAGGAGGACGCCGTCCGGCAGGCCGTCGGGGAAGCCCGGCACCCGCAGCGGCTCGCCCCCGTCGGTGACGATGGCGACGTCGGCCAGCGAGAACAGCACCGGCTCGGCCCCGAGCGTCCGCAGGGCCGCCAGGAGGCGCCCCTTGTGCCAATTGCCGTTGTCGGCGGCGAGCCCGATGCGCATGGAGGTTTTCTCTGACGTCACCCGCCCCCTTCGTGGGGAGGGTGGCCCACGAAGGGGGTCGGGAGAGGGGATCGCCGCCATATCCGAAGCGGTCGCGATCCCCCGTCTACCCTGTGGAAGCGCTCAGCTGAACGAGGCTTCCACCAGCTCGGGCATCAGCTTGCCCCCGCGAAAGCTCTCGCCGGTGGTGAGCGAGGTCACGATGACCTCGGCCGGGCTGAACAGGGCGCCGTCGATCTTGTAGAAGTCGCCGTTCACCCGCGAGAAGATGTCGGCGAAGGGCGCGCCGTGGTCGGCGGAGGTCGTCGAGGGCAGCTGCTCGGCGAGCTGGCGGGCGTCGGCCGAATCGGCCTCCACGAACAGCTGCACCCGGCCGCCGTAGATGATGGCGTCGTTGGTGCGGCCCATCGCCTTGACGAAGTCGGGATGCTGGGGCGAGAGCGGCGCCGAGCCGATGCCGTCCACGATCTTGTGGAGGTCGAAGCCGACCGTGTGGGCCTTGTGCAGGGCGACCTCGAGGACGCGGGCCACCACCTGGGTGGAACCGGCGAGGCTCTGGGTCGGCGCGTAGATGAAGGTCACGGCCTCGGGCGACAGGCCTGCCGCCTCGGCGACCTTGGCGACGACGGAGGCCGGGGGCGCGCTGGCGCTCTCCAGCACCAGGGCGGTGGCGCCGGCGGCATCGCGATACCCGAGTTCCTTGTAGAGGTCCTCGACCACCGCCAGCGCCCGGCCGGGGCCCGACCCCAGGGCGAAGAAGCCGGAATCGCCGGTCTCGTCGGCGAGACTCCAGCCGGCGTACTGGCTGCCGAGGCAGGCGAGCACCGGATCGGCGGCATGGACCACCACCGAATACGGCCAGGCCGCGATCGGCCCGGTGGGGGAGATCGTGACGGTGCCCAGCCCCCCGAGGCAGATCTCGGCGATGCGCCGGCCGGCCTCGATCGATCCGCGCGCGCGAGCGCCGGCATCGACCATGCGCGCGCCGTGCTGTGTGGTCACCGACAGGCGCAGGCTCTCGGCCTCGGCCACCAGCCGCTCCACCAGGGGGGCTGTGAGGCCGTTGAGGCTCGGGCTGGTGCGGACGGGGCCGGTGTGGGTCGTGCTCATCGATGGACTCCTTGAGAACCGAGGCGGGCGCGGAGCCTGTCGGCCCTCGCCTGCGAGATCGCGCGCGCGTCCGATGCGTCCCGTCCCGTGGCGACCACCGTGCAGAGCGGCGCCCCCCGTGCGACCGGGGAGCCGGCGCGGGGGCGGTCACGCACGTGGTCGGGCCAGTCGAGGGGGGGCACCGGGGCGTAGTCGGTGGTCGCGTAACAGATCCGCGCGGCCGCCGCATCCACCGGAACGTCGCCGACGGACAGGAGACGGCCGAGATGGGCCGCCACATGCGCCGACAGCAGCGGTTCTGGGCGCCGGTCGAGGACGTCGAGGGTGGCACCGGGGCGCGGGTTGATCTCCATGAGCCACCAGGCCCCGCCGTCGACCAGGATGTCGGCGCTGGCGAGCCCCGTGAGGCCGGTGGCGGAGACGAGCGCCGCTGCCGCCCGCGTCACCGCGGCGACGAGGGCGGGAGGCAGCAGGGGCGTGGCGTCCCGCGCCTGCTCGACGGCGCCGCCGTAGCGGAAGGGCCGGATCCGCGAAGGGTCGCTCCATTGCGCCGTGACCCCGACCGCGGCGATGTCGCGGCCGTCGGCGAGGAAGGCGAGGGCGTGGGCGTTGCCCCTCACCCGCGCCTGGCAATAGGCGCCCGGCGGCGGCGCGGCGGCGGTCGCCGCGCGGATGTGGCTGCCGCCCGAGCCGCCGTCCCGCTTCAGGAGCCAGGCCTTCGGGTCGGCGACCGCCCCGCGGGTGACCGCCGGATGCGGGATGGCGAGGCGCTCGCACAGGGACGCGAAGCGGATCGGGTCCTTCAGCGCCGCCACCGCATCGGCCGAGGCGCCGAGCAGGCGATGGCGCGTCGCGATTCTCGCGATGAGGTCCGGGGCATCCTCGAAGCCTGAGCCGAGCACGATGCCCAGCGGCGTCGGGCCGGTGGCCGCGAGGTCGTCGAGGTGCGCCAGCAGGGCATCGCCGTCGAGGCGGCCGGCGCCGAACCGCCCCGCCGCCAGCCGGTGGCGTCCCGCCAGCGCCAGGGTGTCGGCATCGCCGAACAGGTCGACCACCAGGGGGACGAGCCCGGCCCGGCGCGCCGCCTGCGCCAGGGCGCGGCCCGATTGCGCCGCGACGAGGATCGTGTCCGCGGACCGGTTCAGCCGGCGACCTCGACGGCCACCGTGTAGGCATCGCGGAAATCGAGGATCAGCGGCTCGGGCGCCTCGAGCATCCGCCGGAGCAGGCGCGACTGGGTCTGGTACTTGACGTTGCCCACCGCCAGCGCGCCGATGCCGATGCCCTTGCCGGTGGGCAGGGCCACGTCGACGGCGTTGACGTCGATGCCCGCGATGCCGGCGGGGGGCACGGCGTTGACGTCCGAGGCCACCAGGAGGCGAGGCGCCGATTCGAGGTCCTCGGCCGAAAGGATCGAGACGCCGGCCGGGCCGGCCGAGAGGATGACGTCGGCGTCCCGGATGGCGGCGCGGCGCGCCTCCGCGTTCGAACCGTCGACGGCGCCGACGTCGATGCCGAAGCGCCACTTCATGGTGAAGGCAATCTTGCTCACCCGCTCCTCGCCGTCGTGGCCGACGATGACGGTCTTGGCGCCTTCGAGCGCGCCGATCACCGCCGCCACGTAGGCGACGACGCCGGCGCCCCCGAAGATCACGATGCGCTTGTCCTTGAGATCGGTGTCGAACTTCGCCTTCAGCGCGCGGGTCACCTCGGCGACCATGGCCGCACCCGTGGTGAAGGAGCCGGCGGGATCGGCGATGATGTGGTTGGCGAAGGGCGGCACCAGGGCCTTCCTGGCCCGGTCCACCATGTCGAGGGCGTCCTCGGCGTTCTTGCCGCCGATGAAGATGCCGGTGCGGATCCCGTCCTGGGGGGAGCGCGAAAAGATCGAATCCTGCACCAGGGAGGTCACGTCGGGCAGCGTCACGTCGGTGTAGGTGGCGATGGTCTCGAAGCCGGCATCGATGGCCATGTTCACGTCGAACGGGCTCATGTGCTTGAGCGGGGTCAGCATGTGCAGGATCGAGCGGGCCATCGTCGGTTTCCTCGGATCTGGCGTGTCGGATCAGGCGTATCGGCGCCGGCGTACGTTCGGTGCGTTGAAGGACGGCGGGCCGACGAGGTCAAGCGCGGCCGGGGCGGCGACCCTGCCACGCCCTCTCTTAAGGTGCCGTGACCGTCACGTGACCGCGCAGACGTCAGGCCGAGGGTATTTCAGGCCGAGGAGACGTCAGGCCGAGGAGACGTCGGCACCGGTGTTGCGGCCCCGCGCGACGAGGAAGCGCAGAGGTCCGGGCCGCTGCAGGCTCGCCACCAGGGCCCGCGCCTCGGCTTCGGAGGCCACGAGCGCGAAGCCGGTGGGCCCCCACGAGCTCTGGCCGTAACCGGCCACCCCCTGCGCCGCGATGGCGGCGAGCACCTCGGCGACGCGGGGGCTGGCGAACCGCCCGCCCTGGTGGGGTGCGAAGTGGTCGCCGACGAGGCGCTGGATGGTGCTGATGCCGGCCCCGAAGCCCTGCGGCTCCGCGGTGGCGAGCGCGGGCAGGATCTGCATCAGCACGATGCGGCAGATCTCGGCGGCCTCGCCTTCGGGGAACCGCGGCAGGTCGCGGAAAGCCTCGACCTCGCGGCTGCCGTGGACGCCGGTCATCGCCTCGTCGAGGATGAGGACCACCCGCCAGGCGTCCGGATAGGGCAGCCGCGCGATCACGGGGGGTGGGGCGCCGCCGGCATCGCGGCCGCCGTCGACGATGAGCCCCCCTTGCGTGAAGGCGGCGAGCCCGACCCCGGAGCGGTTGCCCCGATCGAGGACGTCGGCGAAGTCGGCGGGTGCGAAGGGCCGTCCGTGCAGGGCGGCCAGGGCCGCCGCCACGGCGAGCGCGAGCTGCGTGCCCGAGCCGAACCCGGCATGCGCCGGAATCGCCGACTCGATCCGGATCGCCACGTCGGGGGGCAGGTCGAGGTGCTTGGCCGCCGCCAGGACGTAGCCGCGGACCCGCTCGACCTCCGGTCCGGTGACGATCGTGCCGGGGGCGCGTTCGGCGGTGAGGGCGACCGCCGGCGTGTCGAGGGCGAGCCCGATGCTGCCGAAACGCCGGCCGAGGCCGCCGTGCAGGTCGAGGAACCCGAAATGCAGGCGGGCCGGGGCGCGGACCGCGACGCGGGCCGGCAACGCTTCGGGGGTCTCCATCACTTCGGGGGTCTCCACCACGACGATCCCCTCGATCCTCTTCGACGGCGCGGCCGACGACGCCGCGCGGGCTTCTCCCACGGCGGCGGGAGGCCTCGCAAGCCGCGTCGCACGAAACCTGGTCGACCACGGACGGTGCCGGAGAAATCGCGCCCCGGGACTTGCTTGCGGCGTTGCGCGAATGCAAACGTCCCCGCCGGGCCCCCTCGGGAGCCCGCACGACGTGACCGGCCGGACCCGAGTAGACGGCATCCGATCGACGGAGACGGCGTCCGATCGAAGCCGGCCACAACGGCCGGCAGCGCGACAGCGGCGCGCGTTTCCCGAAGGTGAGGACCATGGCAGCCTGGGTTAAGGGTGGCGCGACCGACGCCGACGCGGCGATCAAGGCCGCCGCCGATCTGCTGGCCGGCGCCCGGACACCCGTCTTCGCCGGCCTCAACGCCGACGTCGCCGCCCTCCGCGCGGCCTACGGCCTGGCCGGGGTCATCGGCGCCTCCCTCGATTCCGTCGCCGCCCCCGCCCTCTACGCCGAACTCGGCGTTCTCAGCCGGGCCGGCGCCATGCTCACCACCGCCGCCGAGGCGGTCGGGCGCGCCGATGTCGTGCTGGTGATCGGCAGCGCGCCGTGGGACCGTCCCATCGTCGCCGAGATCGCCGCGGCCGCACCCCGGCGCGGCCGCGCCGCCGGCTCCG
Source organism: Methylobacterium sp. Leaf466 (assembly GCF_001425565.1). NCBI lineage: Bacteria > Pseudomonadati > Pseudomonadota > Alphaproteobacteria > Hyphomicrobiales > Methylobacteriaceae > Methylobacterium > Methylobacterium sp. Leaf466. The sequence goes on along the minus strand of NZ_LMRC01000035.1, from coordinate 14,970 downwards.
AACGCACCCTTCTTTCGCTCGGGAGCCCGAGCAACGGCGCCACCCGCCACGTCTCCTACCCCGTCGAGGACGGCGGCCTCGCGGTCTCGATCGCGCACCTGCGGGCCTTCGCCAAGGGCAACCTGTCCGGCGAGGCCGCCTATGCCGACCTCGCCCGTCGCCTCGCCGCCGCCCGGTTCGGGGTGGTGCTCTACGAGCCCGCAGAGGTGGGCGAACTCGGCGTCGAGATGTTGCAGGGCCTCGTCAAGGACCTCAACGAGACCACGCGCTTCTTCGCCCTGCCCATCGCCGACCCCTTCCAGGGTCGCGCCCTGGTGCAGCTTTCGGCCTGGACCACCGGACAGGCCCCGCGCACCGGCTTCGGCCGATCCCTGCCCGAGCACGACCCCTGGCGCTTCGACAGCGAGCGCCAGGTCCGCGCGGGCGAGGCCGATGCCGTCGTGTGGCTCGCCACCCTGCCCGCCCCGCGGCCGGATTGGCTCGGCTCGGTGCCCTCGGTCGCCATCGTCGGCGAGGGCGGCACCGACGCCACCGGCGACGCCGCCGAGGTCGTGATCGCCGTGGGCGTCCCGGGCGAGAGCGCGGGCGGCACGCTCTGGGACGAGCGCCGGGGCACGCTGGGCTATCGCGCCGCCGCCGGGCAGCCCGCCGCGCTGACCGCCGCAGCGGTCCTCGACGCGATCCGCGCGCACCTCACTGTGAAGGACCTTGCCGCATGCTGACGCTGATCAGGGGTGGACGGGTCGTCGATCCCACCGCCGGCCGCGACGCCGTCGGCGACGTCTGGATCGAGGACGGCCGCATCGTGGCGCCCTCGCAGCGCGCCCCCGACAGCACCGTCGACGCCACCGGCTGCGTCGTGATGGCCGGCGGCGTCGAGGTGCATTCGCACATCGCCGGCGGCAACGTGAACATGTCGCGCCTGCTCCTGCCCGATCTCTATGCCAGCGAGGCGGCGCCCGAGGGCCATCCCTTCGCCCATGCCGGCGGCTCCGCCGCCTGGATCGGCGCGAACTACGCCCGGATGGGTTACACCACGGCGGTGGAGCCGGCGATGCCGCCCGCCAACGCGCTCTCGACCCAGCTCGAACTCGCCGACATCCCGCTCCTCGACCGCGGCGCGCTCGCCGTGTTGGGGAACGACGACCAGCTCCTCGAGCTCCTGCGCCAGCGCGAGGGCGCCAACGCGGTGCGCGACCTCGTGGCCCTCAACGTCGCCACCTCGCGGGCGTTGGGCGTCAAGTGCATCAATGCCGGCGGCGCCTCGGCCTTCAAGGACGGCGTGCTCAAGCTCAGCCTCGACGACGAGATCCCGGTCTACGGCCTCTCGACGCGCAAGATCATGACGGCGCTCCTCGACGCCGTCGAGGAGATCGGGGTGCCCCACCCCCTCCACGTCCATTGCAACAACCTCGGCATCCCCGGCGCCGACGATTCATTCGTCGCGACGATGGAGGCGGCGGAAGGCCGGCGCATCCACTTCGCCCATGCCCAGTTCTACGCCTATGCCGTCTCCGACCCGTCCGACCCCTCCGTGGGCGGGTTCCGTTCGGCGGCGGCCCGGATCGCGGAGGCGATGGAGAAGCATCCCAACGCCACCTACGACGTCGGCCAGGTCGCCTTCGGCCAGACCGTGACGATCTCGCTGGACATCCTGCGCCAGTTCGCCGGGCGCAAGGGCGCCAACCCGAAGAAGTGGATCCTCACCGCGGGGGATGCCGAGGGCGGCGGCGTGGTGCCGTTCCTCTACAAGCCGCGCGGCGCGGTCAGCTCCCTGCAATGGGCGATCGGCCTCGAGCTGATGCTGCTCTCGGGCGACCCTGAGCGCACCATCCTCACCACCGACCACCCCAACGGCGGCCCCTTCACCGAATACCCGCGCATCATCCACTGGCTGATGGACAAGGAGGCCCGCGACCGCGAGATCGCGAGCCTGCATGCGGTGATCGGCGAGCGCTCCGGCCTCGGCGCCATCGAGCGCGAATATACCCTGTCCGAGATTGCGCAGCTCACCCGCTCCGGGCCGGCCAAGCTGCTGGGCCTCACCGACCGCGGCCACCTGCGCGAGGGCGCCCGCGCCGATGTCGCGGTCTACCGCGACGACCGCGACCGCACCGCCATGTTCGCCCGGGCGAAACTGGTGTTCAAGGACGGCCAGGTCGTCGTCGAGGACGGCGAGGTGGTGTCCTGGCGCTCGGGCCACACCCTCGCACTGTCGGTGGAATCCGATCGTGCGATGGAGAAGCGCACCGACGCCTACCTGGTCGACCGCTTCGGCGCCGGCCTCGACAGTTTCGCCGTGCCCGACGAGGCGTTCTCCACGCCCGACGCCTTCGAGGACGTGGCATGCCTGGCGTGATCGCGAGGGTTCGTTGCGTCCCGCACGGGACCGTCCGGGCCAGTGGGACGACACGTGGCGTCAAGAACCGGTGACCGAGATGTCTGACTTCACCCTCAACGGCATCACCGTCGTCGACACCTTCGCCGAGGCGTTCGACGTCGCCGGGACGGCGCTGATCATCACCAACGACACCGCCAAATGGGCGATGATCGCGGCCGTCACGATGACCGGGTTCGCCACCTCCGTCATCGGCTGCGGCGCCGAGGCCGGGATCGATTGCGAACTGTCGCCGGACGAGACGCCGGACGGGCGCCCCGGCGTGCGCGTGCTGCTGTTCGGCTTCGAGCCCAACGGCCTCAAGGACCAGCTCCTCAAGCGCGTCGGCCAGTGCATCCTCACCTGCCCCGGCACCGCCTGCTATGCCGGCGTCGAGGGCCCCCACAAGATCAAGCTCGGGGGCGCGATCCGCTACTTCGGCGACGGCTTCGCCGTGGCCAAGCGCCTGCCCGACCCCGCCACGGGCAAGGCCCGGCGCTACTGGCGCATCCCGGTGATGGACGGCGAGTTCCTGTGCGAGGACTTCGTGCGCGCGGTGGACGGTGCCGTGGGCGGCGGCAACCTGCTGTTCCTCGGGCGCACCCACGCCGGGACGCTGAAGGTGGCCGAGATCGCCGTGGACGCCGCCCGGGCGGTGTCCGACGTCATCCTGCCCTTCCCCGGCGGCATCGTCCGCTCGGGCTCGAAGGTGGGGGCGCGCACCAAGGGTATGATGGCCTCCACCAATGACGCCTATTGCCCGACGCTCAAGGGCAGGGCCGGCTCGGAGCTGGCGGCCGAGGTCGGCGTGGTGCTGGAGATCGTCATCGACGGCCTGACCTCGCGCTCGGTGGCCGAATCCATGCGCGCGGCCCTGCATGCCTCCACCGAGGCCGGGGCTGCCCACGGCCTCGTGGCGGTGACGGCGGGCAACTACGGCGGCAATCTCGGCCGCCACCATTACCACCTCAAGGATCTCCTCTCGAAGGAGCCGGCGGCCGAGGCGACAGCGTCATGAGCACCCTCACCCTGCGCCAGGAGCCGCCCGAGCGGCTCGACCTCCTCCCCGTCACCCCGCTCTCGCTGTCCGGCCTGTCCGAGGCCGAGGCGGCGCGCCTGCCCGTCGGCACCAGCCGGCGCGGGCTGACGCTGGGCGATTGCTTCTCCCTGTCGCTCGACGGCTCCGACACGCTCACCATCGAGGGCGGATCCGCGCGCCTCGACGGCGTCGGCGGCTCCCTGAGCGCCGGCGTCATCCGGGTCGTCGGCGACGTCGGCCAGCGGCTGGGTGCCGGCATGAGCGGGGGGACGCTCACCGTCACCGGCTCGGCCGGACCCTTCGCCGGAGCGGGCGCCACCGGCGGCACCATCACGATCGAGGGGGATGCCGGCGACCACGCCGGCGGGGCGGTCTATGCCGCCAAGGCCGGCCTCGACGGCGCCACCCTGGTGATCCGGGGCCGGGCCGGCGACCACCTCGGCGACCGCATGCGCCGTGGCCTGCTCCTCGTGGGCCAGGCCGGCGCCTATGCCGGCGCCCGCATGATCGCCGGCACCATCGCCGCGCAGAGCGTCGGCGACCATCCCGGCTACGGCATGCGCCGCGGCACGATCCTCACCGGCGGCCACGGCGCCCTGTCCCCGAGCTTCGTCGCCACCGGCACCCACGACCTGGTGTTCCTGCGCCTCCTGGCCCGCTCCCTGCGCACGATCAGCGCCCCCCATGCCGACCTCGCCGCCGGGGCGCTCACGCGTTATTCGGGCGATCTCGCGACCCTGGGCAAGGGCGAGCTGTGGGTGGCGGCGGGCTGAGGGGCCTCCATGACATCATCCTGACGGTCCTCGTCGAGGCGCGGGTCCCCTCTCCTGAAAGGAGAGGGGCAGGGTGAGGTGAGAGGTTTGTCCGGAGAGGTCGCACACCTCACCCCAACCCTCTCCTTCCAGGAGAGGGAGCACCGGCGTGCCGCCCGCGATCGATCAAACCGCTCCAGGCTGCGCGATGGCCATTAGGATCGTTTCTCGCACGCCGTCGAGGTTGTCGTAGACATCTGCGTTGGTCACGCGCAGCACATGAAACCCGCAGGTTTCGAGCACCAGCGTCCGCAGTCTATCCCTCTCTCGTTCGTCGGCTGTTCCATGTGTTGCCCCGTCCACTTCGATGACGAGTTTGGCGTCGTGGCAGACGAAATCGACGATGAACCGGTCGATCGGAGATTGGCGGCGGAATTTCCAGCCGTTCAACCGACGGCCTCGGAGAGCCTGTCAGAGCTTGGATTCCGCCCACGCCGACTCCGCCCGTAAACGCGCTGCTCTATTCCCGGTTTTCGTCTCGGCTGTCATCGGGAGCGCGAAGCCTACAATATCCGGAGCACCTATCACATCGTCGATCCTGAGGCGACGTGGCGCAGACTTTGCCGACGACGGGTCTTGCCTTGGCGATCTGGTTCCGTGACGTTTGATGAACCGGACCAGCGACTGCATCCGGTGCCGTTTCCCCGTCAGGCGAGCCCGGACCGATGCTCCTCCTTCTCTCCGTCTGCCTCATCGCGCAGCCCGATCAATGCCGCGAAGATCGCATCAGCATGTCGTTCGAGGCGCGCAGCCCCTTCGTCTGCCTGCGCCACGCCCAGAGCACGCTGGCCACCTGGCAGGCCGAGCATCCCGAATGGCATGTGGCCCGCTGGCGCTGTGCCGTGCGCGGGAGCTTGCCCAAGGACCTCTAGGCGGTTCATCTGCCCCTCGAGCGGCGGTCCGGTCGGGCGTCGCGGGCGGGTATGGACGGTGTGAGACGATGCGGTCCCTGAAAGTCCGGTTCGCGCTTCTCCTCGGCGCGACGGCGGTCCTCGTCGTCCTCGCCGCCCTCGGGGTCCTCGCCGCCATCGGCGCCGCCGAGCGCGCCATCGACCGGACCCTGGCCGCGCAGGGGCGCCTCGAACTGCTGGTCGAACTCTCCGGACGGATGACGCAGTACGGGCTGGCCGCCCTCGAGGCCGTGAGCAACCCCGACGCCCAGCCTGAGGGGCTGGCCCTGGCCCGCACCGCCGTCGACAAGGCCCTGACCGCGGTGGACGATTCCCTCGGGCGCACCATCGTGGCCAGCAACGATCCCCTCGACCGCACCCTCTACGCCGCCCGCACCCGCCCGATGGCGCAACTGCGCTCGGCGCGGGTGGTGCTCGACCGGCAGGTCACCCAGGTGCTGCGCAAGTCCGAGGACGAACAGCGCAAGGCGGCGATCCGCGGCGCCCTCAACGGGTTCGGCGCCATGACCGGCCAGCCGCTGTCGTTCCTGATCGAGGTCGAGCGCCGCTCGATGATCGCCGGATCGGACGAGGCCCGCGACCTGTCGGGCCGGCTGCGGATCGCCGCCTTCGCGGCGGCCGTCTTCGCCCTCGCGGTGGTGCTGGTGCTCTACCGCGGCGTCACCCGCCCGACCCTGGCGCGGATCGAGGCGATCCGCCGGGCCGCCGGTGCCGTCGGCCGCGGCGAACTCGACACCCGTCTTTCGGTGGCCACCCGCGACGAACTCGGGTTGCTCGTCGCCAACTTCAACCGCATGGCCGCGCGCCTCGCCCGGCGCGAGGGCCGGCTGGCGGCGGACAGGGCCGCCCTCGAGGATACGGTGGCCGCCCGCACCCTGGACCTGCGCGCGGCCAACGAGCGCCTGGAGGCGGTGGACCGCTCGCGGCGCCGGTTCTTCGCCGACGTCAGCCACGAGTTGCGCACGCCGCTCACGGTCATCCTCGGCGAATGCGACATCGCCGCCCGTTCGTCCGGGCGCAACCTCGACCCCACCCCGGTCTTCTCCACCATCCGCAAGCGGGCGTTGCGCCTGCAGCGGCGGGTGGAGGACCTGCTGCGGGTCGCCCGCTCGGAATCCGGCCAGATCGAACTCGACCGCCGGCCCACGGACGCGGCCGCCATCCTCACCGATGCCGTCGACAGCATGGCCTCTGAGGCGGTCCGCCGGCGCGTGGCGCTGCGCCTCGAGACGCACGGGCACGAGGCCCGGGTGCTGGCCGACCGCGAGTGGCTGCGCCAGGTCGTCGAGAGCCTGGTGGACAACGCCATGCGCCACGCCCTCGGCCTGACCCGGGTCGTGGTCGCCCTGGAGGTCGGCGAGGCCGTGGCCACCCTCACGGTGAGCGACGACGGCCCCGGCTTCCCCGAGGCGGCCGAGGGGCTGTTCGAGCGGTTCCAGCGCGGCCCGCGCTCGGTGGAAAGCGGCTTCGGGATCGGTTTGGCCCTGGCGCGCTGGGTGATCGAACGCCATGATGGCGCGATCCGCATCGGGACGGCCGAGGGGGGCGGCGCCCGCGTGGCGCTCGACATCCCCCTCCTGGACGCCGATCCGGGCCACCCGATCGAGCTGACGCAGAAGGAGGGCGTGGCATGACGCGCATACTCATCGTGGAGGATGACGGCGACATCCGCGGCATGCTCGCCCGCGGCCTCGAGGCGGAGGGGTTCTCGGTGGGCGTCGCCGGCCGGGTCGACGACGCCCTGGCCGCCGCCCGCGACGACGCCCCGGAGGCCATCGTCCTCGACATCAACCTGCCGGACGGCTCGGGCCACGACGTCTGCCGCTCCCTGCGCGAGGGCGGCTATCCCGGCCCGATCCTGTTCCTGTCGGCCCGCGACGAGGTCCGCGACCGCGCCGAGGGCCTGGCGCTCGGCGCCGACGACTACATCGTCAAGCCGTTCGTGTTCGACGAGCTCCTGGCCCGCCTGCAGACCCACCTGCTGCGGCGCAAGGCGTCGGAGCAGCCGCGCACCGTCATCACCGCCGGCCGGCTGATCCTCGACCTGACCATCCGCCAGGTCGCCTTCTCCGACGCCACCGCCCGGCTCACCCCCCGCGAGGCCGAGGTGCTGGCCCTCCTGATGGACAGCGCCAACCAGCCGGTCTCGCGCGGCGACATCTTCGACAAGCTCTGGGCCGGCCAGGGCGGGCTCTCGCTCAACGTGGTCGACGTCTACGTCGGCTACCTGCGCACCAAGCTCTCGGACTTCGTGCGGCTCGGCGGCCCGGTGATCGTCACGGTGCGCGGACGCGGGTTCATGCTCGACCTGAAGGGACAGGATTTTCGCCATTAGGCCCGCCGCGATCGGGCGACGGTGGTATCCGCGACCGCGGCTGCCGCGGGCGCACGGCGATCCCGCCGCCTGACCATCGCCGGGGGCGCGGCGTCGCGCCGCCCTGTCGCGAGGCTGCAGGATATGAGAACTTTCTAATGGCGCAGCGGGACGATTCGGCAATTTTGCGCTTGAAGAGTCGGCGTAAAACGACGATACAGCTCCCGCGACAGAAATGACTGCGCCGTCAGTATCTTACGATCTTCTTAGTCGTCGATCCGGACACTGGCGACCCTTAAGAAACTGTATTGGAGAAACACCATGACCTGGGCTGCCCCCATCGTTTCCGAGATCTGCGTCGGCATGGAAGTCACGAGCTACGAGTCGGCCGAGATCGACACCTTCAACTGAGACCTTGTAATTAAGGTCGTGTGGAACCAGAGGATTGAAGGATAGCATCGGTTCGCCATGCATGTCGTGATCCTCGGTTCCGCCGCGGGCGGCGGCCTTCCCCAGTGGAACTGCCGCTGCCCCATCTGTTCCCTCGCCCGCACGGAGTCGGGGCGGGTCAAGCCCCGCACCCAGTCGAGCATCGCCGTCTCTCCCGATGGAGAACGCTGGCTCCTGGTGAACGCTTCGCCGGACATCCGGCAACAGATCTCCGATACCGCCGTGCTGCATCCGCGTGAGGGCCTGCGCCACTCGCCGATCCATGCCGTGCTCCTGACCAACGGCGACGTCGACCATGTCGCCGGCCTCCTCACCCTGCGCGAGGGCCAGCCCTTCACCCTCTACGGCACCGCCGGCATCCTCGATTCGGTGAACGGCAACCGGGTCTTCGACGTGATGGCGGCGGATGTGGTGCGCCGCGAGCCGATCCGTCTCGACCACGCCTTCGAGCCGGTCCCCGGCCTCACCGTCACCCTCTTCGCGGTGCCCGGAAAGGTGCCCCTGTGGCTCGAGGACGAGACCATGGAGATCGGCGCCGAGACCGAGACCACGGTGGGCGCGATGATCGAGGCCGGCCCCAAGCGCCTCGCCTACATCCCCGGCTGCGCTCGCGTCACCGACGACCTCAAGGCGCGGATCGCGGGGGTCGACGCGCTCCTCTTCGACGGCACCGTCCTCCACGACGACGACATGATCCGGGCCGGGGTCGGCACCAAGACCGGCTGGCGCATGGGCCATGTGCCGATGACCGGTCCTGGCGGCTCGATCGAGGCCCTGGCCGACACGGACATCGGCCGGCGCATCTTCGTCCATATCAACAACACCAACCCGGTGCTGGTCGAGGATTCGGTCGAGCGCGACCGCGTCGAGAGCCGGAATTGGACCGTGGCCCATGACGGATTGAGCCTGACGCTCTAGGTCATGTGCGAGGCGCCCGCGTTCCTTCCGCCCAAGGGCGGAGTGACGCGTGCCCGGTGACGGACCTGGAAATTTAGTTCTCCGGTCCTTATAGGATGCGCAATATAATAGCGCGATAGGCACCCTCGACGGTGTCGCCCACGAACCATTCGGAAACGCCTCGAACGGACGAACGCCATGACCGCGCCCTTCCCGACTCCCAAGACCGAAGATGCCCAGCGCCTGCTCGGCCCCGACGAGATCGAGGCGGCCCTGCGCGACATCGGTGCCCGCCGCTACCACAACCTGCATCCGTTCCACCGCCTGCTGCACGACGGCAAGCTGAACAAGGATCAGGTCCGGGCCTGGGCGCTCAACCGCTACTACTACCAGGCGATGATCCCGGTGAAGGACGCCGCCGTTCTCGCCCGCATGGAGGATGCCTCCCTGCGCCGGGTCTGGCGCCAGCGCATCGTCGACCACGACGGCGACGCGCCCGGCGACGGCGGCATCGAGCGCTGGCTCAAGCTGGCGGAAGGGGTGGGCTTCGAACGCGCCTACGTCGAGTCGACGCAGGGCATCCTGTCGGCGACCCGCTTCTCGGTGGACGCCTACGTCCACTTCGTGAAGGAGCGTTCGCTCCTCGAGGCCATCGCCTCGTCGCTCACCGAGATGTTCTCGCCGACCATCATCTCCGAGCGCGTCGCGGGGATGCTCAAGAACTACGACTTCATCACCAAGGACACCCTGGCCTATTTCGACAAGCGCCTCACCCAGGCGCCGCGCGATGCGGAATTCGCCATCGACTACGTCAAGCAGCACGCCACCACGCCGGAGCTGCAGCGCAAGGCCATGGCGGCACTCACCTTCAAGTGCAACGTGCTGTGGACGCAGCTCGACGCCCTGTATTTCGCCTATGTCGCGCCGGGCATGATCCCGCCCGACGCCTGGACCCCCGGCACCGGGCTCGTGCCCGAGGTGACGCAGGCCGCCGGCACCGGGACGATCGGCGCCACCGATGTGCCGCGCCTGCCCCGCGGCGTGCGCCTGCGCCACGACGAGGTTCGCGGCCAGCACGTGCTGCTGGCGCCCGAGCGCACCTTCGACCTCGACGGCAACGCCGTCGCCGTGCTCTCCCTCGTGGACGGCAGGCGCACGGTGCGCGACATCGCGGGCGTGCTCGCCGAGACATACGCGGCCGATCGCGCGGTGATCGAGGTCGACGTCCTGGCGATGCTCAACGACCTGGCCACGAAACGGGTGATCGAGCGATGAACGCCGTCACGCCGACCGGTCCCGTGTTGCCGGCCCCGGTCGGGCTGCTGGCGGAGCTGACGCATCGCTGCCCCCTGCGCTGTCCGTATTGCTCGAACCCGCTCGAACTCGACCGGCGCTCGGGCGAGCTCGACACGGCCACCTGGCAGCGGGTGCTCACCGAGGCGGCGGGGCTCGGCGTGCTGCACGTCCACCTCTCGGGCGGCGAACCCACCGCGCGCAACGACATCGTCGAGATCACCGAGACCTGCGCCAAGCTCGGCCTCTACTCCAACCTGATCACCTCGGGCGTCGGCGGCGCGCTCGCCAAGCTCGACGCGCTCTACGACGTCGGCCTCGACCACGTGCAGCTGTCGGTGCAGGGCGTCGATGCCGCCAATGCCGAGAAGATCGGCGGCCTCAAGAACGCGCAGCCCCAGAAACTCGCCTTCGCCGAGCGGGTGACGCAGCTCGGCCTGCCGCTGACCCTCAACAGCGTGATCCACCGCGGCAATATCCACGAGGTCGAGGGCTTCATCGACCTCGCGGTGAAGCTTGGCGCCAAGCGCCTGGAGGTGGCCCACACCCAGTATTACGGCTGGGCCTACGTCAACCGGCCCGCTCTGATGCCGGACAAGGCCCAGGTCGACCGGTCGATCCGGATCGTCGAGGCGGCGCGTGAGCGGCTCAAGGGCCAGCTCGTCATCGACCTCGTGGTGCCGGACTATTATGCGAAATACCCCAAGGCCTGCGCCGGCGGCTGGGGCCGCAAGCTGATGAACGTCACCCCGGCCGGCAAGGTGCTGCCCTGCCACGCCGCCGAGACCATCAAGCAACTGGAGTTCTGGTACGTCACCGATCATTCGCTCGGCGACATCTGGGCGAACTCCCCGGCCTTCACCGCCTACCGCGGCACCGACTGGATGCAGGAGCCCTGCCGCTCCTGCGACCGGCGCGAGAAGGACTGGGGCGGTTGCCGCTGCCAGGCCCTGGCGCTGGCCGGCGACGCCGCCGCCACCGACCCGGCCTGCTCGCTCTCGCCCCTCCACGCCAAGGTCCGCGAACTCGCCACCGAGGAAGCGGCCGAGACCCCGCCCGACTACGTGTATCGCACCATCGGCAGTAACGCGGACCGCGCGGTCCGTTCGCCGCTGACGGAGGAAGCCCCCCAGTGAAGATTTTCGGACTGGCCGCGCTGATCGCGGTCCTGACATCGTCCGCTCTGGCGCAGACCGCCCCGCCCACCGAGGTCCCGCCCGTGGAGGCGGCCAAGCCGGACGCTGCCAAGCCGGATGAAATCAAGCCGGACGCCGCCAAAGCGGATGTGCCCAACGCCTCCGACGTGCTGTTCGAACAGCCGCAGATGAAGAACGTCGCCCCCGGCACCACGCTCACCTACGGCTACCTGCGCCGCAGCGGCATCGAGAAGGCCCCGTTCGGCCCTCCCCTCGACGATCGCATCAAGCTGATGATCGACCCGGGCGCCAACCCCGACACCCGCACCATCCGGGTCGAGATGTTCTCGGGCGCCAACCGCTTCCCGGCCGGCCCTTTCACCGACATGCCCGGCAATCCGGTGATGACGCTGTTCCTGGAGCATCACCTCAAGGATCTCGCCCGCGTCCTGATGGCCAACCCGCGCTACATCAAGAACGCCATCCGCAAGTCCCTGCGCGAGAACGCCACGGTGACGCCGGTCAAGGCGACCTTCAAGGGTCGGACGGTGGATGCCTGGCGCATCGAGACCCGGCCCTTCGTCGAGGACAGGATGAAGGATCGCATGCGCGGGTTCGACAACCTGACCTATGTCTTCGTCACATCCGAGGCCGTTCCCGGCGAGCTGCTCTCCATCGAGGCGCAGTCCAAGAACCCGGAGGGCGGAGAACTCCTCGAGGAGAAGCTGAGCTATGATCAGAACGCTGGTTGAACGCGCCGCGGGCGCCCTCGTCGGTTTCGCCATGCTCGCCGGACCGGCGCTGGCCGTGGACGGCGAGAACGACTACCCCACCGAGGCGCGGGCCGATTACATCTTCGGCTGCATGGCGGCCAACGGCCAGTCGCGCGAGGCGCTGTCGCGCTGCTCGTGCTCGCTGGACGCCCTCGCCTCGATCCTGCCGTACGACAAATACGTGCAGGCGAGCACCGTGCTCTCGATGCGCCAGGGTATCGGCGCGCGCACGGCCCAGTTCAAGACCACCAAGGTGTTCGACGACCAGGTCGCCGACCTTCGGCGCGCTCAGGCCGAGGCCGAGATCCGCTGCTATCGCGGCAGCACCTGAGGGCCGGGCGTCGGTCCGTCCGCGAGCGCGGACCGGGCCCAGCGCCCTCGCGTTTTCGCCTTGCATGAGCGCCGTTTCGCGGGGATGACACGGGGGCGGTCCGGGTCTGCCGGGCATACCCCCTTCCCGAGTGACGAGACGCCGTGCCGACAGCTCCAACGCCCCTCGCCGCGCTGCTTCCGGACCTTGGGCGCCGCACCCTGGTCATGGGCATCCTCAACGTCACGCCCGATTCCTTCTCCGACGGCGGTCGCTTCCAGGCCCTGGACGCGGCCCGGGACCAGGCCGGGACCCTGGTGACCGAGGGCGCCGCCCTCGTCGACATCGGCGGCGAGTCGACCCGCCCCGGACATGTCCCGGTGACCGCGGAGGAGGAGCAGGCGCGCGTCCTGCCGGTGATCCGCGCCCTCGCCCCGCATCTCGGCGTGCCGATCTCCATCGATACCTACAAGGCCTCCACCGCCCGCCTCGCCCTGGAGGCGGGAGCCACCATCGTCAACGACGTCTGGGGCCTGCAACGCGAGCCCGAAATCGCCACCGTGGCCGCCGCCCACGGGGCGCCGGTGATGGTGATGCACAACCGCGAGACCATCGATCCGGGGATCGACATCGTCGCCGACATGCTGGCTTTCTTCGAACACTCCCTGGCGATCGCCCGGCGGGCCGGCATCCATGACCGCGACATCGTCCTCGATCCGGGCATCGGCTTCGGCAAGAGCTGGGCGCAGCATCTCGAGGCCCTGCGGCGCCTGCCCGAGATCCGGGCTCTCGGTTTTCCCGTGCTCGTGGGCGTCTCGCGAAAGTCGCTCCTCGGGCGACTGCAGGAGGGCGAGACCCGGCCCGCCGACCGGCTGTCGGGATCCATCGCCGCGCATGTCCTCTCGGCCACCCTCGGCGCCGACATCGTGCGCGTCCACGACGTGCGCGCCCATGTCGATGCCCTGCGCGTCGTCGATGCGGTGATGCGTCCTCCGCTGGAGGCGGCATCGGCATGACCGACCACATCCTCGTCGAGCGCATCGCCGTCTTCGCCTATCACGGCCTCCTGGCCGAGGAGGCGCGCATCGGGCAGCGGTTCTACATCTCCCTCGATTGCACCCTCGATCTCGGCCCGGCCGGACGCTCCGACGCGGTCGCCGCCACGGTCAGCTACGCCGATCTCACCGCCGTCGTCGTCCGGATCGCCACGGAGCGGCGCTTCGACCTGATCGAGGCCCTGGCCGAGGTCATCGCCGCCACCCTCCTCGACGGGTTCCCCCTCCTCGACGGCGTGACGGTGCGGGTGGACAAGCCGAGCGCGCCGGTGCCGGCGGTGATCGACGGGGTCTCGGTCGTGATCGCACGGCAGCGGCGCTCCGCGGTGCCGGCATGACGGCCGCCTATCTCGGCCTCGGCAGCAACATCGGCGACAAGGCGGCGATCCTGGCCGAAGCGGTGGCGCGACTGGCGGTGACGCCCGGCATCCGCATCACGGCGCGGTCGAGCGACTATCGCACGCCGCCCTGGGGCGACACCGACCAGGACTGGTTCCTGAATGCCGCCGTGGCCGTCGACACGACCCTGAGCCCGCATGCCCTGCTCGAAGCGGGGCTGGCCATCGAGACCGCCCTCGGCCGGGTTCGCGAACGCCGATGGGGGCCACGGGTCATCGACATCGACGTCCTCTTCTACGACGGCGCCGACATCGCCGACGAGCGGCTGGTGCTGCCGCACCGGTTCGTGCGCGAACGCGCCTTCGTCCTCGTCCCTCTGGCCGAGATCGCGCCCGACCTCATGATCGGCCCGGTGACCGTGACGCAGGCCCTGTCGGCGCTCGACGCCACCGGGATCGAACGGATGGCGTGAGACGGTTTCCGCTTGGATCAAGCGGCGACTGTATTGTCGGTCAAGCCATGAGGTCGCTTTCGGCGAAGGTTTTGTCGTCCTTGACCAGGGCGTTGGCGAGGACGACGAGGCGTCGGCCGGTGGCGACGATGGCGACCTTGGCGGNGGTCAAGCCATGAGGTCGCTTTCGGCGAAGGTTTTGTCGTCCTTGACCAGGGCGTTGGCGAGGACGACGAGGCGTCGGCCGGTGGCGACGATGGCGACCTTGGCGGGTTTGCCCGCCTCTCGCATCGCTTTGTAGGGCGTCTTGAAGGTCGGGCACGTTCGGGCCGAGCCTGCCGAGTTCGGGCATGTCGGTGATCAGCACGGTGGCGATGCGCCGGCCGATGCCGGGGATCGAGGTGAGGATGGCGCGTTTGCGGGCGAGGGCCGGATCGTCGCCGATGCGCTGATCGAGCTCCGCCTCGATGGCGGCGCAGGCGCCCTCCAGGGCCTCGATCACCGCCCGGTGACTGTCGGCCACCAGAGGATCGAGGGCCTGGGCGAGACGCGTCTTCTCCATGGCGATCAGTTCGGTGATCTGGCGCCGGCGGGTCGAGAGCGCCTTGAGCCGGACCTGATCGGGCGTGGGCGCAGGGTGCAGATGCTCGGGCATGCGATGAGCAAAGCGCGCGATGAGCGCGGCGTCCAGCCGGTCGGTCTTGGCGATCAGTCCTTCGGCCGTGCGGAACGCTCGGACCCGGCGCGGATCGACCAGGGCGACCGTGAAGCCGGCCTCGGCCAGGGCCGTCGTGACGGGATAGCGGGCCTCAG